>CAJWII010000045.1 GCA_913041065.1 uncultured Flavobacteriales bacterium
GGGCATCTTGGACGAGGCCTTTGAGGAAACCTTGGCCGCGGAGCACAAGGCGCGCATCCAAGACGGACTGAAGCACGCCGCCGCGGAGCCATCCATCCAGGCCTCCACTGCAGAAGAGCTGACCGACCGTTTTGCCCCAGGCACCCCCGAAGGACTGGAGGCTGTTCCGCATGCCCAGGGCAGGGAGTTGCGGTTCATCGACGCCATCACCGAAGGGTTGCGCACCAGCATGGAACGCCACCCCGGCTTGGTGCTCATGGGACAAGACATCGGCCCTTACGGAGGGGTATTCAAAGTCACCGACGGCTTCGTCGACCTGTTCGGCGAAGGCCGAGTCCGCAACACGCCGTTGTGCGAATCGGCCATTATGGGGGCAGGTCTTGGGCTGTCGATTGCCGGCAAGAAAGCCATGGTCGAGATGCAGTTCAGCGACTTTGTCACGTGCGGATTCAACCAAATCGTCAACAACCTCGCCAAGATTCATTGGCGCTGGGGCCAAAAGGCCGACGTCGTGGTGCGCATGCCCACGGGCGGCGGGGTCGGTGCAGGACCGTACCACAGCCAGAGCACGGAGGCGTGGTTCTTCCACGTGCCGGGACTGAAGATCGCCTACCCCTCCACCCCGGGCGACGCCAAGGGGTTGCTGCGGATGGCCATCGACGACCCCAACCCTGTGCTCTTCTTTGAACACAAGTACCTCTACCGAAGCCTGACCGGCCCCGTGCCCGAAGAGGACTACCTCATCGAGTTTGGAAAGGGGCGCGTCGTCCAAGAAGGACAGGACGCCACCTTGGTCACCTACGGCTTGGGGGTGCAGTGGGCAGAAGTGGTGTTGACGGCGCACCCCGAGTGGGACGTGGAGGTCATCGACCTGCGCACGTTGCTGCCTTGGGACGAAGAGCTTGTCACGGCCAGCGTCACCAAGACAGGCAAGGCCTTGGTCCTCCACGAAGACACCATGACAGGGGGCATTGGCGCGGAGATCAGCTCACGCATTCACGAGCGATGCTTTAAAGCGCTCGACGCTCCTGTGGCGCGCACGGCAAGCTTGGACACGGCGTTTCCATTCGCCGAGGATTTGGAGCGGAATTTCCTGGCCAACGCCAGGCTCGAAGAAGATCTGGAGCGGCTGCTGAACCTTTGAATCAGCGCCGGGCACGCTGCACCACGCGCGGGTTCTTGATCATCGCCTCGACCTGCTTGATGTCGCCCTTGAGCATACCCTTGGTGTCGAGACGCTTGGCTTCTTGAATCATCACCATGGCGCGCTTGCGGTCTTGTTTGGCACTCAAGCACACCGCCAAATTCAGCTTGACGGCCGCCTTGTCGTGGTCCTGACGAAGGCCCAGGCTCAAGGCTTTGCGGAGGTTGGATTCCGCTTCAATCAAGTTGTGCTGCATGGTCACGCTGCCCAACAGAAAGTGATAATAACCACGCTGACCAGGCCAAAGCTGGGAGGGCTTGATGCGGTTCAACCATTTCACTGCGTCTTCCATGCGCTGCATACGCAAGTTGGCAAACGCCACCACAAGGCGGACACTCCGGAAGTTGACCAGCACGAGCACAATGGACAAGAGCGTCATTCCGACGGCCGACCCCCAGCTGCCCTGGGTGTACAACAACACGGTGTACGCGACCGATGCGGCAGCCACGAGAATCTTGAGAAGTCGGGTGATCATGACGGCAAAACTACTCCACACCGGGCGTACCTTCGTGGCATGGCGCAGATCCTCAGGTTGCGTGTCATTTTGGACACGGAAGAAGACGTGTTTCGGGACATTGAAATCCAAACCGACGCCCCCTTGATGCACTTGCATTTTGCGGTGTTGGATGCGTTTGGATGGGAAGCTGGTGAAATGGCGTCCTTCTTCCAAAGCGACGAATCCTGGACTCGCGGACAAGAATTCCCCCTGATGGACATGAGCGACCCCATGACCGAGCCAGGAGACCAACCTGAAGAAGCCATGACCCAGCGCACGGTGGGCGACCTCGTGCCGTCGCTGGCCAGCCGCGCCATTTACGTCTATGATTTCTTGCGCATGTGGTGTTTCTACGTGGAGCCGGTGACGCTGGAAGATGCCAAACCGGACGGGGCTTACCCCGCGCTGTGCCACGAATTCGGGACACCTCCAGCCTTTGACAGCAAGGACGGCGAGCTCCTGGACGGCATGGATTTGGACTTTGGCGAGGACGACAGCAAGCCCACCCGAACCGGAGATCCCGAGATCGACGCGTACCTCGACGACGACGATGACGACGACGACTTTGGGAGCGAACACCTGTCCATCGACGACCTCGACGGATTGATTTGACCCATGGGGGTGGTGGTCAGCATCGTGGGGCCCACGGCCTCGGGCAAAACCGAATTGGCGGTCGCCTTGGCCCAACACCTCCAAACCGAGATTGTCAACGCGGACGCGCGCCAAGTCTACCGAGGCATGGCCATCGGGACAGCGCACCCTTCCTCGGAAGAATTGGCGGAGGCCAAGCACCATTTCGTGGATTTCCTCGCGCCTTCTGAGCTGTTCAGTGCTGGGGCATTTGAAGCCCAAGCTGTGCCCGTGCTGACCGGGTTGTGTGCGGCGCGCGGAAGCGCTGTGTTGGCAGGCGGGTCGGGCATGTATGTGGAAGCCGCGCTGCGTGGATTGGATCCTTTGCCCGCGAATTTGGCCTTGCGCACCACCTTGAACGCACGGCTCAAGGAGGAGGGCTTGACGCCGCTCATGGACAAGCTCCGGACCCTTGACCCCATACACGCCGAACGCATGGACGCCTCCAACCCGCAGCGGGTTGTGCGTGCCCTCGAGGTGTGCCTCACCTCAGGCAAGCCGTTCAGCTCCTTCCACCACGGAAAACCCAAGCCACGTCCTTGGCGGGTGGTGTCCATCGGACTGAACCCCGAACGCCGTGAATTGCGAGAGCGCATCGCAAGACGAGCCCACGACATGATGGAAGCAGGGTGGCTGGAAGAAGCCAAAGCCTTGCTCCCCCATCGTCACGAGAATGCCTTGAACACCGTCGGGTACAAGGAACTCTTCGAACACCTCGACGGCACATGCTCCTTGGATCAGACCGTTGAGTGGATCGTGACGCGGACACGTCAGTTTGCCAAGCGGCAGATGACGTGGTTCAAAAAAGATCCCACCACAACCTGGTTTGACTACACCGCTGACACGCGAACGGCCCAAATGGCAGAAGCTTTGGCCTTCGGCGTTGAACAAGTCGAGGCCTTGAACAATTCTGGTTTCTGATGAAGCCCGGCGCACACATCGACCATTTCGACGAGCGGATTGCGGAGGACCTCGAGTTCGACGTCATCCGCGAGTTGTTGCGGGAAATGGCGGGATGCGAGAGCAGCGAAAAGCGTGGAAGCACCTTGACCCCGAGCAAGGACAGGGCCTGGGTCATCCGCACCCTTCAAGAAACCGAGGAGATGCAGCGCATTCGTTCTGGAGGAACCGGATGGCCCATGTTGGAATTCGACGAGCTCAAGCGGGAAATCAAACTCCTGGGCGTGCGCGACAGCGTGTTGGACGAGACCGGGTTTCGACGCATCTCCACGGCGTCGCGCATCATGAACCAGGTGTTGACGGTTTTGGCTGAGAGCGACATGCCTTGGCCGCGCCTGGAGGCGGTGGTGGAAGGCCAAGAGCCCAGCACCGAGCTGATCGAAGCCATCGATGCGGTCTTCGATGCGAAAGGACACATCCGAGACAACGCCTCGCCCGAGCTTGAATCCATTCGGGGGGACCTGACTGCGGTGCGCCGCAAAATCAACCGGTCCTTCTTGCGGGCCATGAAGCACGTCCAAGACCGTGGCTTCCTCGCAGACATCCGCGAGGGCTTCGTGCAGGAGCGGCGTGCCCTGGCCGTGTTGAGCAGCTACAAGCGGCAAGTCAATGGCGCCGTGCTTGGGTCTTCCAACACGGGCTCGGTCACGTTCATTGAGCCAGGCGCATGCATCCCCCTCAACCACGAGCTGGAGATGCTCAAGGACGACGAACGAAAGGAAATCCGGAACATCCTGCGCGTGTTGACGCGCAACATCCGCAGGCACTTGCCGCAAATCAAAGGCTACCAACGCGGGTTGACTGAACTCGATTGGATCGCGACACGCGCCAGGTTGGCGTCCAAACTCGAAGGCAGCCTGCCTCAAATTCGAAAGAAGCCTGGCCTTCACCTGTTGTCGGCCTACCACCCCCTGCTGCAAGTGACCAACCGCCTGGCTGGCAAGGAAACGCATCCGCAGCACGTGGAACTGCATCGCAAGCAAAGGATGCTGGTCATCAGCGGACCCAACGCTGGGGGCAAAAGCATCACCATGAAGACTGTGGGGCTGTTGCAAATGATGATCCAAAGCGGGCTTCTCGTCCCCTGCCACAACGCGTCGGAAGCTGGCATATTCGACGCAATACTTCCCGACATAGGAGACCACCAAAGCATTGAAAACCAGCTTTCAACATACAGTTACCGACTGGGAAGAATGAAGCACTTCCTAGGGGTTTCTGGCCCGCGTTCTTTGCTGCTTTTGGACGAATTTGGCACAGGGTCCGACCCCGAACTTGGTGGGGCGCTGGCGGAGGTGTTCTTCGAGGAATTGTACGACAAAGGCTGCTTTGGGGTGGTCACCACACACTACGCCAACATCAAGACCCGGGCAGCCAAATTGCCCGAAGCCTTCAACGGCAGCATGCTCTTCAACCGTGAATCCCTCGCGCCCATGTACCAATTGGAAGTGGGGCAACCTGGGTCGTCGTTCACCTTTGAAGTGGCCGAGATCAACGGCATCGACAGCGCCTTGATTGAGCGCGCCAAAAGCAAGCTGGACAAAAGAAGAGTGGAATTGGACGGACTGTTGGGCGACTTGCATAAGGAGAAGTCCAAGCTGGCGAAGCTCACGAACCGTCAACTGCGCGCGGAACTCGAAGCGGAAAAGGCCACGGCCGAAGCAGAGCGCTTGCAGTCTGCGCTGGAGGACAAGGAACGCAATCTGAACGACCAATTCGACCAGCTCAACACGGCGCGGGTCCGAGGCACCAAGCTCAGCCAATTTGTGGACCGCTTCGAGTCAGGCAAGGCCAACAAAGCTCTTCTGGAAGAGGTGAATACCTACCTGGCCAAGGAGAAAGTCAAGGCCGAGAAACCCTCCAAGAAAGCCAAGACCAAGGCCGCCAAGCGCCGACCCAACCACCAATCGGACAAGATTGTGGTGGGCTCTCTGGTCCGGCTTCGTACCGGTCAGGAACGCGGGGACGTGGTGGCCGTGCAAGGCGACCACGTGACTGTGATGTTCGGGGCTTTCAAGACGCGCGTGAAGCGCAACCAACTCACTTGGCTCCGCTGACAAGCACCTTGCGGGTGGTGCTCCAGCCTTCGCTCGACGTCAACGTGAGGTAGCGCATGCCCTCGCCCCATGCCTGCAAATCCAGCGACAAGCGTCCGAGCACAGCTGCACCTTCGTGCACCTCCAAAGCACGCCCCATGGCGTCGAACACTTGCACCTTGACCAAGGCATGGCCCTCGGGAATGTGCACGTCGACCCGACCTGTCGTGGGGTTGGGCGCCACCGTCAAGCCCGACAGAAACGCTTCTTCCACAGCCGTGGCTTCGCACGCGTCGAACGCGTCACACGTCACGGTGCCGTCCTCCGCCACATTTCGGTAACTGCCGTCCAGACGCTCTT
Source organism: uncultured Flavobacteriales bacterium (assembly GCA_913041065.1). Lineage (GTDB taxonomy): Bacteria > Bacteroidota > Bacteroidia > Flavobacteriales_D > Sanyastnellaceae > UBA11663. Next base: position 5,684 of record CAJWII010000045.1, read on the forward strand.
CACCTGTCCCCACCGGGTCCAACAAGACGTTCAACTTTTGGCTGGCCGGCGTGGGGTTGCTGCCATCCCAGTGGTAGCTCATCTTCCCGTAGTAGTCAGGGGCATAGGGCGACGAGCAGAACGACGCCCCACCCGTGAGCGTGCCTAAAATCCGGTGGTTCTCGTCAAAGATGGGCGAGCCTGAAGACCCCCCTTCCGTCACGCCGTGGTCGGTCTCCGTGGGCGACCACGTGACGCGCCAGTGCGCCCCAATCGCATAGGCATTGCTGTTGGAAAGCGAGTTGCTGAAGCTGCTGATCTTTTTCAAGTCGCCAGACGGGTGGTGGATGCCCACCCCCTCGTTGCCGCCAAACCCTGTGGCGTCCCACCCGGCGAAGAACGGATTCCACGAATCGGGGATGTTGTCCTCCACTTCCACCAGCACGAAGTCGCTTCCGCTGATGTTGCCGTTGCCCGCAATGTCGTTGCTGTCCCCGAGATGAATCACCCCGGTACGCTGGGGAGCAAACGTGGACGACGTTGAGGCACACCCGGCACCCTGGTAGTTGAAACGCACCTGAAGGAAAGCCCACTCGTCCTCGTCCACGTCGTTGACGCAGTGGAAAGAGCTCAGCAACAGCTGTCGGCAATCCAAAGCGGTGTTGTTGACCATGGAGCCCGAGCAGAAATACACTCCACCGTTCTGGGTGATTTGCAATCGGACCACGGCCGACTTGTCACACTCCCAGCTGTCGCCCTCAGGGCAATTCACATTCACCTGACACGCTTCCGCCCCACCTCGCTCAATGGCCGAGGCCCATGGCTCGGGGTAATGCATGTGACGGGCGAAGTACCCGACCCCAGAAATCCGCAACGTCGCGGCCTCCGTGAGTCCCACTGGGGCGCGGTACGTCATCACCACCTCGTCCCCAGGAACGTCTCGGTTGACCCAACGGCCGTGGTCGTTGTTTTCGATGGACGTGACAGGACCGTTCACCCAGGTTTCCTCGAATTTGGATTCCGGCGTGGAGAAGTACAGCTCGGCACCTGCAGGCACATGAAACACGTCGAAATACACGTTCACGCCGACTGCTCCTTCCGCCCGCACGGTCAAGGTCCAAACCTCGTGACCGTCGCTGACATCGCGGTCCGCCAGCTCAAAGAAATCGGCCTGGGCGGGCAGCACCATGCCAACCATGTCCCTGCCCTCCTTCTCAGAACGGTCCTCCATCATGGCGGTCGCTTCCGACAAATCTGGGGTGTTCACCACCAGTTCAGCCTGGGCCCATGCCCCGGTCCAAACCACCAGACCCAACGCCAAGCCCACCGCGGATTTTGCGGTTTGCCAAATTCCTTCAATTCCCTTTGCAATCATGGACCCCAAGATACCCTCACTTGCGCTTCTCTCCCGTATTTTCACGGACCCATGACCTCTTCTTTTTGCACTTCCCGTCTGCCCGTTTGGGCATTGCTCATTGCGATGCTCACCCCAGCCTCCTCGCAGGCCCAAACTGACTCGCCCGACAACATGACCCCGCAGGAAGCGACCCAAAAGTTTGGGACCCTCATGCGGTACATCGGCCAACTGTACGTCGACAGCGTCGACGTCCAAGCGCTCACTGAGCAGGCCATTGTGAAGATGCTCGAGGACCTCGACCCGCACTCGGTGTACTTCTCTGCGGAGGAACTCAAGCAGGCGGACGAGCCCCTCAACGGCAACTTCGAAGGCATCGGCGTTCAGTTCAACATCTTCAAGGACACGATCATGGTGGTGTCCCCCATCAGCGGCGGTCCTTCTGAACGCCTCGGCATCCGGTCAGGCGACCGCTTTGTGGAAGTCGACGGCAAAAACGTCGCCGGCATTGGCATCACCAACAAGGACGTCATGAAGCTGCTGAAGGGCACCAAGGGCACCGTGGTGCAGGTGGGCGTGAAACGCGATGGAGAGCCTGAGCTCATCACATTCGACATCGTCCGGGACAAGATTCCGATTTACAGCATCGACGCCGCCCACATGTTGGACGACAGGGTGGGGTACGTCAAGGTCAGCCGGTTTGCCAAAACCACCATGAACGAGTTCCGAGAGGCGCTGCTTGACTTGAAAGACCAGGGCATGAAAGACCTCATCCTCGACCTGCAAGGCAACGGCGGCGGCATGCTCCGCACGGCCATCGCCATGTCCGACGAGTTTTTGAGCGGCGACAAGCTCATTGTATACACGGAGGGAAGGGCCTTCGAACGGGAAGACACCTTCGCCCAATACAGAGGCCTGTTTGAGAAAGGGAGACTTGTGGTGCTCATCGACGAAGCCTCGGCCAGCGCCAGTGAAATCGTGTCGGGCGCCGTGCAAGATTGGGACCGTGGTTTGGTGATGGGACGTCGCAGCTTCGGGAAGGGATTGGTCCAGCGCCCCATGCGGCTTCCCGACGGCAGCGCCGTGCGTTTGACCGTGCAGAAGTACTTCACCCCAGCTGGACGATGCATCCAAAAGCCCTACGACGATGGCGTCGAAGCCTACCGCAAGGAGAAGTTTGAGCGCTACGAGCGCGGCGAACTGCTCAGCCTGGACAGCCTTGAGCTGCCCGACAGCTTGATGCACGCCACCCGCATCCAAGGCCGGCCCGTTTATGGAGGTGGCGGCATCTTGCCCGACCTGTTCGTTCCGCTTGACACCACCTTCAACTCCTCCACCTTCAGCCGCATTTTGCGCAAGGGGCTGTGCAGCCGCTACGCCCTCACGGAGGTGGACGCCGACCGGGCGTCTTGGGAGGCACGTCACGCCTCGGAAGACGACTTCGTGGAGGACATGACCTTCACCCAAAACGAGATGACCGCCTTCAAAGAGTTCGTTGTGGAGGAAGGCGTGGCGGTGGACGACGTCGAATGGGCACGCTCGTTGCCCGCCATTGAAATGAGACTCAAAGCTTTCTATGGCAGGAACATCTACAACAGCCGGACGTTTTACCGTGTAATTGGCGGCTTGAACGAAAGCCTCCAAGAGGCCATCCGCGTTTTGAACGACGGCACGTTCAAGTCTGTGAACCTCGCCCACAAGACCTTCTGAGAAGGCCTCGTATTTTTGACTCAAAATCAATCTTTCTACACATGCGTTTTTCATTCACCACAGTGATTCTGGCCGCGTTGACGCTCGGATTCGCTTCATGCAACGAAGGCGGCAGCACCGCCGTGGAGTCCAAGCCCATGACAGGCTCAGACAATGCCACGCCTGCCACACCGGCGGTCAACGCCAAGCCCCAAGCCTTTGATCCTGCCAAGGACGCGGCCCAAGCGCCTGCCGGCCCGACCACGTCCATGGTCTTCGAAACCTACGAGCACGACTTCGGCACCTTGGACGAGGGGGACGCCGTGACCCACGTGTTCTCATTCACCAACACAGGCTCCGAGCCCCTATTGCTCGAGAAGTGCAAAGGTTCTTGTGGATGCACTGTGCCTCAGTGCCCCAAAACCCCCATCGCTCCTGGCGCACAAGGTGAGATTGAAGTCAAGTTCAACTCCAAGGGCAAGAAGAACAACCAGACCAAGACGGTCACCATCAACGCCAACACAGACCCTGCCCAAACGATCTTGAAGATCAAGGCGTTTGTAAACCCCGCCGAGACCAAGTAAGGGCTCGACTCACTGCACGAAAAAAGCCACCCCGAGGGGTGGCTTTTTTCGTCTCCAAGACTTTGGTTATTGGAGCAGAGCGTCGATGTCTTGGGCAAGCTCGTGGTCCTTTCCGGTCACGACACCTCCGGCGTCGTGGGTGTGCAGCTCCACACGCACGTAACTGAACGTGTTCACCATGGTCGGATGGTGGGCGTGGGACTCGGCCAAAAAGGCCACTCGCGTCATGAAGGTGAAGGCTTCTTGGAAATCCTTGAACCGGAATTCCCGCACAAGTCGGTTGTCACGTTCTGTCCACATGGCTTGTCGTTTCGACCAAAGTAACGCAAAAGGCGCGGTTCCACCGCGCCTTTACATTCTATTGCGTTTGAAGGTCAGTGAGTTCCGCCGAGCGCTGAGTCGTCGTTGTGGTCGTCCATGTCGGTCGACGTCTCGGTCGTGGACGTCTCTGTGGCGCCGCTTTCCACAAACAGCAACAACTCGCGCATCTTCTCCGCCTGACGGATGAAGCCGTTGCGCTCGAACCCGTACGCCACGTTGCCAATCAACCGACGCACAATGTCTACGCTGCCACAAGGCCCGCAGTTCTTCTCGTCCACGGGCAACTCCAGGTGGCTCAAAAACTCGCTCACCTCGGCCTTGTTGATCACCGTGCCCTGGCTGAAAGGGTTGATGTAAAACAGCACTCCGCCTGGCGTTTGGTTGTCGGGCGCCGCCAATTCATGATGCACATGGTGCTCGTCGCAATAGCAAAGGATGAAGTGGTTGGGGAGGTTGACCCCGTGGATGGGAAGGTTCAAATCTTGGGCCAAGCTCAAGTACAAGATCCCCAACCCAAGCGGATTGCCTTTCTTCTCTCCGAGCACATGACCCACGAGGGCATTCTTGGGGTCGGGCTGGCCGCTTTTGGCGTTGGTGTATCCCTCGGCGTCAAACAAAATGTGGTTGAGGATGCGCACTTGCTCAAGTGCCGTGAATTCCTCATTCAATTCAAGCCAAACGTCCCGCTTTAGCTTGGCGTACGCTTCGCGGACTTCATCCATATCCAAGAGGGGATCGGCCGCCTTGTGCACCCACAGCGCACCTTCGATGGCGCTCTCTGCCCCGCTGTCGAACCAGTCTCGCAAGCCCTGGTGCACGTAAGAGCCGTGCAATCCATTCACCAACTCGTCCATGCGACGCTCGTGTTCAGGGCAGTGGGCGTGGGCCTCTCGGGACTCGAGCAAGGCCGGCAGCACTTCAGCGCCTCGAGCCAACAGCTGCTCCCTCACGTGTTTGTACACCCCCTCGTCCGGGTCGTCAAGCAATTGAATCAGCGCGTGAATTTCGTTGGGTTGCATTCTGGCAGATTGTTAGGTCTGCTCCAAAGCTACCGGCCACCTTCACACCCTGTCGGAGACCCCGAGCGCAGTTTTCACATTGGTTGTGTTAATCGCCCTATCTTCCATTCTGTGAGCCCAAGCATCTCCCCTCCTTCCACCCCACGCACGATCACCGACCGCATGCGCATCACCTACGCACTGTGGTTCACCATGGCCTTTTTGCTGGCCATTTGGGGGGTTTACGCCTTGAATGACATGCTCGAGCTCGGCTGGCGAAAACACGGGATGCACCCCCGACAATGGGATGGGCTGCGTGGCATCTTCACCTACCCCTTCCTTCATGGCGATCTCGGGCACCTGTGGAACAACACCATGAGTTTCTTCACGCTCAACGGGTTCCTGTTTTACTTCTACCGGAGCATCGCCCTCCGGGTTTGGGTGTGGCTGTTCCTGTGCAGTGGCCTCTTGCTTTGGGGACTCGCCGTGGACGGCAACCACATCGGTGCCAGCGGACTCATTTACGGACTGGCGGCTTTCCTGTTCATGAGTGGCGTCATCCGAAACAACCGCATGCTGCTCAGGGTGAGCTTGGCTGTGGCGTTTCTGTACGGGGGCATCGTCTGGTGGATGTTGCCCATCGACGACCACGTCAGCTGGGAAGGGCACCTCAGCGGGGCGATTGTCGGCGTGGCGTTGGCCATCCTGTACCGGCGTCAGGGGCCACAGGACCCCATGTACCAATTTGAGAAAGAGCCCGAGGACGCGCCGTTGCCCGAGTGGTGGGTGCGCGCCCACCCGGACCACCCGGACACGTTGGCCCAAAAAGAAAAAGAGGAACAGGCCGCGACCTCCTCCTCTTTTCAGTCCAACACGGGCATCCCGACGTTCGATCCGCCGAGCACGTCTTGAAGGGAATCAGCTGTTGAGCATCACCGGCATCACCAGCATCAACACATCTTCACCCGCTTCTTCGGGCTCGCTCGGACGGATGATTCCTGCACGGTTGGGGGCGCTCAATTCAAGGTTGACTTCCTCGGCTTCAAGGTTGTTGAGCATGTCCACCAAGAACTTGCTGTTGAACCCGATCTCCATGTCTTCGCCCAGGTAGCTGCACGCGAGGTGCTCTGTGGCCTCGTTCGCGAAGTCCAAATCCTCTGCACTCACAGTCAATTCGCTTCCCGCGATGCGCAAGCGCACTTGGTGGGTCGTCTTGTTGGCGAAGATGGCCGCACGGCGAATGGCTTGCAAAAACGCCACGCGGTTGATGGTCATTCGGTTGGGGTTGTCCTTGGGTATGACCGCCTCGTAATTGGGGTACTTCCCTTCAATCAAGCGGCACATGATCACCACGTCGTCAAACGTGAAGCATGCGTTGCTGTCCGTGAAGGAGATGTTCACCGCTTCGGCAGAAGACGCCGCATTCTTGAGCAAGGTCAACGGCTTCTTGGGCACGATGAAGGACGCCGTTTCTGGCGCGGAAGCGTCCGTCCGGGCATAACGCACCAAGCGGTGCGCGTCGGTGGCCACAAACCGCACGTTGTCAGAATACAGCTCAAAGAACAAGCCACTCATCACGGGACGCAGGTCGTCGCTCCCGGCCGCGAACAACGTGCGGTTGATCGCAGTGACCAGCGTGCCGGCCGCCATATCCACCCCCACAGCACCCTCCAACGCGGGCGATTGCGGGAACTCGTCGCCGTTGGCCCCAGTCAACTTGTACTTGCCAGCGTCGCTGGTGAGCTCCAATGCGTAGGTGGCCGGATCGACCTTCACCGTCAATGGGATGTCTGGGAATGCTTTCAAAATGTCGAGCAGCATCCGCGCCGGCACGGCGATGGCCCCGGTGTCCTCGGTACGAACCTCCATTTTGGACGACATGGTGGTCTCCAAATCGGAAGCCGTCATCGCCAACTCGCCCGGGGACAACTCGAACAAGAAGTGGTCGAGAATCGGCAAGGTGTTGCTGTTGCTCAAGACGCCGCTCAAAGTTTGGAGCTGACGGAGCAGAAGGTTGCTGGATACGATAAACTGCATCATACGATTGTTGGACTACGAAGATGACGACGATGCCCCCGGAAACACCCTGAAACAGGCTGGATTTATTCACACTTCATCCCCAGCGCACACCTCCTGAATCGCTTGCTGCACGTCCTCCACGGACAACTCCCATCCGCAGCGGAAATGACCTTCCGGACAAAGCTTCCGACCGTGCATCCCACAAGGTCGACAGGCCAGCTCTGGGGTGGGTTCCACCACCCTGTGTTGGGAAGCAAGAGGCCCAAAGCCAAACCTGGGCACCGTACTGGCAAACAATGCCACGGTGGGCGTGTCCATGGCGGACGCCACGTGCAACGGTGCGCTGTCGTTCGCGACCACGCCACGGGCCATGCCCACCGCAGCCGCCAACCCAAGCAAGGATAGCGTCCCCGCGCAGTTGTTGACATGGTCTCGGCCTTCGGCCAAGCGGGCGCAGAGGTCGTGCTCCGACGGTGCCCCCATGAGCAACACCGGCCCTTGAAGGCGGTCCAGCAATTTGACGAACTGCCCTTCAGGCCAGGCCTTGGTGGCCCATTGCGAGCCGGGCATGACCAACAGCGCCCCTTGGGCGCCCAGCGCCTCCGCTTCTGCCAGATGAGCTTCCGCGGGGTGCAATTTGGGGTTGCCCCCGCCCTGCTTGAATGCCTCCGAATCGAACGCGGCAAGCAACCCGAGATGACGCTCCACCTCATGCGTCCCGTCGCCCCACTTGTGGGGAATGCGGTGGGTGAAACGCCACGCCAAGGGATTGTTTGCGTACCCCAACCGCACCGGCGCCATACTCAGAGCCGTCAAGACTCCGGACGACGCA
>CAJWII010000046.1 GCA_913041065.1 uncultured Flavobacteriales bacterium
GTTATCCGATGTAGGAAAACACCAACGTGGCCCCTGATTCCGCAGTCAGGGCAAATTTTCCGTCGAGGTCGGTGGCGGTGCCGGCGTAAGAGCCTTTCACCGTCACTGACACCCCCGGCAAAGGCATGTCCCCATCCACGACGGTTCCACCCACGGAGATGGTTTGGGCCCACAGCCCTGAACTCACTCCGAAGAGCAAGATCAGGGCGGCAAGCGAAGTCAAGCGTTGAATCATTTCACGAAGCTCCAGGAAGCGCGAGCTCCCTCAGTTGAAATTTGAACAGAGTACACACCAGCCTCCCATGAAGCGGCGTCGATTACGACGTGCTGCTGGGCAGTGCGCATGGCGAGTGTCGCCACCAAACGGCCCTGCATGTCGCGCACATCCACGGTGGCGTCGCCCAAGAGCGGGGTGGCCAAGCGAATGTTCAATTGGTCAACTACAGGCACAGGGAACACAGCACCTTCCAAAGACACCACATCTTCAATGCCGTCCACAGTCATGGTCAAGCTGGCAGATGCCGTGCAGCCGTTGGCGTCGGTGGCAATGGCGGTGTACAAGCCGCTCACCAAAGAATCGGGGCTCACCTCAATGCCAGTCATGTTGGTCCACACGACCACATATTCCGGAGTTCCGCCAGACACGTCTGCCGAAGCCTGTCCATCGCCGGCACCTGAGTCTTGGCTCACCAAGGTCACTTCAATCACCAGCTCCTCTGGGGCGTTCACAGTGAATTCGGTCTCGTTGGAACAACCATCCGCTCCTGTGGCGACCAACATGTGGGTGCCCGCCGCAATTTCCATCATGCCATTCTCAATGGCCATGCCGCCCACGCTGAAGGTGGCCCCGGCAATCTCCACAGTCGCAGAATCCAACATCACCGACCCTATGCCGTCGTGGCACATGGCATCCATCACGCTGAAACCTGCTTCAGGTCCGTCTCCGTAGACGCATGAACCATCGTCTACTGTGGCGTCGGCGTTGTAGTTGCACGCCGTCGCATCGATGCATCCGGGCACAGGCTCTGCATTGCACAAGGTGCACACGTTCCAGCACACCGCATCCAAGGTGGCGTCGCCCGTCACCTCGTGCACGCGGTTCACGTATTCACCCGTGGTCAAGGTGCAGGGCTCGCCTCCAGCGAACTGTTCATCCACAGTCCATCCGTCCAAGGTGAACTTGTATTCAATGATGCCGGCAGGCAAGTTTTCAATGGTCAACTCGTAGGTGTTGTCGCCGTCGTCGTCGGTCATCTCGGCGCAAACGCCGCACCAGCCGTTGAACGAGCCGTTCAAGTTCACCATCGCGTACGCGCCGGTGTATTCGCTCAAGTCCACCTGGAAGGTGATGTTGCCTCCTTCGCCACCACCACCACCACCGCCACCACCACCGGTGCCGTCGCATGCGCCGCAGCTGTTGTAGCAAACGACATCCAACGTGGTCGATCCAGTGACGTCGATGGTCCGGTTCACGAAACCGTCAATGGTGCTGGTGCACGCGTCGCCGTCCTCGAACATTTCCTGCTGGCTCCACCCGTCCAAGGTGAACTTGTACTCGTAGGTGCCGGGGGCCAAATCAACTTCCAACTGGTAGACGTTGTCCCCATCGTCGTCGGTCATCGCGGCGCAACCGCCGCACCATCCGTTGAATCCGCCGTTCAAGTTCACTTGTCCGTAAGAACCGGAGTAGTCATTCATGTCGACTTGGAACACCACCAAGTTTTGTGCACATGCGCCGATTGTGAGGCCAAGCGCCATGGCCATGAAGAAGAAATGCTTCATCAGGTAAGGTTTGTTTTCAATTCAATTCAAATTCAAGGGTCTGCTGTTGGACACGGAGACCAAACGTTCCCGGCTCCACCACGTAATCCAGGTCTGTGCCGATGAACCCCAATTCTGCAGTAGGAACGCGAAGGGGGACCGTCATCGTTGCACCGGCGTCCACAAGCACGCGCTTGTATGCCTTGAGCTTGTCCACACTGGGTGTGATTGACGCCACGCGATCCTGAACAAAAGCCATGACCACCTCGTTGGTGGGTCGATCTCCCGTGTTTGCCAAGTCAACCTCAATCCTGAGGGTGTCTCCAAGCACCACATTCCCTTCATTCAGCAAGCGAAGGGCGGTTGTTTGAACGGGGCTGTACGACAGGCCAGAGCCAAAGGCATATTGAGGTCGCGCCGAATAGTGCTTTTCTGTGTGCTTTCGGTCGTAGGTTGTGTGCGAGGACGCTTCTCTCGGCCATGAGAAAGGCAACTTGCCCGATGGGTTGTGAGAACCACTCAACACCTTGGCAATCGCTGGTCCCGCAAAGTCCCCTGCGAGGTAAGCCATCACAACGCCGTCAAGGTCAGATTCCACCTGTGAAAATGTCCTTGGACGACCTTCCACAAACACCGCCACCACAGGCGTGCCTGTCTCTCGGACGGCGCGCACCAAATCCAACTGGTTGTCGGCCAACCGCAAATCTCCAATGTTGCCCATAAATTCGGTGTAGGGCATCTCGCCCAGGAACAACAAAGCCACGTCAGGTCGAGACCTTCGCAGGGCAGAGGCAACGCGGCGAATGTCTTGGTCGTTGAAGTCCATGGATTCGAGCTCTTCGAACTGAACCCTGCTGCGGCCAAATTCATCACGCAAGGCCTCCACAGCCGTCTTTCTCCCAGGGTTGTTGTACTTCGGGTTTTTCCCTTGCCAAGTGCCTGACCACCCTCCATTCAGGGCATTCAACGAATTTGCCGTAGGTCCAGAGACGAACACGTTTGCTGAACTGGCAATCGGCAGCACATCGTGTTCATTCTTGAGCAGCGTGATGCATTCCATCGCCGCTTGAGCGGGCGCCGCCTCGAGGGCGAGACGTTCGCTGTCAGTCAACATGGCCGGCAGAGCCTCGCCTCCTTGGTCCAACAATCCGAGACGCTCCTTCAAGGTCAAGATTCGACGCACGCTGAGGTCAATGCGCGCCTCAGCAATCGCACCTTCCTCCACAAGTTCTTTCAACAACACTGGGAATTCCCAGTCCTGAGGCACCATGCTCATGTCGATCCCCGCAAGAATCGCCATGCGAATGGCGTCCTTGTGTGTGGCCGCCACCTTGTGCCGTGACTTGAGATAGCGGATGTCTTCCCAATCCGTCACCGCCACCCCGTCGAATCCCAACTCGCCACGGAGGAGGTCAGTCAACACAAATCGGTTCGCGTGCGTAGGGATGCCATTCATTTCGCCGCTGTTGACCATGACACTCAGGGCCCCGGCTCTCACAGCTTGTGCGAAAGGGGGGAGAAAAATGTCACGCAACTGCCGCTCCGGGATGTACGCAGGAGTTCTGTCTTTTCCACTCCAAGGGGTGCTGTAGCCCAAGTAATGTTTGAGCGTGGCTGCCACTTTCACCTCGCCTTCCTGAAAGCCGCGAACCATGGCTTCACCCATGTCACCCACGAGTTTGGGGTCTTCTCCAAACGTCTCCCAAAAACGAGGCCATCTGGGGTCGCGGCCCACATCCAACACCGGGGCGAAATTCCACGGAATGCCGCAAGCCACGATCTCTTTGGCTGTGCCCTCCGCCATGACCCGAACCAGCGCGGTGTCCCATGTGGCGGCCAAGGCCAACTGCTGCGGGCCAAGTGCAGCACCGTAGGTGTACGTGGCTCCGTGGATTGCGTCGATGCCATAAAGCGTCGGAATGCCCTTCGCTTCCATACTGGCCGCTTGAATTTCCCCAATCAAGGCTCTCCATTGCTCTGTGGGGTAGCTGTGCCCCGCTGAATTTAGAACGCTGCCAATCTTGGAAATCGCAAACGCCGAATCCAGCCTGACGGAGTCAATTCGATGAGGCTCCTCAGCTTTGTGGTTTTCTCCCACACAAAGCACGTCCAAAGTCATTTGGGTCATTTCACCCACCTTGTCCTCCAACGTCATGCCCGCCAGAATTTGTTCCACTCGGGCGGAAGCCCTAAAGGTGCACAACTCTGCATCTGAAACGCCCTCTTGTGGCGCGTCCATCTGACACGCCTGCAGCCCGCACACCAAAACCAGCAAACCTCCAACGACGGAGTCGCGGCGCATGCAGGATGTGATCTGGTGAAAAAGGTGAATCATCTCAACCATTGAAACTATCTTGGCATCGAAGCCAAAGGGGCTCTATGCCTTTGGTTTTCAGCGGGGAATCATTGTCCAGAAGCTGTCAACTCGCAAGGTGGGTGCAAGCTACATGAATCTCCTCAATTAACGGGCACTGCACAACCTGAAATGGTGTCTTAAGCACGCAGTTGACGTGACCACCATGTCAACGCGGCATCCAACCCCAGCCTGTAGTCAGACATCAATTCAGTTGGCCCCACCCTCATGCTGTCCGAACTCAGCGGCACAGGCGGTGCAATTTCCTCCCAGCTGCGACCTTGCTCGTCCCCTCCAGCAAACAACCGGTCGACCGTGTCGTTGTATGTCACATGCCCCTCCTCGAACAACTTGTTGACCCCTGGCCTGTCTTGAAACCACCACGAGGCCAAATAATCTGTGGTGCTCTGCGTGATGTGGTCTCCTGAGGGGCGCGTCCGCACCACCAAGATCCTCTGGCCGCCAAGGTCCAGCGCCTTGTCCAGTGGCAACGGGTCGCTGTACCCTCCGTCAAACACCCAATCCTCGCCCCATTTCACTTGACCTCTGGTCCACATGGGCAACGTCGCCGACGCCACCAACGCGTTGATCCAGGTGTCCAATTTGGGCTCGACGTACATGGCTATGCCAGATTCCGCGTGCGTCATCACCACCCAAGCCTGCGTGGTCCGCTGGGCTTCTTCAAGCGCGTTCATGTCGAGCGGAGCATGCACCATGACATGACGCTTCAGGTGCGCCAAATTCATCACCCCTTCGTCGCTGAAGGCTGCACTGAATCGGATGAATTCCCCCGCCCCGAGCAACTCCCGGGCCACGCGTATGAAGTATTTGTGCTGCCCCGCCAGGTACGACGCCATCACCATGGCCCCAGCGCTCACGCCCAGTGTCCTCTGGAACCGCATGGGACCCAGCAACATCAAGGCATCCATCACCCCCGCTGTGAAGGCGCACCGCAGGCTTCCTCCTTCAAGGATCAACGTGTCGAAATGATGAACAAGGGGCTTCACACCAGAAAAACGCACAACCTGCAGGGAAGGTTGCCCCTCACATGTCCCAACGCGGGCAAGAAATGCACTCTTTTTCCGACCGTCCCCAACGAAGGGCGATGCCGGCAGACACGTAGTCGGCGCGCCAATGCGAGAATCGCAGCGCGGCAAACACATCGAGACTCGGGTGCACAGCCATCAAGATTTGAGCTTTGTTGTAACGCGTCTTGAACCCGGGCGTCGGGTTGTCCAAGACCCCGCCTTTCAGCAAATCAAGCCGCGCGCGTCCAAACAACCAAGTCCACCCCACACTCCAACCTGGCTGCAAGCGGTCCTCCACCGACGACGCGAGGGTGTCCGAAGGCTCGCCTGTGTTGGGGTCGGCCCGCAGCGCGCCGTGGTGCGCCAACGCCAACTGGGCCGTGAGCCCGACACGCGGCGACCACACGAATGTGGATTGCGCAAACAACTCTTGCACCCCAAAGACGTGGCCGCCAAAAGGACCGTGGTCGCGTCCTCCAACGCCCAAGGCGAGCACATGACTCCAAGCGCCCATTTGGGCCCCGTCTGCGACCACCCGCCCGTTGGGAACGTCCGTGGGCCTGACAATCAAACGGGCATGAGGGGTGTTGACGCCTTTGTTGGGACGACGCAAGGCGCCGTTGCTGGTGTGGGACAGACCCAACCCCAAACTCACCCGGCTGTCGTTGGCCAGCGTCAACCCGAGCCGCACCAACCCGTTCCAGTTGGAGCCGACGGCGATCAGGTCGGGCGCATCCTCAGGATGGTACGTCGTCGGGTTGTAGGCCAAGCCCCCGGTAAAAGACCAACCCACAAGCCGAGTCTGGTTGGTGCGCAGGGTCCAACCTGCTTGGCCCTGCAGCCCGTACGCCGAAGCACCAATGCGGTGAAGGCCCACAAACCCACCGTGCTCCACCCCATTGAAGAAGGCAGCCCACCCGTTGGTGGCCCGGGTCATCCACGCCACTTGGGCACCCAGCGCCATGCCGTCGACTTGGCCTTGCATGCCCTCCTCAGCTACCCAACGCCCAGTGGTCAGTGCCACTTCTGTGGGCCACCATTGCACCTGTGCGCGGGCCCCTTGGACCGTGTACAAGGACATCGTCAAAACGACCAGGGCAACCAAGCGCATCACGACTTGGACTTGAATGCAGATTCGTAACGGACGATCCAATCCGCAGGCGTCATCCTCGAGGAGAGTTGTTCAAGCAACGTCCATGGGATGTTGGCCGTGTTCTTGAATCGGATGCAGCTCTTGCCCATGTCCAGCTTGCCGTGGGCCTTCGCGTCCCAGGACGACTTGAACCACGCCAGGTCCTCTGGGCTGGCGTACAACCCCATGTGGTACAGGGCGACGAAATTCTTTTGGTTGGCGAAGCTCACAAAGGGCAACGGCAAAGAAGGGTCGCAATGGTAGCCTGCGGGGTAGAGGTAATGGGGCACCACGAAGGCAGGCATGCCGCAACCCAAACGCTCCTCAAACCCCGCGGGCAAATACTCGCGCAGCAGGGCAAGCTTGCGACGCAAGGCCTCCTGGCGCTCCACAGGAGCAGCCTCGATGTACTCGTCCACGGTGTGGGCGGCAATCCTCACGACGTCACCAAGAACCAAGCGTTCAACAACTCTTCACGGTTGTAGCGCATGGTGGTGCCGGTGTTTTGGTCCACCACATCGCAACCTGCGGCTTCGCACACCGCTTGGCCCGCGGCGGTGTCCCACTCCATGGTGGGGGCGAATCGCGGGTAGGCGTCCGCCGTGCCCTCGGCCACCATGCAAAGTTTCAGCGAACTGCCTTTGCTGATCAAGTTCACTTCACCGTGTTCGGTACGCGCCTTCTCGACGTAGGCTTCGGTTTCCGGGGACATGTGGGAACGGCTCGCCACCACCGTGAAGGGACGGTCTTGTGCACGGTCCAACGGGAGGGCCTGCCGGGCCTCCCACACTTGGTCGACTGAAGCGTGGGCAGACATGTCTGCCTCACAGCGCCATGCACCGGAACCAACTTCGCCCACGTAGGCATGTCCAAGGACTGGCGCCAGCACCACCCCGCACACCACACGGCCCGCCTTCACCAACGCGACGTTGACCGTGAATTCTCCATTGCGCTTGATGAACTCTTTGGTGCCGTCCACGGGGTCGACAATCCACAAGGAGTCCCAAGCGCGACGGTCTTCGAACGGCATGTGCTTGCCCTCCTCGGACAACACGGGAATGCCCGTGGTCTCAAGATGCTTCATCAAGACCTCGTGCGCCGCGCGGTCTGCGCGGGTCAACGGGCTTTGGTCTTCCTTGTACTCCACCCCGACATCCTCACTCCCGTAAATGTCCAAAATGGCCCTGCCAGCCTCCAAGCTGGCGTCCAAGGCCACCCTTAGCAATTCATTCATGCCGCAAAAGTCCGGCATGACAAGCTCACTTCAAAAGGGTCATCCGCTTCACGTCGGGGAACCGGCCGGACGCGTTGAAGACTTCCACTTGGTAGAGGTATGAAGCGGCCGGCACACCCAAGGCGTCGAAGTCCACGTCCAAGACTCGGCGACCTGGGGCGCACATGCCCAAGTCTTTCCGCACCACGCAAGCGCCAGAGGGAGACCACAAGGACCACACCACCTCGCCGGCGGATGTCAACTCGAGCGGGATCTGCGTCGTGCGGGCGACGGGATTGGGGAAGTTTTGGCCCAAGGCGAAGTGAGCTGAGGTCGTCAACTCTTGGTACCCCACGCCACTGACCCCTGCGCCTTCGACAGTCGCTTCGTAGTGGGACACGTATTCCTGGGCCTCCTCGTCCCAAGCGAGGTCTGCCAATTGCAATTGGAACCCGTCGATGAAGACGCCGTCTTGGGACGGTGGCAAGGGGTCAGGCCCCTCAGGGTACAGGGCCGAATGCGTTGTGGCCACCTCCACGGCCCCGGCGTGCGGCCACGTCCATTGGGACACCACGCTGTACTGTGAACTCACATGGACTTGGAAATGCACATGGGTGGTCCGTCCAGGATACCATCCCGGAAAAATGGTCACGAATTCGCATTCCCCGTTGGCGTCGGTCATTTGGTAGCCTCGGCAGTAAGTCTGCCCCTCCGACCCCATCGCGGCATAGCCGCTGTAATCTCCATCGCGGTCGCAATGCCAAATGTTCACACGGACGTTGGGCATCGGATCGCAATTGTCGGCCCCCACGATGCGGATTTTCTGCCGCAACGGGAAGCCCACACGATCCTCGCGGATGTCTTGTCGGAAAAAGAAGGTGTTCTCGGTCAGGTCCAGCGGGAAAGGGCCGGGAGTCTCCGAGGGCACGAGCACGCAGTTGCTTCTCGAAGATTGGGCCGAGGCGGCAAATGGCCACACGGCGGGAAGCACAAACGCCGCGCCTGCGGACTTCAAAAATTGGCTGCGTTTCATGGGGTTGTTTTGTCCCAAGGTACGCAACTCAGACCGTCGACATTGGCCGGAGCCTTCACCATGCGTACACGACCTGCAACCGCACGTTGCGTCCGGGCTCGGCGATGCCAAGGTTCCGGAGCAGCGACAACGTGGGCACGTACGTTTGGTTGGTCACGTTGATGACTTGCGCGTTCAACGTGGTCCGTCGGCCTAAATTCCAAGACGTGCTTGCATGCAACAGCACCGCATCCCTTGACGCCTCCAACACCAAAGACGCCAGTCCAGACCCCTCCTTGACGTGGGCCCAGGATCGCCTCAACTCCCACCTTCCCGTGGCTGGTGGCGTCCAAAGAAGCTCCTCGCCTTTTGCGTCGCGTGAATGCGCCAAAGACAACGCCGTGTGCATGGACCACTTGACAGCCCATCGCGGCACCCACACCGCATTCACATCCGCACCCCAAAGTGAAGCGCGAGTGGCTTGGTGCAACTGGATCGGGAAGCCTTCCTCGTTTTCTTCTCCATTCGGCACAAGCATCATGTAATTCTGAATGTCGCTGGCGTACACCGCCGCATCGCCCGTCCACCCATGCTGGGCTTTTGAGGATTTGACCCATTGGGCTTCCAGGGTGTGGCTGGTTTCCATGTCCAAATCAGGATTCCCCCATTCCTCGCGGTAGTTGTCCCTCAAACTCCCGAACGCCAACAACTCGGCCAACCCTGGCGCTCGGTTGCCGCGGAGGGCATGCAAACCCAATTGGTGGGAGGCGTTGATGTCCAACAGCACACCCAACGCCCCAGACACCACGCCGTACTGCCGGTCGCCGCTCGACTGCAAGGCCTCTGAAGCCTCGAGCAACCCTGATCGGGCCTGCCAAGCCACCCGATGCAAGTCGCCCCGCAAGGAGGCCGACGGCCGCAGGCGCGTACCGGGCTTGGAGGTGCGCAAGAACACCCCTCCACCTTGGATCGCCGCGTCCGGAATCAAGGACGAGTTGGCGTCGACGTAGAGCGTGTCGTTGAGGTTGGTCTTGCCAAAACCCTGGCCGCCCAAGGTCCATTCCCATCCGCCTCCATCTTCGCTGGCCTTGTGTGCCCGCACGTCGATGCGCATCGACCTCAAGCTCAGATCAAGATCGGTGTGTTTCAAGGCTAGTTCCTCGTTCAAACTGTCCGGGGTGACCTGCGCCAGTTCCTTTCTGTGGTTCAATTGGTAGCTGCCAGAAGGGTGCACTTCCCAAACGCCCCAGCGCACATGGGCTCCTGCGGTCACAAGGTGGTCTCCCGACTGCTGGGTGCCGCCCGCTCCAATCAAGCCCGCGGTGTTGTAGCAGGAACTGTATGCACCTTCCCAGGTTCCCCACTCCCGGATGTACCCAAAGCGGCCCTGCGAATAGAACTGCCTCAAGCCGGACCCTCCGACGCGCTGCCCAGAAGGCAGTTGATATTCTCCAAACCTGTTGACCCCAGAAAGGAGGACGTGATGGGACTTGGCGCTTCGCTTTTGGGTCATCCAAGACCCCTGATATCCTCCTGTGTTGCTGTGCGAGGTGAGCGACAACTGCGAAAGCCTCCCTTCCTCGGCGAGCGGTCCGGTCGGAACCACGTTGAGCACGCCACCAAAGGCGTCAGGGCCGTACAACAGCACCTCGGGACCCCGCACCACATCCATGCGAGACACCCCTTGTTCTGGGAAGAAGATGCCGTGCCCTTCCGACCACGCTTGGCTTTCCACACGCGCGCCCAAGAAGGTGGTGCCCACGCGCAATCCCGACAAGCCCCGCATCACAGGGCGCATCATTCCGGCGCCGGCAGTCATCAAGTGCACACCCGCCACCGACTTCAACGCTTGGAGTCGAGACGTAGCCGGCACGGCGTCGAGCTCCTTGACCGAGAGTTCCCGAATGTGCGTGACTGTCGCTTGATGAGGTTGGTTGGAGCGGGTTTGAACGAAGGCAGGCGGCAACTGCATTTGTGCCTCCTCAAGGACCACAGTGCATCCAAATTGGGGCATATCCACCACCAGGGTTCGCTGAACGAACCCGAGGTGCGACACGGTCAACGTCGCCGGGGTCGAGTGTGGAGACAGGGTGAAAAACCCCTCCGCATTGGTCAATGCGGCCTCCTCTCCCACCACGCAATAGGCATTCGCGATGGGACGGCCTTCGTGGTCTTTGACCGTTCCTGTCAGGGTTTGGCCCAAGGCGACCAGCGGCAAAAACGCTGCACACATGCTCCACATCCAACGGGCCTTGGTCATGCGGCAAAAATACCGGGGTGCTTCGGGACGATGCGTCAGGAATCTGTCACAAGTGACCTCAAACGAGGCGCAAAAGGAATGCGCTTGTTGGTGCCGATTTGAACAAGTCCACCGTCACTTTTTCCGCGCAACCCCCACCTGCCAAGCCCAACTCGCCCAGCCTCCAATCATTAGCACGCCCCCAAGCGGAGTCAAGGGGCCCAACACGGCACGAAGGGATGCCCCCACCTCCAAGGTGCCCAGGGCGACGAGCCCGACAATGCTGCCTGAAAACAGCCACGTGCCCAACAGCACAGCTTTGAGGGCACGACCCTGGCCTTGGTCCAATGCAGGTGCGCCCACCAAGGCGGCTCCCATGACCAACATGTACAAGCAAGCGGTGTTCCAAGACTCCAGCCTGGCGACGGTCAACACGTCTTGCAGGGCGTGGGCACCAAGCGCACCCATGGTGCTGCCTGCAACCAAGAGCAAGGCCCCTCCCCCCCGATGATGTTCAATGCGCACGGCCCAGGATTTCGTCGGTGTTGGCCCGGATGGTTTGGGCCATGGCGTCCAAGGGCAAATCGTTGTCGTCCACGCCGAAGGGGTCTTCAATTTCCTCGGCGATCAACTCCACGCTCACCAAAATGTAGAAGACCAGCATCACCACCGGCACAGCCCACCACCCAAAGGTGCTGACGAAGCCCAACGGCAAGGTCACCACGTACAGGAAGATGAACTTCTTCATGAACATGCTGTAGCTGTAAGGGATGGGGGTCTTCAAGATGCGCTCACACGCGCCGAGGATGTCCACCATGCGCTCCAGGTTTTGGGACACCAGCCAGTGTTGCTGGCTGGTCCACGCGCCGGCGGTGAGTTGGGCAGCGGCTTGGCGTTCCATGGCCTGCGCCCAGGCGTTGGGGGCATGGTCCGCCTTGCTCCATAACGCTGCGGAGGGTCGGTCGGGTGTTCCTTCCTGAGACGGCCTCAAGTGCACTTTGAGGACGTCCACAAACCCGGGAATGTGCTCGGCAAAAAATCCGTGCACCGCGACGTCTCCTCCAAACTCACGGACGCGAATGGCGAGGGTGCGGGAGACATTGACCAAGGCGCCCCATTGCTTCCGGCCCTCCCACCAACGGTCGTACGCCGTGTTGGTCCGGAACACCAGGAAAAGGGACAGGACAAAGCCCAGCAAGGAGTGCACCACGTTGCTGAGCTCGATGGGGGCCTCCAAGACCTCCATTTCCACGTAACACACCCCTGCCGTCCACAAGCCCATGCCCAGCAGCGCCGGAATGAGCCGTCGAAACACTTGTCGGCTGTAGGCGTGAAAAATGAGGCCGAACCAGGTTTTGGGGTTGTATTGCACCATCTCGAGGAAAGTTGAAGCCCCAAAAGTAACCCGCGGCCTCGCGGGTCAGCGAACGTCCCGAACCACCTTGTAGGTCGGGTCTTCAAAGTGGTTGACTTCGATGATGGATTCCGCCTTGTCGATCAACGCGCGGCAGTCCTCGCTGAGGTGACGCAGGTGGACCTTCTTGCCGGCCTTGGCGTAGCGCGCGGTCAATCGGTTGAGCGCTTCAATGGCCGACATGTCCACCACGCGGCTTTCTTGGAAATCCAGCACCACGTGCTCTGGATCGCCCTCCACGCCGAACTTCTCCGCAAAGACCGTGGTGGAACCGAAGAACAGCGGCCCATACAGCTCGTAATGCTTCCATCCTTGCTCGTCCACGTGCTTCCGCGCGCGGATGCGCACCGCGTTGTCCCAGGCGAACACAAGCGCAGCCACCACCACCCCAATCAACACCGCCAACGCCAGGTTGTGAAGCACGGCAGTCACGAGGGTCACGAGGACCATGATGAACACGTCGGAGGTCGGCATGCGCCGGAAGGTTTTGAGGGAGGCCCACTCGAAGGTGCCCACGGCCACCATGATCATCAAGCCTGTGAGGGCCGCCATGGGCAACTGCTCAATCAAAGGCGCCCCAAACACGATGAACACCAACAACATCACCGCCGCCACAATGCCGCTGAGTCGGGCGCGGGCGCCGGAGCTCACGTTGATCAGGCTTTGGCCAATCATGGCGCATCCACCCATTCCGCTGAACAGCCCGCTCAACACATTGGCCGCCCCTTGGGCCAGGCATTCACGATTTCCTTGCCCACGGGTGCCTGTGATTTCGTCCAGGATGTTCAACGTGAGCAAGCTCTCGATCAGGCC
Source organism: uncultured Flavobacteriales bacterium (assembly GCA_913041065.1). Lineage (GTDB taxonomy): Bacteria > Bacteroidota > Bacteroidia > Flavobacteriales_D > Sanyastnellaceae > UBA11663. The sequence continues at coordinate 12,966 of CAJWII010000046.1, forward strand.
CACCCCGGCAACCACAGCCGCGTAGGGGAAAATGATGATCAGCGTCGCCCACGTCAGCGGCACCTCAGGAAGGTGAAATGGAGGGAACCCTCCTTGGATGGAAGCCAAGTCGCCGGCTGTTTTGGTGTCGATGCCCAACGCCGCCGCCAACCCGAACACCACAAGAATGGCCGTCAACCCCGCTGGGACCTTCTTGGTCAGCTTGGGCAAGAATGCGATGATCGCCATGGAAAGCAGCGTCAGCCCTGCGAACACCGTCAAGCTCTCTCCTTCGAGCCACGCACCGCCGTTGTCTTTGAATTGCTCGATTTGGCTTCCACCGATGATGATGGCCAGCCCGTTGACAAAGCCAAAAATCACAGGTTGAGGCACCAACCGCATCAGCTTGCCCAGCTTCAACACACCTGCCAACAACTGCAGGACGCCCGCCAAGATGACCGTCGCAAAGATGTACTCCGG
>CAJWII010000047.1 GCA_913041065.1 uncultured Flavobacteriales bacterium
ATCGACTCCAACCGCGTGGTGGTGGAGGCCGAGACCAGCGACGACGTGTTCATCCACTTGTGGGACTTCGGAAACGGTCAAATCAGCAACGACCCTGTGGAAACGATGGTGTACTACGTCGAGGGCACGTACGGCATCTCCTACCAAGGTCACGCCGAAGGTGGCATGGCGTACTTCGCCGACAGTGTGAACATTGAGAAGACGCTTGAGCTTCCTTGCGAAGGGACGTTGGCGCTCCTGACAGGATGCGACAACCCCAAGACGTGGAAGTTTGCTTCAGACGCGGGTGCCATTGCCATTGGACCCGAACCTGGATCCACAGAATGGTTTGCCTCGCCTGCGGGTGGGTTGGTCGATTTCCAATACGATGACAGGTGGAGCTTGACCGAGGCTGGGGAGTTCATCTACAACAACAACGGCGGATCGATGAATCCCTTTGATGGATACATCGAGACCTTGATGACCGTGCAACCTTCCACATACATGTTGGAATTGGAGGCCGGTCCGAATGGAGAGGACTTGTTCACCGTGGGCGGCTTGACCACTGAAGTTTCTGAGATCTGCGGTTGGATGGGGGTGTGGGACTCTGGCCCGACGTACACCATCACAGAGATCACGGAGGATCGATTGGTGTTGAGTGCCTTGCAGCAAGGTGGCGATTGCGTCAACCCTGTGGGCAGTGGATACTTCACGTTGATTTTCGCGGCAGAATGACATCGTCCAAGCGATTGAACGCGTGGCTGGGTGGATTCGGATTCGCCTTGTTGGCTGTGGGGTGCTCCGATTGCGGAGGTCCCACGGAGCCTGTCAATGCGGAAATTCAATTCGTGGCCGACCGCACGTTGTTGGAGAACTCCTTCAACAGCACCTTCCGATTCGAGGTCCGGTTGGACGCCACGTACGAGGAAGAAGTCACTGTGGATTTCGAAACGTTGGAAGGGACGGCCAAAGCTGGGGAGGACTACCTCAGCCAGGCCGGCACTTTGGTGTTTGCGCCAGGGGAACTCATCCAGCAGATTGAAGTGCCCATTGTCATTGACGAAGGTCTCGAGCCTGACGAACATTTCACGATCGAATTGAGCAACCCAGTCAACGGGTACTTAAAGGGCAACCAACAAGTCGCCACAGGCACGATTCTCAACGACGACACGGAGTTGGACATCACCCTGCCAGACGGTGGGTACGATACGCCACACTCTCCAAGCAATCCGCCCGAAGGCATGACCTTGGTGTGGTCGGACGAGTTCGACGGCGCAGACATTGACCTGAGCAACTGGACCCACGAATTGGGTGCAGGAGGCTGGGGCAACAACGAGTCCCAGGCCTACACGGCAGATCCTGCCAACTCCTTTGTGGAAGACGGCAACCTGTTCGTCGTGGCGTTGCAAGACGGGGCAGGCTACACGTCGGCCCGCATGGTGACCCGGGACAAGCAAGAGTTCGCTTTTGGCCGAATCGACATTCGTGCGGTGTTGCCTTATGGCCAAGGACTCTGGCCCGCCCTTTGGATGCTCGGTGCCAACCACACCCAAGTGGGTTGGCCTGAATGCGGTGAAATTGACATCATGGAGCTCTTGGGCCACCAGCCCAATTACGTGCACGGTACTGCGCACTGGGGAGAAATGATTGGCGGCGGGCACCCCAACCTTGGGGCCGTGACCTATTCGCAGTTCCCCACCACCTTTGCGGAGGAGTACCATGTGTTTTCCTTGGATTGGCGCCCCGACACCATGACGTGGTTGATGAACGACGAGCCGTACTTCCAGCTGACCACCGCGGACCACGTGGAAAACAGCGGGTACGACACGCCATTCAACGACCCGTTCTTCTTCATTTTGAACATCGCCGTGGGCGGCAACTGGCCGGGATACCCCGACGAGTCGACGCTGTTCCCGCAATTCATGGCCATCGATTACGTGCGCGTGTACCAAGAATGAGCCCCTACCTTCAGCGTCGATGAACGTGCAGATCACCTTTGCGCAATACGATGCGTTGTTTGGGGATGACCCGGGGACTTACCTGGAATTTTTGACCAAACTTGAAGCATCTCTGTGGTTGGCCAAGCGCCGCCTCGGAGATGCTTTGTTGTTGGAAGACGAGGAGGTGGTGTCGGACGTGAGGCACGCCCTGCAGCCCACCCTTCAAATGCTCGGCGCCTCCCCGTTGGTCGACCTGTTGTTCTCGCCAATGAAGCCGGGCTCGGAGGCAGATGTCAAATCGCAAATTGACCAGGTCATGGACCTCGTTCTCGCCGCCGTGGAAGCAAGGAAAATCAACGTTCCATGAGCCAGGATGAACGGCTTCTGGAGCGCCTTCGCCAGCACTGCCTGTCGAAGCCAGGAACCACAGAGGAAATGCCGTTCGACGGCCGCACCGTGGTCTTCAAAGTGGGGGGCAAACTGTTTTGTCTCCTGGATGCGTTTGAATTTTCAGGGTGTGGCATGAAATGCGACCCTGAGCGCATTCCCGAGTTGCGCGCATCATATGAGGGCATCACCACAGGCCCCTACTTGAATGCCAAGCATTGGAACAGCGTGCATCCAGAGCCATTTGGCGACGTGCCGTGGTCCATGTTCCTCGAACTTGTGGACCACAGCTACGCGTTGGTGTGGAAGGGGTTGACACGCAAGGTGAAAGAAGCCATCCAGGAAACGCAAACGCGTTAACTTCGTGACCAAACGATTCACTCCATTTCCATGAAAACATTTGACTTTAATGCGTTGGTGCTGTGCTTGTTTGGCGCGGCCATCTTTGGTTTTGCTGTTCAATCTCAGGCCCAGTGCTCTGAGATCTTCATCTCTGAATACATCGAAGGTTGGAGCAACAACAAAGCCCTGGAGCTGTACAACCCCACCAATGCCGCTGTGGATTTGAGCGACTACCGATTGGAGCGTTACTCCAACGGGGCGACCGCCGCACAGGACAACCAAAAGGTGGACCTTTCCGGCACGTTGGCCGCCAACAGCGTTGTCGTGGTGGTGCTCGACAAGCAAGACCCTGACGGGGTGGATTTTGAAGCGCCCGTGTGGGATGAACTTGCGGAAGCGGCCGATTTGTGGGTGTGCCCCGTGTACGAGGAGAACAACACGATGTACTTCAACGGCAACGATGCCATGGTGCTTCGCAAGATTTCCACCAACGCCGTGATCGACATCTTCGGCAAGATTGGGGAAGATCCTGGCACGACCGGCTGGGCTGAGATGACCCAAAACCACACCCTGGTGCGCAAAACCGGAGTGACCGCGGGCGACGTGGACGCCCTGGACGATTTCTTGGTGGTGGACGAGTGGGACGGCTTGATGTGGTCCAGCGACTCGTTGAATTACACCTTGGACAGCGTGTTTTTGAACCTCGGATCACACACGTGCGACTGCGGCACCACCCAGGTGCTCGAAGCCGCACGCACTGCGTCGTTCGACGTGTTCCCCAATCCAGCCACGGGCGACGTGGTGTGGGTGAAAGGCGAGCAGGCCATCCGCGAGGTGGTGTTGCACAACCTGGCTGGCCAGCAAATCGGCCGCCAAGCTGTGAATGGCCGCCGCATGGTGGAGCTCTCCTTGTCTGCAGCCCCTTCGGGCATGTACCTCATGGAGGTGCACTTTGTGAACGGCGCCCGCGCGACCCGTCGCGTGGTTCGCAAGTGAGTTGCAACCAGATGAAGTCGCTTAAGCATTGGGGCCTGGCCCTGGTGGCCCTGTGTATGGGCGTGACCTCCCATGCGCAGTTGTGCACGGTGAATGGGGTGGTGGAGGATGCGCTGACTGGCGATCCTCTGATTGGAGCATACGTGAAGTCAGGCAACGCCGTGGTCGCCACGGATTACGATGGGGTGTTCACGATGGCGGTTCCCAAGGGGGAAGCCTCGATCGAAGTGTCGTACATCGGCTACGAAAGCCAATCCCGTCAGGTCACTTGCGAGGGCGCGGGGACCTCGGTGCGTTTCCGCATGGAGACCTTGATCATGAAAGAGGCCGTGGTCTCGGCCGACGTGGTCATTTCGCGCAAAACGCCTGTGGCCTTCACGAACGTGTTGCCGGCCCAGATTCAGGAGGAACTCGCGGGACGTGACCTTCCCTTGGTGTTGAACACGACTCCAGGGGTGTACGCGACCCAACAGGGGGGAGGAGATGGCGACGCGCGTGTGACCATCCGCGGCTTTGACCAAACCAACCTCGCGGTCATGGTGGACGGCGTGCCCATGAACGACATGGAGAACGGCTGGGTGTACTGGAGCAACTGGGCAGGGTTGGACTTGGTGGTTCGCACCACGCAAGTGCAACGTGGCTTGGGCGCCAGCAAGCTGGCCATTCCCTCTGTGGGGGGCACCATCAACATCCTGACTGGGGGAGACGAGTCGGCCAACGGCTCCATCAACTACCAATCAGAAATCGGATCCTACGGCTATTTCCGCAACAGTTTGAGCGGCGTTTTCGGAAACCAAGACAAAGGCTTTTTGCACTTTGTGGGGTCGTACAAGTCCAACCAAGGCTTCGCAGACGGCTTGGAGTCGGAGGCCTACGCCTACTACTTGAAGGGCCGCAAGACGGTGGGTAACCACAACTTGAGTTTCACCACGTTCGGCGCTCCCCAACGCCACGGCCAGCGGTCTTACCAAATGCAGGTCTACGAGTACGACGAGTCCCTTGCCCAGGAGCTCACGGACCAGGCGGGTCAAGCGGAGTTGCAAGGCGTCGTGGATGGGTTGAGCGAAACGTCCATTTTGAACGGCGGCCGGGGCTTCAACGAGTTCATGGTGAACTACGATGAGGTCTACTACAACTACAACGAGGAGACGGGGCAAGTGGACACCACCTACGGCGCAGTTCGTCGGTACAACCCACGCCAAAACCAATACTTCAAGCCCATCGTCACGGTCCGTGATGTGTGGAGCTTGTCTGACAAGTCCACATTGACGACCACGGCTTACGCCAGTTTCGGGAGCGGGGGTGGAGAGGCGTTGGCCAGCACGCCAGGCACGCGACTTGAGGACGGCACAATCGACATGCAGGGCACGTGGAATTCGCACCAACTCTTTGAGTTCGGCCCCAACGGCTTGAACGTGGACGAGAACGGCGAGCGGAAGGGGGCCAACTTCATCCGCATCGCGCACAACGATCACCGTTGGTTTGGGGCGCTGTCCAATTTCAACAGCGCTTTGAACGACGAATGGACGTTGAGTGCGGGGGTGGACGCGCGTCATTACACCGGGAGCCACTACCGGACGATTGGAGACATGTTTGGGGCCGATTACTACGATGCGCCAGATGACCGTCGCGACCAGAATTCCGACTTTGACGCGCCCCTCCGGACTGGCGACAAGTACTACTACCACGACGACGGTCAGGTCGCTTGGGGTGGGTCGTATTTCCAACTCGAATTGGACAAGTACAACTACTCGGCGTTTGTGAACGTGTCGGGCGCCCAGAGCTGGTACCGCGCCATCGACTATTTCCGACCCAACGTGGTGACCCTGAACGACACGACGTACGAGGTTCGCTCCACCGACGAGTACCGCATGCTCGGCGAGACGGAGTGGCAAACCGACACGACTTTCCTCACGGCAAACCACCAAGGGTTGGCCAACTACACCACGGACTGGGAGCGCTTGAACAGCGCCACCATCAAGGCGGGCGGCAACTACAACTTCAACGAATGGGTGAACGCCTACACCAACGTGGGGTATTTGAACCGGGCGCCCTTGTTCAACTCAGTGTTTGACATCAACAACAACGTGCTTGAGGGTTACGAGAACCAATACGTCAAAGCCGTCGAGGCTGGTGTGAAGTTCTCCAAGGGCAAGTTTGCCGCGAATGTGAACGCCTATCGCACAGGTTGGGAAAACAAGCCTGTGAACCGGTTTTACGGCGTGTCTGGGTTGTGGAACGACCCCACGTTGTCTGTCTACGCAGACACCAGCACCGTGGCGGGGCGTGAAGCCATGATTGCCTTGGCCGAAAGCAACGCCAGCGCCGAGGAATGGAACGCCGTGGCCTTGTCGGTGATCGACGACGTGGATCGGAATTTGGGCTACAACCTCTTGAATGCCGATGCGGTGCACTCCGGCATTGAGTGGGACTTTGCGTACGACCCCACAGCGAAATTCAATGTGCAAGGGGTCGTCTCCGCGGGCAACTGGCGGTGGACAAGCAACGAGCGCGTGGACTTGGTCAACCGCACGACCAATGCGTTTGTGAGGCGTGTGGCGGACCAAAGCATCGCCGACACCCTGGTGAACCTGGACGGGGTGAAGGTCGGGGACGCTGCCCAGCGGCAAATCTCCCTGGCGGCAAGCTACCGGCCCAAACGAGGCACGTACTTCTCGATTCGCAACACCTTGTTTTGGCAGCACTACGCCCGCTTCTCGCCGGGCGATGTCATCACCGAAGGCGAGCCCAAGGATGTGTGGGTCACCCCAGGTTACGCCCTGTTGAACTTCAACGCAGGGACGTCGTTTGACGTGTCGGACAATGCGCTGTTGCGGTTGCGCTTGAGCGTGACCAACGCGCTGGACGTCCTCTACGTGTCTGACGCGACGAACAACTCCCAATACGCCCCCAACCCCTATGGATTGGAAGGCGGAAGTGGAAGGGCAGAGGTCTTTGTGGGCCCTCCCCGAATGGTGCGGTTGAGTGCCGTGCTCGAATTGAAAGGACTGCAGAACAGAACTCCCAAGCAATGAATTTGAAACTGACCTTGGCCCTTGCGGCCTCCTTCGTCACCTTCACTTCGGTGGCGCAAGAGAACATTCTCGACATGCGCGAGAACTACAACATCGGACAAACCGTGACAGTGACGGGTGTGGTGACGAGCGACGACAACCTCGGCTCGGTGCGCTACTTGCAAGACGCCACGGCGGGCATCGCCCTCTACCCAGGCCAGGACTGGTCTGCGTGGGACGCGACCCCGCAGATTGGCGACAGCTTGAGCGTGACCGGTGAAATCACCGAGTACAATGGGTTGTTGGAAGTGGGACCCAATCTCACAGCCGTGGAATTTTTTGGCGCGGGTACGGTTCCTGAGCCGTTGGAAATCACCCCTGCAGACATGGGCGAGAACCTGGAAGGACAACTCGTTCGTGTGAACGGCGCGACGTTTCCTTTGGCAGGTACGTTCATCACAGGCAACAGCACCTACGACTTCACCGCCTCCGGTGAGACCGGCGTCATTTACGTGCGCACCAGCAACAGTTTGGTGGGCGAGGAGTTGACGGGCTGTGAGGTGGACATGTTGGGCATCGTGTCCCAGTTTTCGTTCGACGGATTTGGCGGCTACCAGTTGCTTCCACGCGGCCCTGTAGACTTGATTCCCGCTTCTGCCTTGTGCTACACCTCTCCGGTGTCCCAAACCAATCTGGCCACGACCAGTTTCACCTTGTCTTGGACCACGGATTTGGCGTGCAATGGAACAGTCGAATACGGTTTGACCGAAGCATTGGGCTCGACGGCAAGTGCACTTGCAGACAACACCCCGAGCCATTTTGTCAACCTGGAGGGCTTGGAACCAGGCACCATTTACTTCGCCAGAGCAGTGTCCACGTTGGAGGATGGCTCTTCAGCCGTGTCCACCATTCGTCCTTACGCGACGGTGTCGCAAAGCTCAGGAGACATTCACGTGTACTTCAACGGGCCGGTGGACCACAGCGTGGCTACGGACGAATTGGCTCTTTCCCTTGGCACGGACATGAATGACACCGTGGCAGCGTGGATCATGAGCGCGCAACACACGTTGGATGTGGCTGCTTACAATTTGAACGACCAGACCGTAGAAGATGCTGTGAATGCTGCCGCGGCCAATGGCGTTCAGATTCGTTGGATTTATGAAGGTCAAAACGCCAACATCGGTCTCAACAGCCTCGACGCATCTGTGGTCACCCACCCCCGCACCGACGGCGAAGGCAGCGGCATGCACAACAAGTTCATCGTCGGCGACGCCGACCACGCAGACAAGGCTTTTGTGTTGACAGGTTCCACCAACCTCACGACCGGCCAGCTGGTGAGTGACTTGAACAACGTCATCGTGTTGGAGGACCAAAGTTTGGCCAGAGCGTACGAGCTCGAGTTCGAGGAGATGTGGGGAGCCGAGGGCATGGAGCCCAACGCGGCCAACGCCAAGTTTGGCCCAGACAAAACCTGGAACACCCCGGTCGACTTCCTCGTGGGGGGCAGCCCTGTGGAGTTGTACTTCTCCCCGACGGACGGAACCAATGCGGCCATCCTTGCCGAGATCGAAGCGGCCAATGCGAATTTCGAATTCGCACTTTTAACTTTGACCCGGGATGACCTTGGCAACGCCATTGTAGAGCTCAACCAGAGCTTTTTTGTCAGCCCCATCGGGGTCATTGAGCAGGTGAACACCACCGGCAGTGAATTTGACAATTTGATCAGCAACGGCGTGCAGGCATATGCGCACGATTTGAGCGGCGACTGCCACCACAAGTACGCGATTGTGGACCACAGCGAGGTGGGGTCGGATCCGCTTGTAATCACGGGCTCCCACAATTGGTCTTCCAGCGCGGAAAACGTCAACGACGAGAACACCTTGTTCGTCCACGATGCGCGCGTGGCCAACCTGTACCACCAAGAGTTCCGCGCCATCGTCAACGCGGTGACAGGCAACGTGGACGGCTTGCCTGATTTGGACGAGCCCACTTGGAGCCTCATGCCCAACCCTGCCCGTGAGCAGGCTTGGTTGCAAGGTGTGCAGGCCACGGATGTGGTCCGTGTTTTGGACGCGGGTGGCCGCGTTGTGGACGTCGAGCAGGTCCGCCAAGGCGGCGCAGTTCAGCTTGAGCTTGGGCGTCTGACAATTGGCATGTACCTCTTGTCGGTGACGTCGTCCAACGGCGTGACGACGTCTGGCCGTCTGGCTGTGCAGTAAGGCACCGACAACGTCAAACTTGAACCCCTGGATCTTGTGGTGTACATTCATCCCATGGCCCAGGGGTTGTCACAACAATGGGAGACTTACGAGTCTCATCACCACCAAACGTGGGAAAAGCTGTACAGCCGTCAGAGGAAGAACCTCAAGGGCAAGGCTTCGGACCTTTTTTTGACTTGCTTGGGCAAGATGCAGGATTCACTGACTTCCAACCTTGTGCCTCGTGTGGATGCCATGGAAGAAGAGCTCCACGCCGCCACAGGGTGGCGACTGAAGGTGGTCCCAGGCTTGATTCCAGTTCAGGATTTTTTCGAGTTGTTGGCGGCCAAGAGATTTTGCACCTCCACTTGGGTTAGACAACCACACCAGCTCGATTACATCGAGGAGCCAGACATGTTTCATGACACGTTTGGCCACATCCCTCCGTTGCTGAACCGAGATTTTGCAGCCTTCATGAACAGGTTTGGTGAGATTGGAGTGGCTTTGCTCCGAGCGGGCCACGACGACGCTGTGTTGGGGCTTCAAAGGCTTTATTGGTACGTGGTCGAATTTGGTTTTTTGAAGAATCCCGAAGGGGAGGCCAAGGTGTTAGGGGCAGGCATCATGTCCAGTTTTGGAGAGACCGAGCACGCCTGGTCGCGGCGATTCACATTGAAGCAATTCGAACTGAGTCGGGTCATGGAGACCTCGTTTCGCACCGATGAAATTCAGCAAGAATATTTTGTCCTGAACGACCTGGTGCAGTTGCGACTGGAGTTGAACGGGTGGTTTGATCAATTCGACCTCTCCCATGGCTAAGTGGGCCCTTCTGTTCCTGCATCTTTGCTTCGCTTCTGCGGTCTTTGCCCAATGCGATGGCCAACGCTACCGCTACCGCATCTTCGACGAAGTGGAGGTGATCAGCGACGTGCTGTACGGCAGCAACATCGGGGCGTCGGGCGTAAATGAAGAGCTCTTCATGGACGTGTACCGCCCCGCAGGAGACACGCACACGAGCCGCCCTGTGGTTGTGCTCGCACACGGCGGATTCTTTCTAGCAGGCAGCAAGGAAGGGACTGACGTGGTGCCCCTTTGCGAGGACTTGGCCCGGATGGGGTATGTCGCCGTGTCCATTTCGTACCGCCTCGGCATCGACGATTTGCTGAGCCTGGAGGTGTCCCTGTTGGAAGCGGTGATGCGGGGCGTGCAAGACGCCAAGGGCGCCATCCGGCATTTGCGAAAATCCCATGCCGAGGAAGGCAATCCATGGGGCATCGACCCGAGCCGCGTGGTGCTGGGTGGGTCTTCGGCTGGGGCATTCATCGCCCTGCACTCGGCGTACATCGACGACTTGGACGAGGTGCCCGACGCCATTGACTTGAACCAGCCTGGACTCCAGGGAGGATTGGAAGGGCTGTCCGGCAGTCCTGGGTATTCCTCAGAGGTGTTGTCCATTGTCAACCTCTGCGGTGCCATGGGCGATGAGGGATGGATGGAGGTGGGAGATGCCCCCGTGGTGAGTGTCCATGGCACGGCCGACGAGACGGTGCCCTTTGGGACGGGTTTTGTCCAGCTGCTGGGGTTTTCCGTGAGCCAGGTGGACGGATCGTGGCCAGTGCATTTGCAAGCTGAATCGCTTGGTCTGGACCATGCCATCACGCTTTTGGAAGGTGAGGGGCACGTGCCCCACATGTCCGACGCCGGTGCCTACGACGTCACGCGCGCAGCGGTCACGTCGTTCACGAGCCGTCAGGTGTGCCCATCGTATCCAGACATCCCCGCCTATTACGACGTTGACGCGGCGCCGGCTGTGGGATGTTTGGGGGACATTGTGGCCAACGGTTCTGTGGGGGTGGAGGACCTGTTGCTGCTGTTGTCGGAATTTGGATGCACCACAGGGTGCGAAGGCGACGTGGATGGCGACGGCGCGGTAAGCGTGGCGGACGTACTTGCCGCGCTTGGGGTGTTTGGAACTCCTTGTCTCTGAGTGCGGCGAGGCCTGCCGCTTGGGTTATTCTTGTTTCATGTTGAGCACCTTGGATTGGGGCATCGTTGCTGCCTATTTCGTCTTGGCGCTGGGGGTTGGCCTTTGGGCCAGCAAACAAGCCAAATCAGACGCCGCCGGCTATTTTCTCGCCGGCAGAAACATGCCCTGGTGGCTCCTTGGGGTCAGCATGGTGGCCACGACCTTCAGCACAGACACTCCCAACTTGGTCACCGACTTGGTTCGGCAGCAAGGCGTGTCCGGCAATTGGGCGTGGTGGGCCTTTTTGTTGACGGGCATGGTGACGGTGTTTGTGTACGCCCGCCTATGGAGACGGTCCGGCGTCTTGACAGACATCAGTTTTTACGAATTGCGGTATGGAGGACGTCCGGCCGCTTTTTTGCGTGGCTTTCGGGCTTTGTATCTCGGCTTGGTGTTCAATGTGCTGGTCATGGCGACCGTAAGTTTGGCCGCGATCAAGCTCGGTGGCATTTTGCTTGGGTGGCCCGGCTGGCGCACGTTGTTGGTGACGTGCAGCATCACCCTGGCCTACAGCGTGCTCGGAGGGTTGCGCGCGGTGATTCTCACCGATTTCGTGCAATTCATCCTGGCGATGGTTGGGTCGGTTTGGGCCGCTTCCTGGATTCTGGGGTTGCCCGAGGTGGGCGGCTTGGAGGGGTTGCTGAGCCACCCGGATGTGCAGCCCAAACTGTCCATGCTTCCTGACTTGTCCGACCCCGACGCATGGATCCCCATGCTGCTCATTCCGTTGGCGGTGCAGTGGTGGTCCAGCTATTACCCCGGTGCGGAACCAGGTGGGGGAGGGTACATCGCCCAGCGCATGTTTTCCGCGAAGGACGAAGGCCACGCGGTGGGCGCCACGTTGCTGTTCAATGTGGCCCACTACGCCTTGCGCCCGTGGCCCTGGATCCTCGTGGCCCTGGCGTCCATCGTCATCTTCCCCGATTTGGATGCTTTGAGGCAGGCCTTTCCGGCCATCTCCGAGGACAAAGTTGGACACGACCTGGCGTACCCTGCCATGCTCTCGCTGTTGCCGTCGGGGTTGTTGGGCTTGGTGGCGGCCTCGTTGCTGGCGGCCTTCATGAGCACGATGAGCACCCAACTGAATCTGGGGGCGAGTTATTTGGTGCACGATTTCTACGGAAGGTTCATCCGCCCAGACGCTTCGGAGCGTCAACGGGTGGTGGCCGGGCAGGTGGCCACTGGGGTTTCGCTGGTGATCGGCGCAGGATTGGGCCTCACTCTTACCGACGCAGGTCAGGCGTTCAATTTGTTGCTGTTGCTGGGTGCGGGGACAGGCGGACTGTTTTTGCTCCGCTGGTTCTGGTGGCGCATTTCCGCATGGACGGAAGTGGCGGCTATGCTCATTTCGTTGGTGGTGGCGGCCTATTTCACCTGGGCCCACGACGCGTGGACGGACCTCGCCCTTGCGCCATGGGAGAAGTTGATGTGGGGCACGGGAATCACCACAGTGGGTTGGCTCCTCAGCGCATGGTGCCTTCCCCATGAATCTCCAGAGGTGCTGCGTGCCTTTGTGAAGCGCACGGGGGTTGGTGGGCCAGGTTGGTCGCGTTGGGCCGAGGACGCCGCGGAGGTTGATGCGACGTCGCCACCGGTGTCCAGGGGCTTGCTCCAGGCTTTCCTGGGGTCCGTGGCCGTGTACGCCGCGCTGCTGGCCACCGGTTCCGGATTGTACGGCGACACAACCCTGGCTGCTGGGCTGGCCGTGTTGGCAGGGCTTGCGGGCTGGGGCGTGTTGAAACTCCAAACCTTGATCCATGGAAGTTGAAATTTGTGCAAGTACCCTCCGTGATGTGGCTGTGGCCATGGAAGTGGGGGCCGACCGTGTGGAGCTGTGCAGCGTGTGGACGGCCGGAGGACTCACCCCAAGCGCCGTGTTGGTCCAATCCGCCGTGGCCATGGGCATGCCCGTCCGGGCCCTGGTCCGGCCGCGCGAAGGCCATTTCGTGTGGTCCAACTCCGAGCGGACGTGGAGTGTGGAAGAGGCCAAACTCATGCTCGATTGCGGCGCCGAGGCCGTCGTGGTGGGAGCGTTGAACGAGGCAGGGACCTTGGACGAGGCTTACCTCGAAGCGATGTGTCGGGCCGTGGGACCTGAGCGCGTGGTGTGGCACCGCGCCATTGACGTCAGCCACGAACCTGAGGCAGACGTCGACAAGTTGTTGGACATCGGGGTGACGTCTGTGCTGTCCAGCGGCGGATGTGCCAGGGCGATGGAAGGCCTGCCACGTTTGGCCCAATGGGCCGAGCAGGGCTTGCAAGTCGTCGCAGGAGGTGGCGTCAGGCCCGAAGACGTCGGGGCCATGGCCGCCGCGCAGCTGAGTGCGGTTCACGCATCCTGCCGGGCCACCCTCCGGGAGGGGCATTCGCCGTTGTTCGATTTGGCCACCCACCCGGTGGACGTGGACAAGGCGGTCGCGTTGATGGACGCTGCTGAACCTTTTTTGTCATGACGTTGAGGCTGTGGCTTGGGTTGGCGCTGGGACTTATTTCGGGCCTTTGGATCGGCTGCGCCTCG
>CAJWII010000048.1 GCA_913041065.1 uncultured Flavobacteriales bacterium
CAGCCATTGGGGAATCTGAGCGTTGGACTTCGCAACCTGCTTTGGCCAACACCTCCGTGAGTTCATTAGGAACACCCACCCCGACAATCAACAATGTGCTATTTTTCATGACTTATGCTTGCAATAGGAACACCTTGAACCCCTTGAAGTTCGATTGGCGAACCCAAAGGGCACAGGCAGACTTTAAGCCGGTATGACCTTCTATCTTTGCATCACAAAAGCGAGACTCTGTGAACCGCCTCACCATCTCCAGCGCAGTTGAAACTCAGGAAGATGTCCTGTCAGAAGTCTCCCTGGACGGGGATTGGCATGTGGTGCTTTACAACGACAACCACAACACGTTTGACCACGTGATTGATTGTCTGATCCACACCTGTGGGCACGATGCGTTGCAGGCCGAACAATGCGCCATGATTGTTCATTTCAAAGGCAAGTGCACGGTCAAATCGGGCTCCTACAACGAGCTCGCTCCAATTCATGAATCTTTGACCGAGAAAGACCTGACTGTCGAGCTGAATTCCTAAATTGTATCCATGCAGAGGCTTTGGATTCATTTGAGCTTCTTGTTTGCAGTCGTGACTGCATGGCCTGGAGGGTTACAGGCACAGGTGTTTGTCAACGCCTCGGATGCTTACAACATCACTCAGTACAACTGGGATGGTCACTACGGCTCCGGCATCACGTTGGCCGATTGGGACAACGACGGGTGGCCTGACTTGACGTTTGGCGCCACGAGTGGGGCCATTCGGACCTGGAGAAACTTGGGCGGCACTGGGTTTGAGATGATCCCTTTGCCTTGGTTGTCCGAAGGAGAAATCAAGGCCTTGCTGTGGGCTGATTTTGACAACGACGGAGACGACGATTTGTTCGTGCTGGAGGAATCGGGGCGATGTGGCTTTTTGGAGCACAATGGCGAGGGAGGATTTCAGCTCGTTCAAAACACGAAAGAAGGCGACTCACAACTGCCACAAGCTGAGACCGAATCAGGAGGGGCATCCTTCGGAGACATGGATGGCGATGGGGACTTGGACCTCCACATTTGCCGATATGTCGAGTTTTCCAATTTTGAGGAAGATGGCAACCGAAATGTCCTATTGCGAAATGATGGAGGCTTCACATTTACCAATGTGACGGAACTGTCCGGCATCGACGTCCACATGAGGCTCAGTTTTCAAAGTTTATGGTGGGATTTCAATGAAGATGGACATCAAGATGTGCTTGTCATCAACGACAAAAACGGCGCGAACTCCATGTTCAAAAACCTAGGAGATGGCACCTTCGTCGATGTCGCACCAATCCTTGGCAGTGACATTGTGATCGACGCCATGACACTGTCACTCGGCGACTTCAACGGCGATGGCTGGCAAGATTTGTTTCATACCAACACCCATTTTGGAGGAGATGGACTGGGCTCCAAACTTCTCGTGCAACATGAAAATGGATTCTTTTCCGAAGAATCGGCAAACCACAACATTGCGCTTGATGAGTTCTGTTGGGGAGCCGCATGGATGGACGTCGACAACGACACCGACCTCGACTTGTTCGTGGCAGAACACGACGGACTTGACCCCTTCGGTTTGAATTTCTTGTGGGAAAATAGAGTGGTGGAGAATTTGGCTACGGGCCAAACAAGCCACTTGTTTGAAGCGTTCGGGGAAGACGTTTATGGGTTGGATTACCTCAATTCACATGTGGTGGCGTCAGGCGACTTGGACCGCAACGGGTGGGTGGATTTTGTCGTGCACAACGTGGGCAACCACAAGGCCCGCATCTGGATGAACGGCGGTTTTGGAAACGGCCACACCAGCGTCACCATTGGGCTCCACGGCATCGTGTCCAACCCCGACGCTGCAGGGGCCAAATTGACGGTGCACTCGTCTTCAGCTTCGCAGTCGCGCATCATCCACGTGGGTGAGAACTACCTGTCTCAAGAGAGCGAATATGAAGTTTTTGGACTTGGAAATGATACGTCCATTGATTCGGTGACCGTCGTGTGGCCCTCAGGACTGGTGGAATTTTTTGACCCCGCGGCACACGAGCTGGCGCCTGGTGGCTTTTACGTGCTGGAAGAGGGGTCCAGCCTATGCACGGTCACGCACCAAATCCAAGAATTGTGCGACTTTCCAAGCGACGTCGCCAGCCACGATGGGACCGGTCTCTTTGACGTCACATGGACGCAAGCGGGAACCCTGTGGGAGGGCCTCGACGAGGCACCTGAATGGAACACCATCGACGACGCCCCTTGGACGATGTCCCTCTCCTGGCAGGACGTTTCGCTCTGCGAAACTACGATTGGCGTCGCCTTTTATCCGTTGCCTGGGGACTTGGACACCAACGGTCACGTGGGCGTGAGCGATCTGTTTCTGGTGTTGGAGGAATTGGGTTGCATGGGAACGTGCAACGCCGATTTGGACAACGACCACACGGTGAGCATTGTGGATCTCATGGCCTTCCTCGCCTCGTTCGGGGACACTTGCGGTCAGTGAGTCAACCTCCTGACATGGAGGACCACCAGCCCCAGGCTCAGCATCCCGCTCACCCACAACATCGCCGCCATCACTTGCGCTGCGCCCATCAGGCCATGGTCGGGGATCCGCCAAAGGCAACCCGCTGCTGTGGCAAGGAGCACAACGACGTTGGCCCAGGTGTTCCAATTGGCACGACCAAGCGCTGACAACAAATTGCCCAAGGGAATGCGCAACACATGCGCCCCCAAGCTGCCGACCAGCAACACCCTCATGAGATCTACCCCTTCCGCATACCCTGGGCCAAACACCTGAAGCAACCAAGGCGAAGCCCACGCAACCAAGCCCAACGCCATGACGGAAATCCAACCGAACGTCTTCCAGTACCCCACCAGGTACGCCCAAATGTCAGGGCCTTGGTCGTGCTTCGAGGCGTTCCTCACAAAATCGGTGGTCGCCACCGCGATGGGCAACACGTGGGTCGCCAAGGGAATCAACCACGCCACACGGTACACCGCCAAGGCTTGGGCGTCTTCCAACCACAGTCGGCCAATCAGAAACACGTCCACCGCGTAGAACGCCTTGGCCAGCATGGCCCCCAACGCCGTGTGAACACCGTAGGACCAGAAGCCCGGTGCCAACTCTGACAGCCGTCCCCAAGACATGCGCAGTGCGCCCAGCTTCCACCCAAATGGCAACGCCGCCAGGAACGGGCTCAGGACCACGGCCATGGCATACCCATGGACACCAGCAAGATGCACCCCCACCCCTGACCCGAGGGCCATCAGCGACGCAAACGCCACATCCACTTGAGCGCTCGTTTTGTTGTCGTTCAAGGCGCGTGCCAACCCTTTGACATGCTCCATCCAGAACGTGGACACCGTCACCCACGCCAACAGGCGCATGACAGATGCGCTCTCGGGAAGGTCCGCGCAGATCCAAGGTGAGGCCACCGTCAAGATGGTGGCGAGCCCCACAGAACCCAACAGACCCCACCCTGTGGCGCGACGGTGCAATTCCAAGCGCTCCTTTGTGTGGGCAGCGAGTACACTGTAACGGACAAACGCCTGATACGCTCCAAATCCCATGAAAGGCACCGCTGTGGCGACCATTCCCATGGCATAGGCGTACCACCCGTATTCCGTTTCCGATGCGGTGCGTGTGACCAACACCACCGCCGCAAACCCCAAAACCTTAATGGTGCCCTGCGAGGCCATCATCCATTGACCATCTCTGGCGAGAAAGCGTCGCAGGTAATCAGTGCGGTCGGACCAAAAGGGCTTCATGGATGGAACAAAAGTCGGGAAGCCTCCAACAACGTCAAGACGGAAGACTCCGCAGTCACCCCCAAGGTCCGCCATGAGGTTCCCAAGGCGTCCTTCAACTCTGGATGGTGCTTCCATTGGGACAACAGCAGGGGATCAGGCTCGTCAAACCAAGTCTTGACTTCCGGAGTGTGGTGGCGCCAATGCGCCACAGGAGACATGGAACGCGCTGCAGGCCAAGGCATGCGATGACGAATCCTCGCCTCCCAATTCGCAAGCCAAACGGCGCGGCGGAATGCCCCACCCAGCAATGGCCGGGTTCGGTAACGCTCCCACATGTGGTCTTGCGCCTCAGGGTGTTTTTGGGCCAGCCAGGTCAAATAAAATCGATGGTCTGCCAACAACGACGGATGAACAGCCAACGCCGCCCGCACCACATCGATGGAAGCAAAGGGCGACCACAAAACGCCCCAAGGCCGCGTGCTGTAGGCACCTGAATTGGTCGAAAGAAAGCTCCTGTTCCAAATCTTCGCCACGTGGGCATCAGGACTGGAAGCCAAGGCTTCTTGGGTGGCCTCCAAGGCCAACGGCTTCAAGGCTTGGGGAACGGGACCGAGCGGAAATGCCTCGGACATGTGCCTCGGGGCCAATTCCGTGAACAGCACGTTGGCCGTTTGGCCAGAGGCCAGCACCCCCATGTCCCATCCAGATGTAGCCACCAGGGCGGACCTGTGGTGGGCCGAAGCCAAATGGTTTACTGTGCCGTCGTAATCTCCCACCGTGGCCAACGACGTCATGTACGCCCCCTGTCCAAGGCTGTGGAAATGATGCTGCGTGCCTTGGGAACGGGCCACTTCTGCGGCGATGGTTTGGTCCGTGCTCCCGGTTCTGGCGAAGCAGAGGCTCCGAACGTCTGGAGCATGCTTTCTCGTCGCGAGGAGCACAAGCCTCGAATCCAATCCACCGCTCAACAGGTTGACTTGCGTGCAGCTGTGCAATTGGTTTGTGGTGACCATGGACTCTACCGATGTCATGAACGCACGGTTAACCACCTCGATGGCCTGGGTCATGTCCCTCAACACGTGACGCTCCGAGACCAAGTCCACCCTGGGTCGGACGGAGGCACCCTGTGGGCTCCAACGATAAGTGTGTCCAGGCATGAGCTTGGACACCCCCTGAACCAGGGTTTTCGTTCCCAAGATTGCGCCATGCGCAACCAACAAGGCGCTGGCTTTGACGTCAGGATCCACGGGCCATTCCAGCGTTCGCATGAGTTCCACAAGGCGCCACAAGCTGTGGGCGAAGGCCAGACCACCTTCGTGTTCGCACGCGAACAGCGGGTGTTGCCTTGCAAAATCCACGTGCAATTCCAGATGGATGGACCGCTTCTCGAACCGCACGCCTTGAAGTGGGCCGTGCAACACATCGAATTGGTCACCTAGGGACAACGCCTTTTCGAGTGCGTGAGCTGCATCGGGGCAATTCCACCAAGCAGCTGTAGGGGCGTTCAACCATGATCCGTGCACCCCCATCACCTCGCGTGGGGTTTCTCGCATCCAAGCACCTTGGACACGGTGGAGTGGCTTCGAGGCATGGAACCGCCAATGCCACAACCTTCCTTGGGCATCGCGTGTCTCCCCCGTCACCCCGGGTTCCCCCAAGGGCAGGGGGACGGTGGACACCACGCCTTCAAGCCCAGATCGCATGGCTGGAAATCAAGCGTTTGCCAGATCAGATGCTGCCTTCATCGGGTCCGCCGCCTTGAACACAGACGAACCCGTAACGAGCACGTTGGCGCCTGCATCCACCAACGCACGGGCGTTGCCCATCCCCACGCCACCGTCGATTTCAATCAACGCGTCGGAGGCGCCTTCCTGCTCGAGCAACGCTCGCAAGGCACGGGTTTTGGCGTACGTCCGTTCAATGAAGGACTGCCCTCCAAAGCCAGGGTTGACGCTCATCAAACACACCAAGTCAAGCTCTCCTGCCACATCGCGGATGGACTCCACAGAGGTGTGCGGATTGAGCGCCACGCCAGCTTTCATCCCAGCCTGCCGGATGGCGCCCAGGGTGCGGTGCAAATGGACGCATGCCTCGGCATGAACCGTGAGCACGTCTGCCCCCAAGTCTGCAAACGTCTGAATGTAGCGATCGGGATCAACGATCATCAAGTGCACGTCCAGAGGCTTTTTGGCATGGCGGGCAATGGCATCCATCACAGGCATTCCAAAGCTGATGTTGGGCACAAACACCCCATCCATCACGTCCAAATGAAACCAGTGTGCATCGCTGGCGTTCACCAATTCAACGTCACGTTGGAGGTTGGCAAAATCGGAGGCCAACAAGGATGGGGCGAGCAAATGCGACATGGGGCAAAGGTCCGGAAGGGCACCTCAAATCCTCCAGACTGTGAGCAAGATGTGAAAAGGTGCAACTTTGCACCATGGCCCTGAGACACGCATCGCCCCGCCCGTTGGTGGTGGGAATCACTGGCGGCATCGCTGCCGGCAAGAGCACGGTGTGTCGCATGCTCTCTTCGATGGGGGTGGCGGTGTGGGATGCGGATCGCGCCGCCAAGATGCTGTACCGAACGAACCGTGACCTCCTCGAAACGGTCGTCCAGCACTTCGGACCTGAAGTGGGCCTCCAAGATGGCCAAGGCAAAATTGTCGACGTCGACAGGCCCGCCTTGGCCAGAAAAGTGTTTGGGCACCCCGGGGAACTCGCGTGGTTGGAATCGAAAGTGCACCCTGCGGTGGCCCGCGCATTCGACACTTGGCTTGACGGTCAGCGGGCATGCACTTGGGTGGTGCGCGAGGCAGCCATCTTGTTTGAGTCCAAAAGCGACCAAGGTTGCGACGCCGTCGTGACGGTGGAGGCGCCCATGGCACTCCGTCAGGCACGTGCCGAAGGTCGTGGCGCCTCGCAAGAGGATGTCACCCAGCGCATGAGCGCCCAATGGCCTTCCGACGACCGAATTGCCCGGGCCCAGGCCACCATCTGGAACGACGGTGTGCGACCTTTGCTTCCCCAAGTGGAACAACTGTGCAATACGGTCGAAGGGTGGACCGCGTGGCAAGGTCAATCGGATTGAACTTGCGAAGGGTTGTTTTGCTTGTAGGTTAGTCCCGCTCCATGGAACATCTGCTACACGCCTTTGACCTTCAGCGTCAAGACCTCCTCGTCCCCACGGCCGACCAGCGCAGGGCCTGGCTCAATCAGCTTTGGTCTGCCATCGAAGACCACCAAGAGGAGCTGGTGGAAGCGTTGCACAAGGATTTGGGCAAACCACGTGAAGAGGTCCTGTTGCACGAGGTGTTTCCAGTGAAGAACGAAATCCGCTTCGCGCGAAGGCATTTGCGCGGCTGGATGTCACCCCAGCGCACACCGACGCCCTTGACGATGGTGGGCACAAAGTCCTTCATCCAACATCAACCCAAAGGTCAAGTGCTTGTGATTGCGCCTTGGAATTTTCCAATGATGCTTGCGCTTCGGCCGTTGGTGTGTGCGCTCGCTGCAGGCAACAAAGTCCTGGTGAAGCCTTCAGAGCACACGCCGCAAACGGCAGAATGGATCGCCAAGGTGGTGGATGACGCGTTGCCACCTGAGGTGGCCAAAGTCATCCTGGGCGGGGTCGAAGAGAGTGCCTTTCTCACCAGCCTGCCCTTCCAGCACATTTGCTTCACAGGCGGCACTGGCATCGGCCGGAAGGTGATGCACGCCGCGGCTGAAAATTTGGCGTCAGTCACCCTCGAATTGGGTGGAAAAAGTCCGGCCATCGTGGACGCCACGGTGCAAGTGACCGATGCAGCCAAACGGCTGGCGTGGGGGAAATTCCTTAACAGCGGTCAAGTGTGCATCTCTCCAGACTACCTCCTTGTGGAAGATGACATTGCCGACGCGGTGGTGCAGGAATTCGTGACGCATACTCAAAGCATGTATGGAGCCTCCCCGGCAGACCAGCTCTCGTGCGTCCAACGCTCTCGCATGATCAACGACCATCATTTCAGGCGCGTAATCGGGCTGATTGAAGACGCTCTCGCCCAAGGCGCTCGAGTCGTCACCGGCGGTACATGGGACGCCCGCACAAGGCGCATTGCACCCACGGTATTGGAGGACGTCACGTTGGACATGGCGATCATGCATGAAGAGATTTTTGGCCCCGTGCTGCCCGTCATCCGTTGGACCAAGGAGGAAGACTTGAAGCGCGTCTTGGAGGCCACCCCCCACCCCCTGGCGATGTACTTTTTCTCGAAGGACCAAGCCAAAGTGGCGCGCTGGATGGCGCAATTCCCCTCAGGCACCACCGCCGTCAACGAGGTCATCCTTCAAGTGGCGCAAACCGAATTGCCGTTTGGCGGAATTCAAACCAGTGGAATTGGCAGGACCGGAGGCTACGCGGGATTCCAAGAGTTCTCCAACCCGAGAACTGTGGTGGCCCAGCGAAGCAGATTCAACATTTTGCCCCTGACCTTCCCTCCTTTCACGTCGTTCACATCCAAGCTGATCGCCGCCGTGCTGCGTTGGCTCTGAAGTCTGAAGGGCTACCTTCGTTCCAGATGCTCGTCCAAACGCATTTTCCCCGCAGTTTGTCCCGATCCAGGTACGACCAGTACCTGGCCTCAGGCTGGTTCCGCGGTTCGGTGATGCTGTACAAGATGGATTTGTTGTGCATCGACAAGCAGCTCTTCAGCGTGGTGAACATCCGGATGAACCTGCATCACCACGAGCCCACGGCGCGCCAGCGCAAAACCATGCGAAGGGTGGAGTCGAGGTTCACGGTGACCTACGGCCACGCCCAACCCAACGCCAACAAAGAGGCGCTGTACGCCCAACACAAACACAAGTTCAAGGGTTTCGTCCACAACACGTTGACTGAATACCTGAACGCAGGTTTCCAAGGCACCGTCTTCGACACCCGAGAGGTGTGCGTGTACGACGGGGACAAGCTCATCGCGGTGAGCTACTTCGACCTGGGGGAGCAGAGCATGGCCAGCCTCTTGGGGTTGTACGACCGCGACTACACCAAGTTCAGCCTAGGCACCTACACCATGCTGAAGGAGGCTGAATACGGACAACGCACAGGAAGAAAGTGGTTCTACCCAGGGTACATCCTCGACAAGCGCTCCGATTTTGACTACAAACTGAAGCTGGGGCCGATGGAACACTACACCGTGAACAAGCGGTGGGCCAAACTCGAGAATTTCAAACCTGAGACGACCACCTCCCACCACATCCACTTGGCCACCCAAGCCCTGACCGAAGGGCTCTCTGACATGGGCCTGCCCGCCAAGTCATGGCTGTACCCCTACTTCAGCATGGGCTACATGGGACCGTGGAGCACCTTTTTCCTGAGGCTGCCCGCACCTGTTGAGTTGGGCCACGACACCGAGGGCATGCTGGTCGCAGGCTACGACCCAGAAACGAAGGGGTACACGCTCATGCACATCCACCCCTGCCCAGACGCATCTCAATTCTTGAACATGGAGCCTTCCTCCGAATTCCAAGCCGGGGAAGTCTATTTGAACCATTTGTACCAAACCGGCGACACGCTTCTCGCCCACGGCTCGCTCGACGACCTTCTCGCTCTGGTGGCCGAGTGGAGCGCTCGCCCTGATATTCTCTTGCGCGCATGCGATTGATGAGCTGGAACGTGAACGGCCTGCGTGCCGTCGTCAAGAAAGGATTTCAAGACCAAATCGACGGTCTCGCCCCCGACATATTGGGACTCCAGGAAACCAAAGCGCAAGACGATCAGGTCCGGGAGGCCCTCTTTGGTTGGGACTCGTACGAACTGCACTCCAGCTCCGCCATCAAGAAGGGCTACAGCGGCACCGCCATCCTCACCAAGCACCAACCGCTTTCTGTGCAAGCTGGAATGGGCTTGGCGGAGTTGGACACCGAGGGCAGGGTGCTTCGGGCAGAATTCGAGGCATTTCACTTCGTTACGGTGTACACTCCCAACTCCAGCTCTGGCCTGAAAAGACTCCCCTTCCGCGGCACTTGGGACGTCGCCTTCCGCGACTACCTGAAGGAATTGGATCAAGACAAACCCGTGGTGTGTTGCGGCGACCTAAACGTGGCCCATCGAGAGATCGACCTTGCCCGTCCGGCGGCCAACTACAACAAAACCCCGGGCTACACCCAGCAGGAAATCGACGGCATGGACGCCTTGCAACAGGCCGGATTTGTAGACACCTGGCGCGCAGCCAACCCCGACACGGTGAAATACTCGTGGTGGAGCTATCGCGGTGGGGCGAGGGAAAAGAACGTGGGCTGGCGCCTGGACTACATACTTGTGAGCGAGCGCGCCATGCCGCAAGTGCAACATGCCGAGATCCACAACGATGTCCTGGGCAGCGACCACTGCCCCGTGTCATTGACGTGGCAGTCCTGAAGCCACCACGCGCGCACATCAAATGAACGTGTGACGCGCCCAGGCTGGGGGCATTCTTGCCTCCAAAAACATGACGCATCCCAACTTTCGCTTGGCCATTGCCTCCCTGAGCTTGCTGTCCTTGGCGGACGTGAATGGCCAATGCCATGCAGATTTGAACGGCAACCATATGGTGGACAACCACGACCTCTTGATTCTGCTGGCCGACTACGGCCAAACTTGCGAAGACGCCGGGTGGCACGACCCGATATTGTCGGAAATCCACTACAACCCCAGTACGCAACAAGGAAGTGACAGCGACCACGAATTCCTTGAATTGACCAATCTGCACCCGTTTGACCTTCATGTGGGCGGATGGTCCGTCGCCGACGGCATAGACTGTGCCTTTCCTCCGGATACGTGGATTGAAGCGGGAGGCCATCTGGTTGTCGCCAACAATCCTGACACGTTGGACGCATTGGTGCCCGATTTCACGCCTGTCTTGGGCTGGTCAGGCGCGTCTGGCCTTCACAACAGTGGAGAAACCTTGAGGCTGATTCGGCCTGACGGTTCAGTGGCCCAAACCGTCACGTACAGCGACACGAACGGATGGCCTGAGGACGCCGATGGCGGTGGGGCCTCCTTGGAATGGCTGGGGATGCCGCACAACAACGCCATGTCGACGTCATGGGTGGCCAGTTCGGCCTTGGGCGGTTCACCCGGATTGCCCAACAGCACATGGGCCGATTGACGTCAATCCAGGGCCAAGGTCTGGCCATTCACAGCCACCGACAAGGCATCGCCCGACAACAAAGCCACATCTGTCCCATCTGAGTTGACCGTGACCTCCAAGGTCCTCCCACGGAATTGGAGCTTGAACGCGAAGGAAGACCATCCCTCCGGGAGCATGGTTTGGAACGTGGGCACGCCGTCGACGACCCGGAATCCGCCAAAACCTTCCACCACAGACATCCATGTGCCGGCCATCGAGGTGATGTGCAGCCCTTGGTATGCTTCGGCGTTGTAATCGTCAAGGTCCAACCTGGACGTTCGCAGGTACATCTCCAAGGCTTTGTCTTTCCGGCCAAGCCGTGACGCCAAGATCCCGTGGACGCAGGGAGACAAGCTGCTCTCGTGCACCGTCATCGGCTCGTAGAAGTCGAAGTTGTCACGAAGCTCATCTTGGCTAAAATCGTCTTGAAAAAAGTAAAACCCTTGCAGGACGTCTGCTTGCTTGATGAAGCAAGAACGTAGGATGCGATCCCATGACCACATCTGGTTGATGGGGCGGGCTTCTTCAGACAACTCAGCGGCCGGCATGAGGTCCTTGTCCAAAAAACCATCCTGCTGCAGACGAATGTGGGTGCCCATTTGTTGAGGCAAGCACATCCGAGCAGCAATGTCGGTCCATTGTGCAAGCTCATCTTCGCCCACCTTCGCATGGAATCGGCGGACCAATTCCACCGCGTACTTCAGGCACCACGCTGCGAGGTAATTCGTGTACCAGTTGTTGTTGACATTGTTCTCGTACTCGTTGGGGCCTGTCACTCCGAGCATCACGTATCCATCACGGTGAGCCGACCAGTGTACCCGCTGCGCCCAGAAACGCGCCACAGCCATGGCGACCTCCACACCTTCCTTGGCCAAGTAGGTGGTTTTCCCAGTGTATGCCTCGTGATTTCTCAGTGCCAAAATCATGGCCCCATTGCGGTGAATTTCCTCGAAGGTGATTTCCCACTCGTTGTGGCATTCCTCGCCATTCATGGTGACCATCGGGTACAACGCTGCACCGTCAGTGAACCCCAATTTCTCGGCATTCTCGATGGCCTTACCAAGCTGGTTGTGCCGGTAACGGAGCAATTGTTCCGCTACATGTTCAGGGTGCGTTGCCATGAAAAACGGCAGGCAGTAAGCCTCAGTGTCCCAATAAGACGCACCTCCGTATTTCTCTCCGGTGAATCCCTTGGGGCCTACGTTCAATCGGGCGTCGTCGCCGCGGTAGGTTTGGTTCAGATGGAAAATGTTGAAGCGGATGGCTTGTTGCGCCTCCACGTCGCCTTCAATCCGGATGTCGCCCAACGACCAAATGTCCGCCCACGCCGCCTCATGACGGGCACGCTCATCGAGGTACCCCAGCTCCCTTCCTTCAATCGCCTCATTCAAAGCCTTCTTTGGACATACTGCTGGCGTCGCGTGCAACGAACTGACCAAGCCTACGTGCTTGTGGAACACCACCTGCGTCTCAGGTGATGCGAAAGACGCACTGAGGCCCGTGGCCTTGGCTGCCTCCATGCCAGTCCAGGTCGCCCCCGCCAAGCTTACAGCCTGTGCGCATGCGACGGTGAATTCCGTTTTTTCGGTGGTGTTACAGAGCACCGAAGTGCCTGCCCCGGCGTGCGATTCGTGCCCCTCGTGGCGCCAGAAAGAATCGTCCCAATTCGTGTCTTCGTTGGACACGTCACCATCCAACATGGGCTGGACTTCGATGGTTTTGACGCTGTGAAGCGGCGTCACGCGCACCTCCACAGCCGCGCGATTTGGGAAGGCCATGCTGATGAAGCGCTCCGTCTCAAGTCTTATTTTGGCGCCGTCCTGAAGCTCCACGATGCAGGTGCGCTGCAGGAGGCCCCGACGCATGTTCAACACACGTTGGAATTCTTCAACAGACTTGGCACGGTTCAAATCCAGCATTTCACCGTTGACCACAATGTCTGTGCGTGTCCAGTTGGTCGAGTTGAGCACTTTGGCGAAATACTCGGGGTATCCATTCTTCCACCAACCGACTTTGGTGCGGTCGGGGTAATACACCCCACCCACGTAGCTTCCAAGCATGTGGTCGCCGCTGTACCCTTCTTCGAAATTGGCGCGCTGGCCAAATCGGCCGTTGCCAATGGAGAAGATGCTCTCGGAGCTCCGCATGTTTTGAGGGTCAAACCCTTCCTCCACGATGCACCAAGCATCGGCTTTCAAGTACTTGTTCATGGCAAAATCTTGCGACAAGAGGCCGCCACTTAGGCGGACATCCAGGTTGTCAAATCGTGCAACCGCACGCCATTCAAATCGGGCTTGACCACGTCGGCAGCGCCCAGCACACCTGGGTCGCCCAAGCCCACTGCGAAGAATCCACCGGCTTTGGCA
>CAJWII010000049.1 GCA_913041065.1 uncultured Flavobacteriales bacterium
GCCCGCCATGGATGTGGCGGTTTGGGCCAATTGAGGATGCAGGTGGTCAAAGGTCATGGTCGTGGGAACGGAGGGGGGTTGGCAAGCGAACCACATGCAAGCCACCAAACCGCCCAACAAGGTGCGAAAGATCATGTCCCAAAGAGACGGATTGCCGAACATTTGGCGGCCATGGGCTTGTCAAGAAAACGTGAAGAATTCGACGAGGCCTTTCGAGGGAATCTCACGACCTTGGGGGCATGAATCGCATTTCCATCACCGCCTTGGGCGTCTTCGCTTTCGTTGGACTCATGGCCTCCTCAGGAGGTGTGGCTGAACAGCAGAACCAAGACCGCACGGGTGCACCTGGTTCCAACTCGCCTTGTTCCGCCTGCCACAACGCGGGCAGCACGGATGCCACGTCGGCATTCGAAGTGGTCGACCCTTCCACCAACGAATCGGTGACCTCTTACCTCGCAGGCCAAGACTACCTCGTGCGGATGGTGGTGGAGAGCACCAACGCCAGCCGATACGGCGCCCAGGGGACTGTCGTGTTCTCGGATGGAAGCAACGCAGGTGCCTTCTCCATGCCTGCAGGCAACGTTCAACTTGAAGACGTCAACGGACGTCACATTGTCGAGCAAAATTCGCTGAGCAACAGCAACGTGTTTGAAGTGACCTGGACCGCGCCAGCTGCGGGATCTGGCGACGCCATCTTTTACATGAGCGGACTCGCCTGCAACGGCGACGGCGGCACCCAAGGAGATGCCTACGACGGCGCCTCCTTCACCCTCCCGGAGGAAGGCACCTCAAGCCTCACCGATCTCTCCCTCTCCGAAGCACTTCCTGTCGGCCAGTTCGGCCAATGGACCTGGACGGCTCCAACAGAAGGTCGTTTGGTCGTGGCCGACCTCGCCGGCCGCGTGTTGAGCAACCGCAACGTCGCCCAGGACCAACGCCTAGAATGGGCCGCCAAAGGCATGACCGTCGTGTCGTTCGTGTCGAATGACGGCCGTCGCGCGTCTTGGACTTTGGGGGCGCACTGAACGCCGAAACACGCGTGTCTCAACCTGCTGAAAAAACCATCTACACCCTTTCCCAACTGGGAGAGAGCCTGAAGCGCACGCTGGAACGCGTCACGGAAGGACGCGCTTTGTGGTTCAAAGCCGAAATCAGCAAGCTGACCACGGGCCCCACGGGCCATGTCTACCTGGACTTGGTGGAAGAGAAAGACGGCCGCCGGCTGGCCGGGATGCGGGGGACCCTTTGGCGCGAACAAGCCGACGTCGTCAAGGCCAAGCTCGGCGACAGCGCAGACCAAATCTTGCAGGCCGGCTCCGAAATTGTGTTCAGTGGCCGCGTCAATTACCACGCGGTGTTTGGGGTGAGCTTGGTGATTGAAGAAATCGACCTCGACGCCATGGTGGGCGAGGCTGAACGCCGAAAACAAGCCACCCTCGCCACCCTGAAGAAAGAAGGCGCCCTCGCCACGAACGGCATGCTTCCGATGCCCAGGCTGGTGCAACGCATTGCGCTGGTGGGCTCCCCCGGCACTTCGGGCTTTCGCGACTTCGGCGTGCACCTCCTTCTGAACGAATGGGGCCTGGGGTTCGACGTCGAGGTGTTTGCCACGTCCGTGCAGGGCAAGCACGCCCCCGCTGAAATCGCAGGCGCCCTGGACGCCGCCGCGGCCGTAGGTCCCGACGTTGTGGTGCTGGTGCGCGGGGGCGGCTCAGCGCTGGACCTGGACGCTTTCAACGATTTGGAATTGTGCCGAGCCATCAGCCAGTGCGCCGTGCCCGTCCTGACCGGGATTGGCCACGAAAGCGACCTCAGCGTCGCCGACCTCGTGGCCCACACCCAATTCAAAACCCCCACCGCAGTGGCCGATGGCCTCGTCGACAAGATGGTGCAAGAGCAGTCCTTGCTGCTTGAGTGGACCGGGCACATGGGCCGCCACATCCAACAGCGCCTGGCGTGGGAGCGCGAGCGTTTGGCGCACCTGACCCAGGCCATGAAGTTGCAACCGGACCAAATGCTTCAAGCGAGGGCGGTCCAGCTTGGCCACCTGCGCGAACGCACGTTGTCGCTGGCGCAGCAGGCCTTGGAGCGCCAAACCCAGCGCATCGGTCAACTCCACCAAACCGTCGACGCCTTGAAACCCGACAACACGCTGGCTCGAGGGTTCTCCATCGCGCGCCACCAAGGCAAGGCCGTGAAGAACGCCTCAACGCTGTCCAAGGACGACCTGGTCGAACTTCAATTTCACAAAGGCCGCGCCACGGCTGTGGTCACGTCCGTAACTTCGAATCAAGATGGCTGACCACAACAACCTCGACCTCACCTACGAAGAAGCACTGCAGGAACTCCAAGACATTTTGGGCCGCATGCAATCCAATGAGTTGGGCATCGACAGCCTGACGGAGAACATCCAGCGTGCCTCGCTCCTGCTCGACTTCTGTCAAGGCAAGCTCCAAAAAACCGAGGCCGAGGTTCAAGCGGTGCTCAAACGACTCGGCCTCGAAGACGGGGAATGACGGTCAGGCCCGGGCTCAGTTCTCCTTGAGCTTGTCCAACACGTCTGAGGCTGACTGCTTCGCATCGCCCACGGCTTCTTTCACTTTGTTCTTGGCGCTGTCCATGCCCTTCTTTGCTCGCGCCAAAACCTCTTCCTTCACTTCGTTCATCACTTCAGTGAGGTTGATGAACTCCGCGCACCCACCCATGGCTTGGGTGTAGAGACGGTCCAGCTCACGGTTGCCCGAAGGCTGCATACATGGCAGCACAGCCTCTGAAATCAAGACATTCAATTCGGCGGTGGACACGGCGTCCATGCTCTTCATACCCTCGAGGAATGCAGCGGCAGACTCCTTGTTTTCGGTCACGCAATCGCAGGGGTCGCCGCGCTCTGCGATGGCTTGCTCCAGCGTGGGCAAGGCTGGGGCCGCGGGTGTGGCTTCGCCGGTGCTTTCGCCGCAGCTCTCCAACAAACACATCATGGCGACAATGGCCAGGGCAAGGGTCAAAAATGCTCTCATGGGAAGTCGTTTTTTTCGTCGCGGACGACCACAATGCGCTTCTCCACACGCACCTCGCCGTCGCCAGATTCTTTTCGGATGATTTGGACGTCTTGAGTTTGGCCGCCGGTCATGCTTTCCATCACCTCTTCCATGTTCACCTCCACTTCCATGTCGTCGCCGTTGGACGTGACGTTCACGATGCCACCGCCAGGCAACGCGATGACGGTGTCTCCTTCAAACGTCTTGTCGGTGAACATCATCACCTCCACTTCCCCGTCCGAAACCCAGACGTTGTCGCCAACTTCCATGCAACCAAGATGTCCCTTGTGCATACGAGGTCCTTGGTGCCCTGTGACACGGCCGAGCAAGAATCCCAACACCAGGAACACGGCACTGAACAAGATGAGATGGGTGTTCTTGGATTCCATGAACCCAAGTTCTTTCACTTCACCGCCGCCTCAGGGCTGAAGTTGACAAGTTGCCACCGTCTGTTTGTGAACGACGATTGGCGCTCCCTTGAGCGTCACTCGCAAGTCAGGTTGTAGAGCGTCAAGAAGACCAACAAATCTTGGGCGTCCACCGACTCGGTGTCGTCGAGGTCGTAAGGACCCGCCCACGGCTCACCGTACGCCGTCAAGAACAACACAATGTCCGCCGACCCCACCGCGCCGTCGCCGTTGAAGTCGCCTGCGCATTCGTCGTCTGGCAGGAAGCCCGTGCCCCCGAACTCCTCGGCCCACTGGGGGAAGACGATGGTCTCTGCATAATGGAAGGCATGGCGCCCCACGTGCTTGCCGATGCGCCGTCCTGGCGCGTCGTCGATGGGCGGATGAATGCCGCCCCACATCCGACTCAGTGCACTCTCGTTGGACGCGTCCATGAACGTCGCCCATTGGAGGTTCACGTTGACACTCGGCCCTTCTTCAAACACCAAGAACTGATTCATCGGCGCCGACCACTCGGCCAAGCCGCCTGGCCAGTATTCCGACCCGGTCAACAGCTCGAGCAACTCGGCGGCGGCACGGGAGTACGTGCTGTGTCCGCTGACGTACCCCGCGAAAGGCGGCGTCACGAAGCTGGGACGCTGGTAAGGCCACCACTGATCGGCCGGAATCCACCCCACTCCCGCTTCGTCGATGAGCGGCACTTCGATGTAATCCGGTCCCTTCCAGCAGCGCACCTTCACCTTGCCCACTTGGTCCTCGCCGTTGAGGAAGTTCAAGGGGTCGGCGTCGTCGATGATTTCAATGAAGCCAGGGATCAAAGGCAGTCCCGCCGGATGGTAGTTGGGCAGGTCGGGCTCGGAACTTTGGCCGCGCTCCGCCATGTAGCGGATGGCCGACACGGGACGGGAGTAGTCGTAGTAGCCCTTGTTGCTCCACGCTGAAATCGCGCAGTCGTGCATGGCACCGCCAAGGGCGAGATAAGACTTCACGTCGAACTCCAAATCGTCGATGATTGGCCCCTGTCCGCGCCAGCGGTGCTCGCCCGCCTGTGTGTCGAGGATGAACTCGTTCAACAGCGTGAACCAATGGCCCGGAGGCGTCTCCGAATCCGGACCGTCCGCCCAAAATTCCGCAATCACCCGGGCGTAATCGCCCCGGGGCACGATGTTGGGCTCGTAAGGCTCGCCCGTGAACGGGTTGAGCTCGTGCCCTTGACCTCCAAAGTTGCCGTTCTCGTCGTACCAGGACACCAAGCCGCCTGCTTCCCACGCGTAGAACTGGTCGAGGTCGGTGTTGGCGAGCAAGCTGCCGTCGTATTTCAAGCTCGCGGGACTGATGTCCCACATCACGCCGTCGTCGGGACTCAAGTGCTCGCTCCAACTCATGACCATGCCGTGGTTCCACTTCCACAGGTCCTCAAATCCGCTGACCACATTCGTATCGACGTACACCGGAGGACCGGGGTTGTGCCACACCTTGTACTCGCACCCGCCGTTCTCCAGCACCGTGAGGTTGCTGTCCCGAAGGGCGAAACCGGGCACCTCGCCCCATTCCGGCCCGAGGAACGGCGGGGTCTCGGTCAGGAGTTCGCCGCTCTGGTCGATCGCAAAGCTCAGTTCCACCGCCTGCCAGGCGTTGGGGTCTTGAAGGCCGTTGGTGCCTGGAACCTCGGGGAGGATGTTGGGTTCGCTTTGCACGTAACACGTCGAGGCGTAGTCGTTGGCTTCGTTGGATCCGTCCGTGAAGCCGTACGCGATGAGTTGCTCTGCGATGTAGTTGCCCAACGCCGGCGCGCCATGGGTGGCGTAATCCGTACTGGTGAAGCTCGGATCGAGCTCCTGGATGATCATCTGCACGAAGATGTTGTCCATGGTGGACTCCGCCTGAGGACTGTCGGAATACCGGTGGGTCAACAACCGAAACATCGCGTAGCTGATGGCCACTTCTTGGGCCTCTTGAATGCCTTCGGACGTGTTCGGAATCTCCAAGGCTTCGGGATCGAAGGGGCAGGTGTAGCCCTCGAAGGTTTGGCCGAGGAAGACGTTCTGCGCGGAGGTCGAATCGTACGCCGCCCAGCAGTCGTACATCAAGATGCTCGCGTGGTAGAGGTTCCTCGCGTGCACTGTCGGCCGTGCAAAGTCGTTGCGAATGGCTTCGAGGTTCTGCTCGTTCCATTGATGCGCCACGGTGTGCTCCTGCGCCAAGGCGCTTGTCAAGCCCAACACCAAGAGCCCCATCGCCCCCATCGCGGGCTTCATCCAATACAAATTCAAGTCCATGTCGTTCAAAGTCAGGTCCATTGCAATTTACAACATCTCGTCCGGCGCGTTGTGCACCTGAGTGGCATCTGTCGACACGCCGATGTGGGTGGCCGTGACGACACCACACACAGGCTCCATGTTCGACGAAAGCCAGCTTTCCCGCCACTGCATCCCATCGCACTCTGGAAAAGCCGCCTGGTTGTGCTGGACTGGCAACGCACCCCGTATGCGCTTGGATTACATTGCACCCATGAACTCAACGAATGCAATTGCGAAAGGGCTGCCCATCTGGGTGGCCCTTGTGGCGTGCTTGGGATGGATGACCCTGGAGAACCATGCCGTGGCACAACCTGCCGAGTTTGACTTTTCGCCCACCAACTCCAGCGGGACGTTTTACGGCCAAGCCACCGTGAACGGCACCCCGGCAAACGCCAACGACTGGGTGGCGGCCTTCGACATGGCGGGGAACTGCGCGGGCGTGGCGCAAATCGTCCTCAACGACGGACTCGCCTACATCAACCTCCCCATCTACGGCGACGACATGACCACCGCAGGCGTGGACGAAGGCATCACGGGTGCCGAAGAATTCACGCTGCACTTGTGGAGGGCAGCGTCTGGGACGGTCCTGAACTACCCGGCCATGGACGCCATCTTGACGTTCAGCGGGTGGACCAACACCAACGGCGCGCCCATGCCCGGCTTTGACGACCCCACTGAAGTCTACAACTTCGAGGAAGCGGCCATCCCACCTTCGATTTCCGGCCCAGAAAGCACCTGCTTGAACGCCGACCCCTTCGCCTTGGCGACTGCACCGGCAGGGGGCGTCTTGGTGGGGCCTGGGGTGGACAACGGGTTGTTCAACCCCGCCTTGGCTGGAGAGGGCGTCCACACCGTCGACTACATCGTGGACGGGGTGCTGGCGAGCTGGACCATCACGGTGCTTCCCACGCTGGACGCCACCATCCTCACGGAAGGGCCGTTTTGTGAAGACGACGACGCGGTGGTGTTGGAGGCCGTGACAGCCGGCGGCGTGTGGGCGGGCGACGGGGTCTTTGACGGCGTGTTCGATCCCGCGTTCGTGTCGCCCGGAACCGTGAATGTCACGCACACCCTGGGCCAGCCTCAAGACGCCTGCTACGACACGGACCAACAGGCGCTGACGGTCTACCCCTCTCCATTCTTTCCCAACCTTGAGTTGATCCAACCCAGCGCTGGGGTGTTCCACGGGGTGGTGCCGTTTGGCCAAACCGATGTGGAATACAGCTGGTACAACATGCTGGGCGAATTGCTCGCCGAAGGCGACACGCTGTACAACGTGGTGGAAGAGGGCGACTTCTTGTTTCAGGCGACCAACACCTACGGGTGCACAAGCACCTGGACCTGGGCGTTCGTCTTTCCAGGTGTGCAGGACCTGAAGCGCGAGGTTGAGTGGACTTGGTTGAGTGAAACGCACGTTGAAATCGACGCTGCCGTGGAAGGTCTGGAGATCTACAACTCGCTTGGTCAAGTCCTTTGAGAACAGCCGATGGGCGGCGCACGCCGCGTGGAGTTGCCATTGACCGCAGGCGACGGATGGCGTCTGATTCGTCTGAACTTGGTGGGCGGCGGGCAGGCCACTCAGGCCGTGGTCCGGTAAGCTGAAATGAAAAGCCCGATGCACTGGGTGCACCGGGCTTGAAGTAGCGGGGACAGGACTTGAACCTGCGACCTTCGGGTTATGAGCCCGACGAGCTACCAACTGCTCCACCCCGCGATAAGGTTCCGTTGCCTTCGTGCCTGAGTCATGACCTCGGCGACAGCGGACCGCAAATGTACACAAGGTTGTTCCATCTGCAAGCGCCTAGGTCAGTTTCCGCGCGCTTTCCCGGGGGGACCCCTACCTTTGGACCTCGAAAATGTCCGCCGTGTCTGACAACGCACCCCTCCCTCCCATGCCCCACGCCAGCCCCGCGCAACCTGAACTGGAAGGCCACCGCGCGGGCTTCGTAAACATCGTGGGCTCGCCGAACGTCGGCAAGAGCACCTTGATGAACCGGTTGGTGGGAGAACGCTTGAGCATCATCAACGCCAAAGCCCAGACCACGCGTCACAGAATCATGGGCATCGTCAACGAGGACGACTACCAGATTGTCTACAGCGACACCCCGGGCGTGCTCGACCCTGCCTACAAATTGCAGGAGGGCATGATGAAGTTTGTCAAGACGGCGTTGCAGGACGCCGACGTGCTCCTCGTCGTGACCGACGTAAACGAGCAGGGCATGGCGCACCCGGAAACCCTAGAGAAAATTGCGGCCATGGACGTACCGACGTTTGTGCTGGTCAACAAGATTGACCTCGCTACAGACCAAACCGCCGTCGAAGCCAAACTCGACGCCTGGGCCGCCAAACTTCCCCGCGCCTCGGTGGGCCCCATCAGCGCGCTCCACAACTTCAACGTGGACACCCTGCTGGAGCGCATCGTGCAGCAACTGCCGGAAGGCCAGCCCTTCTTCCCCAAAGACGAGTTGACCGACAAGCCCATGCGCTTCTTCGTGTCAGAAATCGTTCGCGAGAAGATCCTGACACACTACAAGCAGGAGATCCCCTACAGCTGCGAAGTCGTGGTGGAGGCCTACGAAGACACCCCCGACATCACGCGCATCCGCGCCGAGATCCACGTCGCGCGCGAGTCCCAAAAGCACATCGTGGTCGGCGCCCAAGGGCGCATGATCAAGCGCGTCGGCATGGATTCTCGGAAGGACATCGAATCCTTCCTCGGCAAGAAGGTCTTCTTGGACCTCTACGTCCGTGTGGACAAGAATTGGCGCGACGACGAGCGCAAGCTCAAGC
This sequence comes from uncultured Flavobacteriales bacterium, assembly GCA_913041065.1. Classification (GTDB taxonomy): domain Bacteria; phylum Bacteroidota; class Bacteroidia; order Flavobacteriales_D; family Sanyastnellaceae; genus UBA11663. Next base: position 8,536 of record CAJWII010000049.1, read on the forward strand.
GCTTCGGATACATGGACTGACCTTGGCCATGGTCCTCTTCCCCCCTGCCAAAATCAACCTCGGGCTTCACGTTCTCGGCAAACGCCCGGACGGCTTCCACGCGCTGGAAAGCATCTTCTTGCCGCTGGCATGGACGGACATTTTGGAAGTGGTCGTGGACCCCCACGTGGAGGCAGGCGACATGAAGGCCACCTTCACAGGGCTGCCCATCCCGGGCGCTTCGGACGACAACCTGGTCGTGAAAGCCCACCGCATCCTCACCCAACAACACGACCTGCCAGGCTTGCACCTGCACTTGAGAAAAAACCTGCCCATGGGCGGCGGCATGGGAGGTGGAAGCTCGGACGGCACCTTTGCGCTTCGGGCAATCAAAGACGTGTGCGACCTCGGCCTGTCGCGGGAAACCCTGTTGGCCCATGCGGCAGAACTTGGGAGCGATTGCCCCTTCTTCGTGGACAGTGCACCTGCCTTGGTGACGGGCCGCGGTGAGCACGTGGCGCCCTTGGAATTCGGGTTGCTCTTGGACGGGGTTTGGGTCGTGGTCGCCAACCCCGGCATCCACATCTCCACCGCTGAAGCGTTCAGCGGGCTGAAGCCCGAGGACCGAACCACCCCTTGGAAACGCCTGTCCACCACCCCTCTTGCGCAGTGGCACACCCTCATTCAGAACGACTTTGAATCCGGCGCTGTCGAGCGACATCCCGCCATTGGCGACCTGCTGCATGCCCTGCGGGAAGCTGGGGCGGCGTACGTCCAAATGACGGGCAGCGGCTCAACGGTGTTTGGGCTGTTTCAAGACGAAACCCGGGCCCGAACGGCCGGGACCTCATGTGGCGCCCAATTCGTGGGGCCGCTCAGTGTGTGAGCATGAACACTGTCTGCGCCCGCCTCGGTTGCACGTCACTTGGGCGCCCGGACATACAGCCACCCTCCGAGCCCCGCGAACAAGAAGTTGGGCAACCACGCCGCCACAAACCGGATGCCTTGCTCGTTGAGCGGGAACCAAGGCGGCACCGCCACGGCCGCGGCCCAGACGGCGATGACCTTTGACGCAAAGACGTACGTGAACCCCACAAGCACGGCGGCAAACAAGTGCAGCCCCATGCCTCCGCGCATGCGTCGGGCGGCGATGCTCACCCCAATGAGGGTCAACACCAAAATGGCCGCGGCGTTGGCCGTGCGGCTGTGCAGGGTCAGTTCCAAATTTGCCGTGTCCGCCCCGCGCAAGCGCACCTCGTCGATGTGCTTCCTCAAGGTCCACGTGGGCATGGTCTCCACCACTTCCTTGCGCTCTGCGAAGTCGTCGATGCGCATGGCCAGCGCGGTGTCCATGCGAGACAAGAACCGATGGTGTTGGCTGCCATCGGGGTTGAAGTCCCTCACACTGGCGTTCACCAAACGCCACGTGCTGTCCTTGGACATGTAGGTCGCCTTGGCGGCCAAGAGCCTTTGCTGGAGTTCCGGACCGTCCCACTGCTCCAATTGCAACTTGTACCCCGTGGCGCGGGTGTAATTGACGCTGCGGAAATACACGACGGTGCCCGGTTCCACCTCCCGGTAGAGGTTGCGGTCCTGGACGTGCACGGTGGTCTTCACGAAGCTTTCTTCGAAGGCCAATTTTTGCTCGTTCGCCTTGGGCACAATCACGTGAGCGAGCGCCAACGCCAACACCATGAGGAGTCCCGACGCCATGAAGTAAGGGCGGAACAAGCGTTTGAAAGGCATGCCGCCAGCGAGCATGGCGACGATTTCGCTGTTTTGAGCCAAGCGACTCGTGAACCAAATGATGGTCAGAAACACAATGAACCCACTCAACAACGAGGCGAAGTGGAAGCACACGTTCAGGTAGTACAGCACCGTATCCCCCAGTGGCGCGTTGTGCTCCACCAGGCGGCTGACGCTCTCCATCAAATCGAAGACCACGACCACCATGCAGAACACCCCCAGCATGAACCCGAAGGTGCCGAGGAACTTCCCCACGATGTAGCGGTCAAGTCGTTTCATGTCACACGCGCTGGGCGAGTTGCACCACCATCTTATCCTTCCATGGGCGGAAGGTGCCGGTTTGAATCTGCTTCCGTGCTTCGCGCACCAGGTCGAGGTAGAAGCACAGGTTGTGCACCGAACCGATGTACAAGGCCAAGAGCTCGTTGGCGTGGAACAAGTGCCGTACGTACGCCTTGCTGTACATCTGGTCCACCGGGGCCGAGCCGCTCGGGTCGAGGGGGCTGGTGTCGGTTTTCCATTTGGCGTTCTTCATGTTCATGATGCCGTTCCACGTGTAGAACGTCCCTGTCCGGGCATTCCGTGTGGGCATGACGCAATCGAACATGTCCACACCCAAGGCGATGTTCTCCAGGATGTTGACCGGCGTGCCGACGCCCATCATGTAGCGCGGCGCGTCTTCCGGCAAAATCGCGCAAACCTCCTCGCACATGGCGTACATGTCTTCGTGGGGCTCGCCGACGCTCAAGCCACCGATCGCGTAGCCCAAAGAAGGCACTTCCGCCACCGCATGTGCCGACGCCCTCCTCAAATCCGGGTAAGTCGACCCTTGCACAATGGGGAACAGCGTCTGCTCGTGGCCGTACAACGGCTCCGTCTCCTTCATGCGCTTCACACATCGGTGCAACCACCGGTGGGTCAACTCCATGCTGTTTTTGGCGTACTGGCGCGTGGACGGGTAAGGCGGGCACTCGTCGAAGGCCATCACGATGTCCGCCCCGATGCTCCGCTGAATGTCCATCACCTTCTCCGGCGAGAACAAGTGCTTGCTCCCGTCGATGTGGCTGCGGAACGTAGCCCCTTCTTCGGTGATTTTTCGGTTCTCGGCCAAGCTGAACACCTGGTATCCTCCGCTGTCCGTCAAAATCGGGCGGTCCCAATTCATGAACTTGTGGAGTCCCCCCACCTCTTCCAACACCTCGGTGCCTGGCCGGAGGTGCAGGTGGTAGGTGTTGCCCAAAATGATGTCCGCATTCACCGCTTCCTTCAACTCCTTCTGTGGCACAGCACGCACTGTGCCGATGGTCCCCACCGGCATGAAGATGGGGGTTTGGATCGCCCCGTGGTCGGTTTCGAGGACGCCGGCCCGCGCTTTGGAGCCAGAATCTTGGGTTTCGAGGGTGAACTTCAACGCGTCGGTGTTGACGACCGCCTTGTGTCCAAGACGGTCCGTGGAACCCCAAAGGTAACTTGGGAGCATGGTCGGGACACTCTTCAACACGGTCACCGTGATCGTCGGCGCGTCGGCGGGGTTGGCCTTGGGCGCCAGGTGGTCCAACGACCTCAAGGACAAGATCTTCGCCGTCATCGGACTGTTCACCCTCGCCATCGGCGCCATGATGGCCCTCGAGACGGAAGGCCCCATCGACTTGTTCCTGGCCTTGGTCCTTGGCACCCTCCTCGGGCACACCTTGAGCTTGCAAGCCCGCATCGACGCCCTCACCCAACGTGCATCGCGGGGATTCATGGAAGCCTTCATGCTGTTTTGTTTGGGCTCGATGACGTTGGTGGGATGCATGGAGGATGGCCTGCTTGGCAAGCCCAACCTCCTGTTCATCAAAGGCACGATGGACCTCATTTCAAGCGCCTTTTTGGCCGCCACCCTCGGACGGGGCGTGCTGTGGTCCGCCGCAGGTCTCCTCGGGTTTCAAGGTGCGCTCACCCTGGCCTTCATGGCGTTGGGCGAAGGCATGGACCCGACCCTCATCCGCGAACTGAGTGCGCTGGGGGGCATCCTCATGCTTGGCATCGCGTTTCAGCTTTGGGACGTGCGCGCCAACGGGCGTCAGGCATGGCCGCTGGTCGACGCCCTGCCTGCCCTTCTCTTGCTCCCACTGATCCGCATGGCGCACACCTGGTTGGACACCGCAATTTTCTGATGATGGCCCACAAGCGCGCATCCCGCATCGACACTGGACGGTTGGGCCACCTTGTGGGCGCCATGTTGGTGTTTGGGGCCTTGCACCTCGCATGGACGCACTACCACGCCCATGTGGTCACACCTTGGCATGCCGCCGGCGACAGTGCAGGACAAGACGCCGCCGAGGAACATTACGCCATGGAGGTGTTGAATGCCGCACAGAAATACGATTTGCACTACAGCTACCTCATGTCCCTGCTCATGCTGGAGTGCGCTGGCAAAAAACCGGCAGGCGCGCGTTTTGAGCCTCACGTGTACAAGCGGTTGCAACAGGTGAGAGACGGCACGCGGCGCAGCTACGAAAACGTCACCCCCGCGCACCTGGCTGACGCGTCAGACGAAGCGTTGAGGAACTTGGCGACGTCATGGGGGCCGTTCCAGCTGATGGGGTACAAGTGCATCTTGCTGGATGTCAACATCCGGGACATCCGTGGACCCAACGGCGTGGAACACGGGGCCGACTGGATCAACCAGACCTACGGAAACAGCCTCAGGGCAGGACGGTTCAAGGATTGTTTCCACATGCACAATACCGGTGTGCCTTACCCCAAAACCGGACTGCCACGCACCCACGATCCCCAATACGTGCCCCGCGGTTTGGCCATGATGGACCAATTCACCGCCCCAAACCCGCCCGACGCC
>CAJWII010000050.1 GCA_913041065.1 uncultured Flavobacteriales bacterium
CGCAAAAGACCTTTACAGCAAATGTCCCGAGGATGAAACGAGTTTTGATTTCAGGTCTGTTTTGTGTGCTAGCCACCGCTGTTTTTGGACAAGGCACCATTCGAGGCAAAATGACAGACGCGCAAACAGGTGAAACGTTGATCGGCGCGAACGTGGTCATCAAAGACCCATACAAAGGCGCCATGGCCGACATCGACGGCAACTACAGCTTGGAAGGTCTGGTTCCAGGGACGTACGAGGTGACTGGAAGTTTCATCGGATACACCCCCATTTCTGAGACGGTCGAGGTTAGAGACGGTGTCACGATTGTCAACTTCAACCTGTACATCGAAACCTACGTCATTGAGCAAGCTGCTGAGGTGGTGGCCAAGGTGGACCGCTCCCGGGACGTGTACATGGAGAACATCAAGAAGAAAAGTGCGGCCAGCATGGACTTCATCTCCAGCCAGCAGATTAAACAAACTGGGGACAGCGATGCCGCAAGCGCCATCAAACGGGTTCCTGGCGTAAGCACTGTAGGCAATTTTGTGTTCGTTCGAGGACTCAGCGATCGGTACATCAAGACCACACTCAACGGGGCGGAAGTGCCCTCCATGAATCCCAGAAGGAACAGCATTGAAATGGACCTGTTCCCCACCAACTTGGTCGACAACCTCGTCATTGTAAAAACCCAAACGGCCGACCTTCCGGGTGACTGGGCCGGCGCATACATCAGCGTTGAAACCAAAGATTTCCCCGAGCAGTTCACCCTCAACTACAGCTCCACGGTGGGTTTCAATGACCAAACGACGTTCAAAAGTGTGTTGGCGTCTGACGTGGGTGAATCCGACTGGCTCGCCTTCGATGACGGCCACCGCAACATGCCTGGTTTCGTCCAAGGATTGACCAAAGAAGACTGGCCATACCAACAAAGCGCAAGCTTTTATGACGCACTTCAATACCTCAACTTTGGGTCGCAGCTGGACACCTTGTTCGGCGGCATTGCCCAGGGAGGCATTGGAACCAGTTCGGGACAATATTCCATCAACCAAATCCTGGGTGCTTTGGATTACTCAGATTCGACGCTGTTCGATTTGAGTGGTTCTGATGGCACCACTCTTTTGAATCAAGAAGGTCTGATTCCCGTGGCTGCTGCGTTGAACGACAGTCTCACACAACTGGGACAGAGCTTCAACAACACTTGGGCTGTTCAACAACGCCAGGCGCCGCTCAACTTCAGCCACAGCCTGAGCTTGGGCAGCCAAACCAAACTCTTTGGCCGACCCTTGGGATACATTTTTGGGCTGCGTTGGGGGCAATCTTCCAGCCACTATGAAAACGGCGAATACGGCCGTTATGCAGGCGGAAGCATTGAGGGAACAGACAGCCTTGGGTTGGAACGGTACTACAACGACACCCGCTCTGACATCAGCTACAAGTGGAATGCGTTGGCAAATCTGTCGTACAAGATCAACGAGTTCAACAAGGTAAGTTTGATGGCCATGCCAAACATGAGCGCCACGTCCTCCACGCGGCAGCAAGTTGGATTCAACCCTCGTGACACAGAGGAGTTCCAACAGCAAATCACCCACCGCTACGAAGGCCGTGAGCTCAACATCTTCCAAATGCGGGGCGAGCATTATCTCCCTGCCTCTGAAACCGAGATTCGCTGGACCGCATCTCACTCAGCTGGACGGCTCAACACCCCAGACCTGAGGGTGTTCTTTAACAACTTCGACACGGCCACCGTGGTGACTTCCACCACCTTTACGGGGTTGGATTCCATGTACAGCGAAGACGATGTCTTGGAGGAGATTGACTACCTCATCAACGAGGGAATCTTGGGAAGCGACTGGGCCAATGATCCTGAAGGGACTGTTGAAGAATTGAACGCCTACTGGGAGGATGAGGACATTGACATGGCTGTCGAAAGCATTGACTTGACGACTGAACTCGACACGTCGTACAGCATTCAACAAAGTCTCTACCCCTCTCCCACACGATACTACCGCGACCTTACGGAGAATCGGACAGACGTCAAACTGCATGTCATCCAACCTTTGAAGTGGGCGGCATTTGAAAATGCCAAACTCTCAGGTGGCCTGAGTTTGGTGCGGACGACACGTTCCATGGCTGAAAACCAATTTGGCTTCGAAGCCACATCGGCCAATTACCTTGACGAGGTGAACGGTGACCTCAATGCCTACTTCGCCGACAGCAGCTTTGTGGTCAACCCAAGCGACAATTCAGATTACATCACCACCACACTGCTGACAGACCTCATCAACACGGATGACGCGAGCTTGAATGTGTTTGGCGGGTATGGCATGTTCAACTTCCGCAAAAACGAACGATTCTCAGGAAATGCCGGGGCGCGCCTGGAAGTGGCAGACATGTCCATCCGCAGCAGGAAAATCGACCTTGTCGACGACTTGAATGAGGAGCAAATCAACAATCTGCAAGGTGGCTTGAACGAAGTGGACCTCATGCCCAGCGTGAACTTCACCTACTTGCTCAGTGAACCCGACCCCATTGAAGTGACCAACTTGCGCATGAGCTACAGCCGAACCATCGCGAGGCCTGTGTTCCGCGAAAAAGCGCCGTTCAGATCCTTCAATTTTGAGTGGCTCGAGGTGCTCAAAGGCAACCCCGCCTTGGACGAAACGAAAATTGACAACTTCGATTTGCGCTTGGAACGCTACCCCAATCTGGGTGAGGTGATGTCCATGAGTGTTTTTTACAAGAGGTTCACAGACCCCATTGAACAGACGTCGGTGCTGGCTGCGGTCAACACAGAATACACCTGGACCAACATTCCATACGCCAACGTGTGGGGTCTTGAATTGGAAGGGCGCAAAGAATTGGGCAACGTGACCCCAGCACTCCAAGGATTTGGCTTGTCGGGCAACGTGACCCTGATCAAATCGGAAGCACGCATCTGGGAAGACGAGTTGCAGGCCATTCGTGGTACGGATCCGCTCCACCCAGAGACACGACCGTTGTTTGGCCAAAGCCCCTACATCGTCAACGCCATGCTCACCTACGCGAACGACAGCGCCAGGGTGAACGCAGCCGCCAGCTTCAACATTCAAGGCCAAAAGTTGCTTTTGGTGACTGAAGGTGGGGCACCAGACATTTATCAGCAGCCCACCCCCACCCTCGACCTCAGCTTGTCCAAGGGGTTCGGGGAAAATGTCCGTTTGCGCTTCCGAGCCAGAAACCTTCTCAATCCTGTGGACAGGAAAACGTATTTCTTCAACGATGTTCACTACAACTGGTTGGCCAACACCCGTGGACGCACCTACAGCCTCACACTTTCTTACAGCATCTAATTCAACCTTGACATGATCTCCGCGAACTCCTTTTTCAATTGGGTCATGGGCACGAGCTTTGCGCTCTTGGCCTTTGCAGGATGCACCAAATACGATCAAGACGGCGCACTCGTTCAATTCCGGTCGCCCGAAAAGCGCATTCTGGGAACCTGGCAATCCTCCTCAGTTACCGAGGTGGGGACCGACGCCGACACGAATGTGACTGAATTCCTGACTTCGAACAACCTCCGCTTGGAAGCCATCTTCAACAAGGACGGATCTGTCACATTTGAAAATTTGGGAGAAGAACTTTTCTACGAAGGGGACTGGGCCTTCAACGAGGACAATTCCGTGCTTCACCTCGACTTGGAAAGCCTCAAACCTACAGGTCCTTTTTTCTTGGATGCAGACAGCGTGGATCGTGAAACAGTTCTGAATGACGCGTTGACTTACCTGCAAGAAAACGACACGTTGTTTTTTGAAACTGGCACGTTTGTCGATGTCACAGAAGACGTGTTGACGTGTGCCAATGCCTTGTCTCAAACTGGATTTGTGTGGACGCTTGTGCAAGGCAACGGTGAAAATGGCAGCCTCACCATTGACGGAGTTCAATACTTTTCAGGTGATGTCATCACAGCTTGGGTGGAAGCCGTCATCGAAGACAGCATGTCGGATTGGCAAGACGAAGAATGGGTCGTGGATGAATTTGACTACGACGGCATCATTTCCGCCATCATGCTCGATTACAATGCGGAGGTCTCTTACGTCAACCAAAAGAGCCCCGCCATCTCTGGACTCGACGACCCCAACCTCTTGAATGCACTGGCTGACAACTGTGGGCTCAACGCAGAGATTTACACGAGCACTCCGGTAGACATCATGAGCACTGATGTCGTTCAATACGTCAATGACAACAACGCATTCACCGTCAATGTGACCTACGACGAGGTTCTGCGTCGCATGGATGTCTACTGGCAAATTTTGGAGTTGGAACAGGACGATCTGCAAGCCTACCAATTCCGTGAGTACGTGGAAGATGTCTCTGTCTACGACTACAGCTTTCTGCTCCGATTCGAAAAAGAATGACCTTCAATTTTAAACGAGTCAAGGGCCTCCATTGGGGGCCCTTTTTGTTTTTGTAAGAATGGGGTTAACCGAGTGTGAACACCGTAACATTTGGGTAATGTCACGTTTACAGGTGAGTCGCATGTCGTGAAGAGATTTGCACAGAATACAATTCAAATCAACCCCATGAAACAACGTTTCTCCTTGGCCATGCTCACGCTGGCTGCAGCAACCTTTGCACACGGGCAGTGCGACTGTCCGCCCATTTCAGAACGACCCAATGTGGAAGTCGAAGACAACGGATTCGGCATTGGAACTGACACGTGGACTTGCGACAACAACTACGTCATCGCCGGCTACGTATTCGTCCAATCTGGCCAAGCTTTGACCATTGAGGCAGGCACCATCGTCAAAGGCGGGGCTGGTTCTGGCTCAGACGCCTCGGCCATGATCGTGGCCAAAGGAGGACAAATCTTCGCCGAAGGCACAGCGGACTGCCCCATCATCTTCACCTACGAAGGAGACCCACTCGACGGCTCTGTGTCATATGACACACGCGGCCAATGGGGCGGACTCATTGTGTTGGGCGACGCCACCACCAACTTCGGTGGACCTGCCCAGGTGGAAGGCATCCCCTCGGACAACGACCAAGCTTCCTACGGAGGTGACAACGACATGGACAACAGCGGTGTCCTGACCTACGTCAGCATCCGTCACGGAGGAACCCAACTCGCTGCGTCCAACGAAATCAATGGACTGACCTTGGCAGGTGTTGGCTCTGGCACCACCATCCACCACGTGGAAGTGGTTTCCAACCTCGACGACGGCATTGAGTTCTTCGGAGGTTCTGTGACAGTCGACCACGCCTTGGTGGCGTTCTGCGGCGACGACAGCTTCGACTGGGACCAAGGTTTCCACGGTGGAGGTTCCAACTGGTTGGCCATCCAAGACCAACCAGGTGAAGAAGGGGACCGCGGTGGCGAACTCGACGGAGACGATTCGGACGACGGCAATGTCAGCAACGACGAAATGCCATTTGCCATCCCCACTGTGCAAGGATGGACTGTGGTCGGAGTTGGCGGAAACCAAGGCCTTTTGTTTCGCAACGGAACAGGTGGACACGTCTCCAATGTGCTCCTGTGCAACACCAGCGAAGGAATCGAGATTGAGGACAAAGCCGACGAAGTCGAAGACGCCTACGAGCGCTGGGCTGCAGGTGACTTGACCCTGAGCAACGTGGTGGTCACCGGTGGCGTTGACGCCCTGGATTACGACGGGGATGCAGAAGATGGGGACAGCCTCCTCGACGACTACGCCGCCAACAACATGATTGGCAATGACGAGCCCGCTGACCTCGACTACCTCTTCGACTTTGACGAAACTGGAGGAATGGCTGTGGACCAACTCTACTTGAACGCTGGCGTTGGATCGGGACACGACTTCGCACTCGGATGGACCTTCTGTGACGAACGTGGATTGTTCGGAGAGAGCGCCAATGCTGTGCCAGGATGCACCGATGAAAATGCGTGCAACTACGACGCCTTGGCAACTGTGGACGACGGAAGCTGTGATCTTGTGGAGGTGAGCCTGGACGGCACTTTGGCCGGTGAAGGCAGCACTCCCGGTTCCGCTGAAATCAGCGTGATAGGTGGCTCAGGTGTTTACACTTTCAGCTGGACCGATGCGGACGGCATCGAAGTCAGCACCGATGAAGATGTCACCCTCACTTCAGGAACGTACAATGTCTTGGTGACGGACAGCCTCGGTTGCAGCGGAAGCCTTGAAGGTGTTGTCATCGACAACACGGACAATGTGCTCGACTTCCTCACAGGCATCCGCCTCTACCCCAACCCCGCTGCGGGAGAGGCCAATTTGGTGTTGCCACTTGGTGTTCTTGCCGACATCACTGTGGTGGACATGCGTGGACGTGCTGTCCGCACATTCACGCAAGTCCAAAACCACATCCAGGTCGACGGCTTGCAAGCTGGACAGTACCTGGTGCGCGTGGCCTCTCAAGGTCGCGTCGTGACCTCGAAACTTGCTGTGCTCGGTCACTGATCGAGCCCATTTTGACGAGAAAGCCCGGCCACATGGTCGGGCTTTTTTTTATCACGAACCTTGCTTGAAGGCCCTCGAGACCCGCACCATGACAAGCAGCGCAGGAACTTCAATCAAGGGTCCAACCACGCCCACGAAAGCTTGCTGGCTGTCAATTCCAAACATGGCGACCGCCACAGCGATTGCAAGCTCGAAGTTGTTTCCTGAGGCTGTGAAAGCCACCGCTGTGCAATCGGCATGGCACGCGTCCATACGACGGCCCAACAGCATGCTGACCAAAAACATCAGACCGAAATACAAAACCAAGGGCAGCGACACCCGAAGAACATCCAAGGGCAACGCCAAGATTTGGTCACCCTTGAGACTGAACATCACAACGATGGTGAACAACAACGCCACCAATGTCCAAGGAGAAATCCGCGGAACGAACTCGCGGTTGAACCACTCCTCCCCTTTGTTCCGGATGGCAACCTCTCTGCTCAAGGCACCCAAAACAAAAGGAACCCCGAGATACAAAGCCACTGTTTCAGCCACAAGCGACATGGGCACGTTCAAGGCCATCGATCGGATGCCCAGCCAAGCTGGCAACTCACTCATGAACAGCCAAGCGTAAAAGCTGTAAGCCACAACTTGGAACAGGCTGTTCACCGCGACCAACCCTGCCGCAAGTTCCCGGTTTCCCTCAGCCAAATCGTTCCACACCAACACCATCGCAATACACCGCGCCAGGCCAATCAAGATCAGGCCGCTCATGTACCCCGGTTCGTCGCGAAGGAACACCACCGCAAGGCCAAACATCAGAACTGGGCCGACAATCCAATTCAATGCAAGGCTGAAGCCCACGAGTTTGGCATTTTGGAACACCTTGGGCATCAGGCGGTAATTCGCCTTGGCCAAGGGCGGGTACATCATGACCATCAACCCAATGGCGATGGGAATGTTGGTGGCTCCCCATGCCATGCCCTCCAAAGCTCGCGGCACAAAAGGCAAGAACTTCCCCAACACCAGGCCTACGACTATGGCCCCAAGGATCCACCAGGTCAAGTGGCGGTCCAAAAAAGAAAGCTGTTTCATTTCAGGGGTGACACAACCATCGTCATTCCGAGCTTTCTTGCCGTCAACGGATTGAGCCAAGGCCAATTTCGGCCGCGCGGGTCAAAATGTCCCGGCTTTCGTCGGGATAATCCACCTCAACGAACGGACCCTGGTTCACCCATTCCCTGAGTTCAGGAACTCGGCTGTCGTCAAAAGATGGCAAAACAGGCACTCCCATTTGAGCGAGTGCTGCCGCATTGCATTGCTGCTCAAATTGGCCATGCATGGGAACCACCATCAAAGATTTGCCCAGATGGAGGGCCTCCGAGGGAGTTTCAAAGCCCGCACCACACAACACCCCTTTTGCACTCGCCATGCAACGCAAAAACCCCTGTGAGCTCGTGGGCTCGACGTGGATGTTGCGATGTGTATATGGCTTGGCGCAATGGTTGGAAAACACCCACCATGATTGCTTGGGCATTTGATCCAACACCTTCACAATGCGCGCCTCGCTGTATGCTGGCAGATACACCACCACATGACCTTCGTCCGACACCGGGACCTCGCGCACACTGCGGCGAATCACAGGGGTACGAATGTCAGGCACATAGCGCTTAAAGTGGAATCCCAAGGGATGGCTGCAAGGGGCATAATGCTTGAGCACCCCCATCCCCAGTGAATCCATCTTGGTGGGTTTGGGACTGGCGGGATGGTGCACCGCAATTTGATGCGACACCCCCACCACTGGAACCCCTTGCCAACGCGCCGCCCAAGCTGAAATGGGCTCGAAATCGTTGAACACAAGGTCGTATGGGGTCAACCCTCCGTTGGTGATGTCACGCAATGCTTGCACAGGCCGCAGCTGGCGCAAAGTCTCCCCGAACGAAATCCCACCTTTGGTCCCAAACGAAAACCCGACACCACGCAACTGACGGTCCACAGGCACCTCATACTTTTTGTTGGTCGCACCTCCGCTCACCCAAACATCCACTTCACCCAAGGTTTTCAAAATGGGGATGAACTCCTGTGCACGGACATGATGGCCGTTCCCTGTGCCTTGAAACGCATACAGAATCCTCACCCCTCGCTCATTTCGGCCAGCAGCTCTTGGAACAACTCTTGTGTGCTTCGCACTTCAGACACAACATTTGGATGCTTGGCTGGCGCATCCTCTTGTCTGTGAAGACGCCAGGTCCCGCGGTGGTATTCCAATGCCGTGCAATTCTCGACCCAATCTCCACTGTTCAAATAGCGCACTGAGCCCGTAGCGGTGTCCACCATGCGGTCGGCCGGTTGATGAATGTGTCCACACACCACATGATCGTACCCGTTGCGGATGGCGATGTTGGCCGCCGTTTCCTCGAAGTGGTTGATGAACTTGACGGCGGACTTTACGCTTTCCTTGACCTTTTTCGACAGGGAAATCCGTCCCTTGCCCAAAGCCACAGACACTTTGTTGATTTGATGGTTCAGCCAAATCAACGCGTCGTACCCTATTCCGCCCAACATGGCCAACCACTTGGAGTGTTGCATGGTGACGTCAAACACATCGCCATGAAAGATCCACGTCTTCTTGCCATCCAACGTCAGGACCACCTTGTTTACAATTTTCAATTGCCCTGTCTGGAACCCGACGAAACGGCGAAACACTTCGTCGTGGTTTCCCGTCACGTAATAGATCGTCTTTTGTTTGGCGACCATGTCAAGCAACTCGCGAACGACCATCATGTGTTCAGGCGGGAAATACTTCTTCTTGAATTGCCAAACATCCACGATGTCGCCGTTGAGCACTAAAATTTCAGGATCGATGGACCGCAAGTAGGCAAACACCTCCGCGGCCCTGCAGCCGCGCATGCCCAAATGCAAATCTGAAATCACGGCCACGTCCAGTGGCCTCTTGACGTGGGGAATTTCTTGAAAAGCCATTAAACAAGATCTTTTGGCGTTGTTGCCTAAATCCTTCGACAACACGTTCATTTCATCACGCCAACATCAACGAATCGTATCGCCTGCATTCCTTGAGCACAAAAAGGGCCACCCGATGGGTGGCCCTTTCATGTTTTGGGTTTTGGTTCTCAACCCTTCCTCACTCGTAGATGGATCCCCAAGCCACGAGGAAGTCGAGCAAGTCTTCAGCTTGCACCTGACCGTCGCCGTTGAAGTCTGGGCAGACGTGGTACGAGCAGCTGGCGTCGTCCAACGTGGCGAGGCCGTTGAAGTTCAACGCTTCGCTGTCGGTGCAACCCAACCACACGCAAGTGCCTTCGTCAAACGACGACGTTGGGTCGTAGTTGGTCGCCGTGGTGTACGTGCAACCGCTGGCGCTCACGCCGAGGTCTGCAACGCCCATGGCTTCCACAGAACATCCGTCCTGCACCCAGTCGATGCCCCACTCTGGTCCGCTCGTGCCGTAAGCGACGAGGAAGTCGAGCAAGTCTTCGAGCTGTACCTGACCGTCGCCCGTGAAGTCGGCGCTCGCAGGAGCGTTGGTGCAGTCCCCGCTGTTGACGTTCGCCAGGTCGTTGTAGCTGGTGAAGTCTGCGTCGGTGCAACCCACGAACTGACAGGTGCCGTCGTCGTCGGTGGCTGCAGGGTTGAAATTCGCTGCATTGAAGTAGGTACAGCCTGACACTTCGTCTGCGTCACAGATGCCGTCGCCGTCGAAGTCAGACTCGCATGCGTTCGGGCACACGCCGTTCACATCTGGGAAGATGCAAGAGCCGTCGTGGTACGTCGCTTCTGCGTCGTAGTTGCAGGCCCACGAGACCACACAACCTGAGCAGCTGGCGTACTCACACGAGCCGTTGTCTTGGTCTGCCGCGTAATCGAAGTTGCAGGCCATCTGGTCCACACAACCCATCACGAGGTACGTGCAGTCGCCGCTGTCGTCGGTGGCGTTCACGTTGAAGTTCAACGCAGTCACGTCCGTGCAGCCCTCGACCTCGTTCGCATCGCAAACGCCGTCGCCGTCCACATCACCCAAGCAGTTGCCGTCGCAGTCCATTCCGGTCGCTGCGAAGTCGCAGTCGCCGTCTGGGTACAACGCGGTGGCGTCGTAGTTGCATGCGTCTTCAGCCACACAGCCAAAGCATGTGTTGAAGTCGCAAGACCCGTCGTTCACATTGGCGTCTGCGTCGTAGTTGCACGCAATCATGAGGGTGCAACCAGGAACGCTGTACTGGCACTGTCCACTGTCGCTTGTCGCGTCCGCATCGTAGTTCAAGGCCGCCGCGTCGGTGCAACCCATGCAAGTTGTAAAGTCACATGTGCCGTTGTCCAGCGTCGCAGCCACTTCGAAGTTGCACGCCGCTTCGTTGGTGCAACCGAACACCGCACATGAGTAGTAATCACAGCCTGTGTTCACCAACGCTTCCGCGTCGTAGTCGCATGCAGCCTCGTCGGTGCAACCAGTCAGGGCACAGAGGCCACCATCTGGCGTGAAGTAAACACATGGACCTTCCACACCGTAGTTGCAAGCCATCTCGTCTGCACAAGCTTCGCCATCCACTGGCATTCCACCCAAGCAGCTGAAGTCACATGATCCAGGCAAGTAAACATCTGCGTCCGGATTGTAGTTGCATGCCCACGGGAGTACACATCCGTAAGTGTAAATGATACACGTGCCATTGTCCACATTGGCGAAGGGATTGTAGTTCGCCGCTGACGGGTCAGTGCAACCCTCGACCACCAGCTCTTCACAGATGACTTCACCAGCCAACGCATGTCCCGCAGGGTACACATGCGAGGATGGGTTGTTGCAATCCCCGTCGCAGTCGTAGAAACCGCTGGGGTAGAAATCGATGGCGTAGTCACAGGCCTGAGGATTGGACAACGTTGCTTCCTCCTCGTAGTTGCACGCCTCGGTATCGGTACATCCTGCACAAGAATCGAAGTCACAGGTCTCGATCAACAAGTACTCAGCAGTAGGGTCGTAGTTGCAGGCGTAAGGCAGCAAACATCCTCCCACCAAGCAGTCTTCTTCGACGGTAACGTTGGCATTTGGGTTGTACGACGGGTTCAATGGGTCGGTGCATCCGGCCACCACCAACTCCTCACAGATGATTTCACCGTCGGCGTCTGTGTACACCGATGGGTTGTTGCAGTTGCCGTCGCAGTCGTAGAAGATTGGAGGATACTCACAGTTGTCGTCTTGCAACGTCGCTTCTGGGTCGTAGTTGCACGCATTCTCGTTCATACATCCGAGGCAAGACTCGAATTCACAAGAACCGTCCGAGTACTCCGCCTCGATGTTGTAGTTGCACGCGTAATCGATGGTACAACCCAAGATCAAGCATGCATCTTCGTCTGGCACGTTGGCGTTGTTGTTGTAAGCTGGGTTTGCGGGATCCAAGCAACCCTCCACCATGAGTTCCAGACAGATCACCTGACCTTCAAGTGGATGACCCGGGAGGTACGCGTAACCAGACGGGTTGTTGCAGTTGCCCTCACAGTCATAGTACAGGTCTGGGTAGGTGCAAGAACCGTCGTTCGCATTGGCGTCTTCATCGTAGTTGCATGATTCCGGGTCGGTACAGCCAAAGACAATGGAGATCAACGTCGCGGTCTGCGTGAACGTGTCGGTGTTGCCACACGCGTCAAACGCGGTGTAGAGACGCTCCACAGTGAGTTCACTGTCAGTGTTGACCAAGATGGTCTCTTCCACGGTGTAGCCAGCGTTCTCGTCGCAGTTGTCCACCACGATGGCGAACGGCGTGGAGAGAGTATCGCCTTCAGCCGCGTAATTGGTGGTCAGAACAGGCGGCGTGTAAGTGAAGATTGGTGCCGTGGTGTCCACGATTTCAATCGTTTGTGTCAAGCTGGTGCTGTTGCCGCAAGCATCCGTGGCAGTGTAGGTGCGCTCGATGGTCATGGCCTGCGGGCAGTCGCCAGCAATGATCTCTTCGGTCACATCCACATCCACTTCATTCAAGTCAGACACGGTGAATTCCTCGGCAGGGATTTCCTCGTCGCACTCGATGGTGACATCCGCTCCCACAGTCAATGCAGGGGCTGTGGTGTCCTCCACGGTCACTATCTGCACAGCTACGCTTGCGTTGCCACAGGCGTCCACCGCCGTGAAGGTGCGGGTCACCACGAAGTCGCCTTCGCAGTCGCCCATGACAGTCTCTTCACTCACAGTCACCGTGACGTTGCCGCAGTTGTCCACCGCAGTTGCCATCTCGTCGCTCACCTCCATGCCAAACTCAATGGTCTCGTCACTTGGCACCAAAGTGAATTCAGGTGCGGTGGTGTCTTGAACCGTGATGGTCTGGGTGGCCACCGATGCGTTGCCGCAGTCGTCGGACGCCGTGAAGGTGCGGATCAAGGTGTACTCATTGGCGCACTCGCCAGCGATGGTT
>CAJWII010000051.1 GCA_913041065.1 uncultured Flavobacteriales bacterium
TTCCTCGACTGCTTGCCTGATCGACGCCACCGTGCGGTCGATGTTGGCCACCACGCCACGGGACACTCCCACAGACTCGCTGCGTCCGAAGCCGAGCAATTCGATTTTGCCGAATTCGTTCTTGCGCCCAATGAAGCAGGCGATTTTGGTGGTCCCGATGTCGAGGCCGACGACGATTTCACCAGAGGGTTGTGCGTGTGTGTTGTCCATCATGGGTAGCGTTGTGCGATCACTTGGTCGCGGTAGGTGAGGTCAATGCGTTTGTAGTTTCTCAGGTTGCCACGCTCGATATGGGCGCGGTAGAACGTCAGCAGGTTGCGCTTCTTGTGCGCAGCCTCGCGGCCATCCCCCAAGACAATGTGATGTCCCGCAAGGCGCGGGTGCAAGATCAATTCTCCTTGATCGTTGACAGAGAGTTGGTCGGTGAGGTTGTTCCAAAAGGCGTCCCGTCGGGTGTCGTTCACGAACTGCAAGCCAATGTTGGCTTGTTCGGGTTCGGTCACGTGCATGACGGGAAGGTGAGGCGTGTGGTGCGGGTCGAGGGCCATGCGCTGCCCATCGCGGTCGAGGTAATGGTCCTCGCCATCTTCGATGTGCACGCGCATCACGGGACGACGTTGCCACACGTCGATGTGCAGGGTACCGTCCATGTGCGGATAGACTTCAGCCTGGGCGCAGGCGTCGAGAGCTTCGAGGTGTGTGACCACCGATTGAAGGTCCACGTCGGCCAGCAATTCCCCTTCAAGGCGGTTTGTGCCGAGTTGGTCGGCCAGCCGGCTTGGGTCCAAGAACCCGGCCCGAGCTTCGTCTTTGACTTCGATTTGGACTTTGCGCACCCGGCGCCCCGCCGCATCTGCCGAGGCGAAACCCAAGACCACCCCAAGGAGGGCAATCAAGCTGAGGGTGATGAGTGTGCGCAGGATCATGGTTTCACTTCCGGCGGTCCTGCATGTGCTGGAGGGCTTGTGGAACCAGGCGATCGATGTCGCCTGCACCTGCCGTCACCAGCACGTCCACAGGACATGCCTTCAAAGAAGTGAAGATGGAATCTGAAGCAACGAGATGCTTGTCAGGGCTGGAGATGTTATCAAACAGCCATTGTGCATCAACCCCTGGAATAGGCGCCTCCCGGGCGGGGTAAATGGGAAGCAAAAAGAGCCGGTCAACCTGGCCCAACACCTGCGCAAATTCAACGCCGAAATCGCGCGTTCTGGAATACAAATGCGGTTGAAACACCATGGTCACATGGCGGTGGGGCCATCGGCTGCGCAAAGCGGACAACAGCGCTTCGAGCTCCGAAGGATGGTGGGCGTAATCGTCGATGTACGTCGCTTCTGGCGTGTCCAAATGCACTTCCATCCGACGCTTCACGCCGCCAAAGTGGGCCACCCTTTGAGCCAGCACGTCGGCCTCCACGTTCGCGTGCGATGCCAAGGCGGCAGCCACGAGCGCGTTGGCCGCGTTGTGCCTGCCGGGAAGGGCAGGCGTGGCCTTGAACGAGCATGTGTTCTTGGGATTGTTGCGATGCAATTCGAACACGACCTCCCTGATTTCCGGGCAGAGGGTGGCCAGGTGGTCCACCCCCTCAGGCACGTCCTCGCCGAGGTCCACCGCGGCGAAGCGTTCAAGGCTTTTCTGGCAGGGCCAAGGGAGGTCGTGCGGCACGATCAACGTTTGGGTCACTTGATCCCCAAACGCATGAAACGCCTCTCGGAACGCCTCTTCTGTGCCATACACGTCCAAGTGGTCTGGGTCCAAGTTGGTGACTGCGGCGTGGGTGGGGTGGAGTTGGTGAAAGCTTCGGTCAAATTCGTCGGCCTCCACGACGTGCCATGCGGCGCCGGGTCGGGTCAGCAGGTTGGTGCCTGTGGCCGCGTCGATGCCGCCGAGGAAGGCGTGGCATCCTGCAGGATGGGCCATGAGCATGTCGGCCAACCAGCTGGACGTGGTGGTTTTGCCGTGGGTTCCAGCGACGCCCAGCGTCGGACGACCCCGTGTGATGGCTCCCAGCAGCTCGGCCCGCTTCAGGGCCTGAATGCCCATGGATTCGAAATGGCGTTTGAGCTTGAAATCGACGGGGACGGCAGGGGTCCAAACGAGCGTTAGCGCCAGATGTTGAGTCCAAGGAGGTAGGTCTTCGGGTTCGTCCGAGTGACCCACCCAGATGCCCTCAGCCTTCAAGCGGTCCAAGAGGGGAGAAGGGGTCAAATCGTACCCGCCCACCACGTGCCCCAGGCCGTGCAAATGCCGGGCAAGTGCGCTCATGCCGATGCCACCCAAGCCAAGGAAGAAGACGTGTTTGGCCAAGGTCATGGATCAGTCAAGCAGGCGTTCGAGTTCGTCCACAACCGCGGCGGCGGCGTGGGGTTTGGCCGCGCTCTTCATGGCCTGGGCCATGGCTGAGCACGTTTCAGGGTCGTGAAGCAGCCGGGCGACGGCCTCTCCCAGTTTGTCGCGCACTTCGCGGTCCGGCAACAACTCGGCGCCACCGAGTTCGGTCAGGCTCCGGGCGTTGTGCGTCTGGTGGTCTTCGGCCACATGTGGAGACGGCACGAGCAGGGCGGGTTTGCCCACCAACGCCAATTCTGCCACCGACATCGCCCCTGCGCGGGACGCGATCAGGCGAGCCGTGCCATAAGCCAGGTCCATGCGGTCCACAAACCCGGTGCACACAACCCCATCACAGGGGTGTGCCTTCAGCCAGGTTTGGGCCTCCATTTCATGTCGTCCCCCGCACTGCCACAGGAGTTGGTAACCACGCTGCGGTGCAGAGGGTTTTGCGGTCAGCAGGGCTTTTACAGCGTCGTTCATGGACACGGCGCCCAAACTTCCTCCCATGACAAACACCACAGGGAGGTCGTCCCTCAACCCAAAGTGGTCCAAGGCTTCTTGGTGTTGCCCGTCGTGCGGCTGGACAAGTTGGACGACGTGGTGTCGCAGGGGGTTGCCCGTGACCACCAGCCGCTCGGCGGGAAACCAGCGTTCCATGCCGGGCATGCCAGCACACACGCGACTAACGCGTTTGGCCAAGAGCCGGTTCGTCACCCCGGGGAAACTGTTTTGTTCTTGGATGAGGGTGGGCACGCCCAAGCGCACGGCTTGGTCCAACAAGGGACCGCTGGCGAACCCACCGACGCCAACCACCACCTGGGGTTGGTGTTGTTTCAACAAGCGTCGTGCCTTCCACAGGCTGCTCAGGAGCATGAAGGGGAACACGAGGTTGCGGATGCTGGTCAGCTTGCGCTTCACGCCCGTGATCCACAGGCCGTCAATGTCGTAGCCAGCGGCGGGAACCTTGTCCATTTCCATGCGGCCCAAGGCGCCGACAAAGCGCACGTTCGCCTCGGGGTTGCGGCGGACGATTTCATCGGCAATCGCCAACGCAGGATGGATGTGGCCGCCTGTGCCGCCTCCTGAGACG
The DNA here is from genome assembly GCA_913041065.1 of uncultured Flavobacteriales bacterium. GTDB lineage: Bacteria > Bacteroidota > Bacteroidia > Flavobacteriales_D > Sanyastnellaceae > UBA11663. The sequence continues at coordinate 3,422 of CAJWII010000051.1, forward strand.
ATGACGTTGGTGAGTGTGGTCATCGCTTCAACGCGTTGCCTTGCGTTTTCACGCCCTCTCCCGCCACAACGCGGGACACGGCGAGCATCATGCCAATGGACATGCAAGTGAACAGCAGCGAGGTTCCCCCGTAACTCACCAAGGGCAGCGGTTGGCCGGTGGTGGGAAACAGCCGGACGGACACGCCCATGTTGATGAGGGCTTGCACCGCGATGGTCAACCCCAGGCCGAGCACCAGGTTGCGGGCGAACAGCGATTCGCAGCGGACCGCCGTTTGGGATGCCCTGAACAGCAAGGCCAAGTAGAGCAGGACCAGCCCGAGCCCTCCGACCGCGCCCCACTCCTCCACGATGAAGGCGTAGATCATGTCGGAATAGGGGTGGGGCAGGAAGTTCCTCGACGTGCCGGAAGCTGGACCTGACGGCAGGATGCCCCCTTTGTGGATGGCGATTTGGGCCAATTCAATTTGATAGTCTTCTGCGCTGGACTCGCCGCCACCTTCGCCGGAAGCGAAGCCCGCAAAACTCTCGATGCGACTCGCCCACGTGCCAAACCGTGGCAGGGCATCAGGCGCCGCTTTGCCCAGTCCGTAAAGCATCACCAGCGCCGAGGCGGCGATGCCCACCACTCTGGCGACCTGCAGCCAAGGCAGTCCTCCAACGAACAGCATGGCAAAACAGATGGCGCCGAGCATGGCGGCGGTGGAGAAATCCGAGGGCAAAATGAGCGCGCACACCAGGCCGATGCCGGCCAAAATGGGTGCCACCCCTTGCCAAAAATCGTGCAGCCTGTCTCGACGCACTTGCAATTGTCTTGCGACCCACATGACCAGGGCGAGCTTGGCAAAGTCTGAGGTCTGCACCGTCAATCCAATGAAGGGAATCTTGATCCAGCGCCGTGCGTCGTTGATGTCCGTGCCGAAGAGCAACGTGAACACGAGCGCGGCCACCGCCAACACCATGACCAGGTTGGCGAGTTTGCTGAAGTATTTGAAATGGATGCGGTGCACGCCAAACATGACGAGCCACCCCAAGGACAACAACCCGACCTGCTTGAACAGGAATTTGGCGCTGTTGCCGTCGGCTTTGTACGCGAGCGTGCTGATGGCGCTGTACACCGTGACCAACGAGGCCATGGTCAGCACCAGGGCAATGCCCCAGAGCACGCGGTCACCCTCCAACCGCTGACGGATCCCTGCGATGAGTTCGTTCATCGACTTGGGTCAGAGGGCGCGGACGGCGTTTTTGAAGGCGCGGCCACGTGGCTCGTAGCTGCCAAACAAGTCGAAGCTCGCGCAGGCGGGGGACAGCAGCGCTTGGTCGCCAGGCATGCCGAGGTGGTACGCCAAAGCCACGGCTTCCTCGGCCGAGCCCACGTCGTGGCTGCTTTCAACCAACTCGTCGAACGCGTCGTGCAAGGGCTTGTTGTTGTTGCCCATGCAGATCATGTGCTTCACTTTGTCTTGGACCAAGGGCACCAAGGTGCTGTAGTCGTTGCCTTTGTCGATGCCGCCGGCGATCCAAATCACAGGAGACGAGGCACACTCCAGGGCGTACCACACGCTGTTGACGTTGGTGGCCTTGGAGTCGTTGATGAACGTGATGCCGTTCACCTCAGACACGTATTCGAGGCGGTGCTCGACGCCTTCGAAGCTCTGGAGGCTTTCGCGGATGCCTTCCTTGCGGAGGTCCAGAATGCGCCCTGTCATGCCGGCCGCCATGGAGTTGAACAGGTTGTGCTTCCCTTGCACGGCCAATTTTTGAATGGTCATGGTGAATGAATTGAGATGTTGGAGTTTGAATTTTCTGGGGTCTTGAGGGTCCAAACCACCACCCCGGCCTTCGCGGGCGACTTCGTCGAAAGGGCGCTCGGCAGACAAGGGGTGGAGTTGGGCGGCCGTGCCGCGGTCGCGGAGCATGCGACCGGTCCAGTCGCAGTCCGCGTTGTAAATGAGATGGTCGCCTTCGCGCTGGGCTTGCGTGATGCGCCACTTCGAGGCGGCATACGTCGCCATGTCGTTGCTGTACCGATCCAGATGGTCCGGCGTGATGTTGAGCAGGACAGCCACGTCCGGACGGAACGTCGAGGTGCCGTCGAGCTGGAAGCTGCTGACTTCGATTACAGTGGCTTGCGCAGGCGCGTCGCCGGCCTCGTGCCGCTCGGCCAAGCGGCGGGACCAGCTCGTGCCGATGTTGCCTACTAAATCCACGTCCCACCCTTCGTGACGCAAGACGTGGTCGATCATGGACGTGGTCGTCGTCTTGCCGTTGGCGCCTGTGACGGCCACTACCGGGGTGGTGTGGCCTTGCGTCGAAAAGATGCGGCTGGCGTATTCGATGTCGCTGATGACCTCCCGTCCTTGCGCGCGGCAGGTGTCCACAATCGGGGCGTCGTCCGGGATGCCCGGGCTTTTGACCACCACCTCGGTGTCGATCCACGCCTCCGGGCGATGACCTCCCAGTTCGTGGCCGATGCCGTGGGCCTCCAATTCAGACGGCCCTGGCCCGCGGCCGTCCCCCGCGTCGCTCACGTACGCACACGCACCCACGGACTTCGCCAGCAAGGCGGAGCCCACGCCGCTTTCGCCGGCGCCCAAAATCAGGATGGGGTCTTTGAGGTTCATGAGACTGAGTTCAGCGGACTTTGAGGGTGACGATGGTGACGACGGCCAGCAGGATGCCGACGATCCAGAAGCGCGCCGTGATCTTGGATTCCGGCATGTTTTGTTTCTGGTAGTGGTGGTGGAGCGGCGCCATGAGGAAGACCCTGCGGCCTTCGCCGTATTTCTTCTTTGTGTGGCGGAACCAACCCACTTGAATGACGACGCTCAGGTTCTCAATCAAGAAGATGCCGCAGAGCACAGGAATCAAGAGCTCCTTGCGGATGGCGATCGCGAACGTCGCGATGATCCCTCCTAGCGCCAGCGACCCCGTGTCCCCCATAAAGACCTGGGCGGGGAAGGCGTTGTACCACAAGAAGGCCACGCACGCCCCGACGAAGGCCGCGATGAACACCACGAGTTCTTCCGAGCCCGGGATGTACATAATGCTCAGGTAGTCGGCGATGAGCGTGTTGGAGCTGACGTACGCCAGCACCGCCAAAGCCATCCCCACAATGGCGCTGGTGCCCGTGGCGAGGCCGTCGATGCCGTCGGTGAGGTTGGCGCCGTTGCTGACGGCCGTCACGACCACGATGACCAAGGGGATGAACACCAGCCAGACGTATTGGGCGGCGTCCTCGATGGCCCAAGACAAGAGCCACGCGTAGTCGAAATGGTTGTCCTTGATGAAGGGAATGGTCGTGGCGGTGGAGCGCATGGTGGTCCAGGTTCCGTCTGTCGCCATTTCTTTGATGGCGATGTCGGGGTGCCAGATCATCGCCGCGCCCAGGATGAGGCCCATGCCGACTTGTCCGATGACTTTGAAGCGTCCGGCCAGTCCTTCTTTGTTCTTTTTAAAGACCTTGATGTAGTCGTCCACAAACCCGATGGCGCCGAGCCAGACCGTGCTCAGCACCATCAATTGGGTGTACACGTTGGTCAAGTCGGCAAACAACAGGGTGGGCAAGAGGATGGCGCCCAGGATGATCAGGCCGCCCATGGTGGGCGTGCCTTGCTTGTTCATTTGGCCTTCGAGGCCCAAGTCGCGCACGATCTCTCCAACCTGCTTCAATTGCAGCCACTCGATGATGCGCTTTCCAAACGCGATGCCCACCACCAGTGACGTGAGCAAGCTCATGGCCGCGCGGAACGAGACGAAGTTGAACAGGCCTGCGCCCGGCAAATCGTAAAGCTCGCGGAGGGTGGTGAAAAGGTGGTACAGCATGGTGGCGGCTCAGGCGGTGGGTTGGAAGGCAGATTTCAATTCTTTGCGGTCGTCAAAGGGGTGGCGCTCGCCATGGATTTCCTGGTAGGTTTCATGCCCCTTGCCGGCGACCAACACCACATCCCCGGGTTCCGCCAGCGCGGCTGCGGTGCGGATGGCCTCGCGGCGGTCCACGATGCTCAAGCACTTGCGTCGGTCGATGGGGTCAAGCCCGGCCTCCATGTCGCGCAGGATGGCGTTGGGGTCTTCGCTTCGGGGGTTGTCGCTGGTCAGGATGACCCGGTCGGAGCCCTTCACCGCGCTCAAGGCCATCACCGGCCGCTTGGCCTTGTCGCGGTCACCGCCGCAACCCACGACCGTGATCACGTTTTCGCCACCGCTGCGCACGTGGGCAATGGTGCGAAGCACGTTGTCAAGGGCGTCAGGGGTGTGGGCGTAATCCACAATGGCGGTGATGCCGTCTCGTGCGGGCACGCGCTCGAAGCGACCCGCAGGAGGCTGGAGCAAGGACATTTGGGTCAACGTGTGGATGGGATCGGTGCCGAGCTGCTTGGCCACGACGTAGACCGCCAACAGGTTGCTCGCGTTGAATCCACCCACAAGCTGAGAGTAGAGCTCCTGGCCGTCGAGGTGAAGGACCAAACCTGAGATTTGGTTTTCCACGAGCCGGGCCCGCTCGTCGGCCACCCCTTGGATGGCCATGGTCACAGCTTTGGCCTTCGTGTCGGCCACCATGTCCTCGGCGTGGGTGTCGTCGGCATTCACCAAGGCGAACGCCGTGGAGGGCAAACGGTCAAACAGCTGCTTCTTCGCTTGGATGTATGCGTTGAAGTCGCCGTGGTAGTCGAGGTGGTCGTGAGAAATATTGGTGAACACCGCCCCAGTGAAGGCTATACCTGCGATGCGTTCTTGCACGATGGCGTGGGAGCTGGCCTCCATGAACACATGGGTGCACCCTTCGTCGGCCATCTCGCGCAACAAGTCCTGAAGGCTCAGAGCGTCAGGGGTGGTGTGGGTCGCGGGTACCACACGGTCTACGATCCGGTTTTCCACCGTGCCGAGCATGCCCACTTTGCGGTCCAAGAGCCGGAACAGTTGGTGAAGCAAGCTCACGGTGGTGGTCTTGCCGTTGGTGCCCGTGAAGGCCACGACTTTCATCTCTCTGGAGGGATGGTCGTGGAATGCGGCGGCGATGTGGCCAAGGGCGGCCGCGCTGGACTTCACTTGCACCACGGTGACGTGGTCGGGGGTGTCCTCAGGCATCCGTTCGCACACCACGCAGGTGGCGCCGGATGCAATCGCCGTGTCGATGTAGTCGTGCCCATCCACTGTTGCGCCTGGCACGGCGACGAACAAACCAAGCGGCTGAACCTTTCGAGAGTCCAGGGCAATGTGTTCTACCGCGACATGGGTGGTGCCTCGCACTTCGAGGATGCGCGCATCGTAGAGAAGGTCGGAGAGCAATTTCACGAGAGTCGGAGTTGGATGGTGGTGACTTCGGGACGCAGCTGTGTGCCCGGCGCGATGGATTGAGATTTGACGGTACCGATGCCGTTGTATTTGACTTTCAACCCTGCGTTCTCGAGCAGGTACAGGGCGTCGCGCAAGCCCATGCCGCGGACGTCGGGGATGCCGGATTCAGGAAATTCGAGGGCGGTCAGGGTGGCGGCTTGCTCGCCTGTGGTGACGTTCACCCAATCGGCGGCGGTTTCCCCGGTGTGGGTCATGCCGATGGCGGCGTAGACGTCGGCCAGCGCATGTCGGGCGCCGTCTTTGGCAGCGGGCATCGATTTGTCGTCGGCCAAATCGCGGTCGTCCAACGTGTGGAACGCCGGATCTGTGGCGTAGATCAGGTCGGCCACGTCTCGGAAAACAGGAGCGGCGATGGTGCTGCCGTAGTACCGGCCACTTTTGGTGTCCGCGATGACCACGACGCAGGAGTAGCGCGGCGCATCCGCGGGGAAATAGCCTGCGAACGAGGCGCGGTAGCGTCCTTCGGCGTACCCGTCGCCCGTCGCAATCCGTGCCGTGCCTGTTTTGCCGGCAACGGTGTAGGGGCGTCCTTTAAACTGGCGCTTGGCGGTGCCTTCGCCGTCCTCTTCGCACACGGCTTCCATCATTTGCTTGCACGCGGCGAGGGTCGATGCGCTGCAAATGCGGGGGTTCAAGACAAAAGGCTCGTACGTCTTCACGGTTTCACCACCGCTTTGCACGGCCTGCACGAGCTGCGGCCGCATCATCTTTGCGTTGTTGGCGATGGCGTTGTACAGCGTCAAGGTTTGCAGCGGGGTCTGCGTCAATTCATAGCCAATGGCCATTTGGGTCAGGGTGATGCCCGTCCAATCCCGCGCGCTGGGGTCGGTCTTGACTTTGGGTTTGGCTTCACCCACGTAACGGATGCCCGTCTTGGTGGTCACGCCGAGGTCTTCAAGTCGCTTGGTGAACGCGGAAGGCTTGTTTTCGAACGTTTGCTTCACTGCCAGCGCCGAGCCAATGTTGGAGCTCACCTCAAAGACCTTTTGCAGGTCGATTTCTCCGTGGCCGCCGTCCTTGTAATTGCTGTCGCGCATGCGCTTCCCATGGAAGTTGATCTCGCCTTGTTGGGTGTCCACAGAGTCCGTGGGCAGCATGCCTTCTTCCATGCAGGCCAAAAGGGCGGCCAGCTTGAAGGTGGACCCCGGCTCGACCGCGGTTCCGATGGCGTGGTTGAAGTCTTCCCAGTACTCGACCGTGCCGTTGGTTGATTCGTGTCGGGTGAGGTTGGAAATGGCTTGGATGTGCCCGGTTTGGACTTCGCACACGATGACAGTGCCCCACGCCGCGTCGTGTTGGCGCAATTGCCTTTCCAATGCCGTGGTCGCCACGTCTTGCAGGTGCAGGTTCAGCGTGGTCATCACGTCCAGGCCTTCGACCGGGTCCACGAGGTAGTCGTCCGTGACGGGCATCCATTGGTTGCCGGCCACTTTGCGAGAGAGTTGTTGGCCTTCCACGCCGGAGAGTTCTTCGTTCCAGGCGCGTTCGATGCCGACGCGTTGTTGTTCGCGGTCGATGCCCACGGTTCGCGCGGCGAGCTTGCCGAAGGGGCGCCGGCGATTTTCACGACGCTCGAACACCAAGCCGCTCTTGTACCGACCCAATTGCACGAAGGGGAGTGCGCGCAGTTCCTTGTAGGCGGTGAACGGGATGTTCCTGGCGATGAGGGCACCGCGGTGTCCGCGTTGTCTGGCGTTGTCGAATTTGCGCCTGATGCCCTCGCTGGATTTGTCAGTGGCCTTGCCGAGCAACTGGCACAGGGTGTCCACCGTACTGTGGTAGTCGTCCCAGCGCATGCCTTCGCATTTGGAGTCCCATCTGAGGTCATACACCGGCACGCTGGTGGCGAGGAGGCTGCCGTCGTCGGCCAGGATTTGGCCTCGCGCGGGCTCAATGGTGCGCACGCTGGTCGAGAATTGTTCTCCGCGGGCCTGCCACTTGTCGTGCTCCACCGTTTGGATGTAGACAATGCGACCGAACACCCCCATTCCCACGAAGGTTAAGCCCACAAATACGAGCCAAATGCGTCCGCTGTTGGGCATCTTACTCATCGTCGGCGTGCAACAGGGTTGGAGGGGTGGTGGGTTGTTCCAGCCCGAGCTCGGCGGTGGATGTGGCCAGGCGGCTCTGTTGGAGTTGAGACTCGAAGTCGGATCGCAAGGTTTTTTCCTCGGCGACGGCTTCCTCGAGTTGTTCGGTCACGTGCTGCTTCTCGCGGAGGATGCGTTCTGCTTGATAGCCGAGTCCGAGGTACAGGATGGTGAGCAGGCAGAGGTAGAGCATGAATGGCACTTGGCGCACCAAGGCTTCCCGCGCCAAGACTTCTCCACTGAGCACCTCACGGAGGACACTGCCAATTTGGTTTTGGCGCTGCCGCTGCTTCTTTTGCTCCCGCTGTTCAGCCCTGAAGTCCTCCGAGGTGCGCAGTCGGTTGGGGCCAGACGGGTTGCTTGCGGCCGCGGCCTTCGCGGCCTCAGCTTGCGCCTTGGATTCGCGTGCGAGCAATTCGGAAGCGTTCAAGGTGCGGTTGCCTTTGGCGGCCTCTTTTGGGATGCGGCGGAATCGGTCGAAGAACTTCATGGCATCCATTCGGTTCGTTCCGCCATGCGAAGGCGTGCGCTCCGCGCGCGCGGGTTGTTCTCCATTTCTTCGTCGGTCGCCACAATGGCTTTGCGCACAAGCGGCTTGAAGGGTGCAAGCACCTGCCCTTTCATGTCGCGCTTCACGTCGTCGTCGAAGTTGCCAGACCGCATGAAGTGCTTGACCAAACGGTCTTCCAGGCTGTGGTAGCTCATGATGGCCAGGCGTGCGCCGGGGGCGAGCATGCCAATGGCGTTCGTCAGCAAGTCTTCCAAGGCGCCCAGTTCGTCGTTGAGGTGGATTCGGATGGCCTGAAAAATGCGGGCGTAGTGCTTGTTTTCCTTGCCGCGGGGGGCGGTGGGGGACAGCACCCGAATCAAGTCGTGGGTCGTGGTCAGAGGTTGGGTTTCGCGTGCCTCCACAATGCGGCGGGCCAAACGGTCTGGCCGGGCCACCTCCCCGTAGCGTCGGAGCACTTGGGTCAATTCGCCAACCTCGACGCGCGCCAGCCAGGCGCTGGCCGGCTCGCCCGACGACGTGTTCATGCGCATGTCCAAAGGGCCGTCGTGGCGCAAGGAAAATCCGCGCTCGGGCGTGTCGAACTGGTGGGAGCTGACTCCCAAGTCGGCCAGCAGACCTTTCAGGGGAAGGCCTTTGTGGGCGCGCAAGAATTGAGGGGCAAATCGAAAGTTTGCCGCGACCAGTGTGAAGCGGGGGTCGTCCAGGTCGTTTGCATGCGCGTCGGGGTCTTGGTCGAACCCGAACAAGCGCGCATCCGGCCCGGCAGCGTCCAGCATGGCTTGGCTGTGCCCGCCGCCGCCGAATGTGGCGTCCATCCAACAACCGCCTTGCACCCCGTCGCCGCCAAGGTTGAGGGCCTCAAGCGAGGCGTTCAGCATGACGGGGACGTGGTAGGCCTGGTTCATTCTTCGTCGCTGCCTTCGAGGTCTTTGCGCACATCCTCTGCCAAGTCTCCGAAGTCGAGGTCGTCCTCGTCTTGAATCACTTGCTTCTTGTACGCTTCTTGGTTCCAGATTTCCACCTTCTCGCCCAAGCCGGACACGATCACCTCCTTGGCGTTCTTGGGGTCAATCCCGGCGTATTCCAACAAGGCGGCGGGCAGGTTGATGCGCCCTGCTCCGTCGACGTCGACGTGTGTGGCGCCCTTCATGAATTTCCGCTGGAACAGCTGGTGCTTCCGGTTGTACCGGCTCAAGCGGGCCATCTCGCCGTTGACTTTGTCCCACTCAGGCTTGGGGTAAAGCACCAAGCACCCCTCGAAAATGTCGCGATTCACCACCAGGCCAT
>CAJWII010000052.1 GCA_913041065.1 uncultured Flavobacteriales bacterium
CGCGAGCGCCGCCATGTTGGCTTGGCTCGCGTGGAGGGGGCAGGCAGGACCGGATTTGTTCGTCATGTCTGCAGAAGACTGGTTGTGGGTGGCGGTTTTGGCCGTGGTGGCGACGTCGTTCGCATTCGTGGTGTCCATTCAGGTGCTCAAAAACCTGACGCCGTTCGAATCGGCCATGGCAATCAACCTTGAGCCTTTGTACGCCATCGTTTTGGCGTGGTGGATGTTTGGTGAGCGGTTCAGCCCTGGGTTCTACCTCGGGGCGGCCGTTGTTTTGGGTGCGGTGTTCTTGGACTCGTGGTGGCGCGCCCGGACTCAATCCAGGGCGAACAGCGACGACGCGACCTGATCGCCAGTGATCCAATTGGGCTCTGGAATGCGGAACCATCCAGGCTGGTGTTCTACAAGCCGCCCGTCACCCAAAGCTTGCGTCCACGCTTCTGCATCCACGTCATGAGGCCTAACGCCGGTGGCGCTATGCAGTTTTTCGGGAGAGATGCCCTGGGCTGTGCGCAAGCCCGTCATCACAAGTTCGTTGTACCGGTCTCGGGCCGTGAGTTTCTCCCGCTCGTCCAGCAGGGTTTCTTGTTGGATGGCCTGGATGTACCTGGGGTTGTTGGACACGTTGGCGTACCGGACGGAGCCAAGGAACCCATGTGCGCCAGGGCCCAGGGCGAGGTAGGGTGCGCCTGACCAATACGCGCTGTTGTGTTGCGACGTGTGGTGTCCTTGGTCGGGTTTGGGCGCGGCCCAGTTGCTCGTCTCGTAATGGGACCACCCTTGTTCGGCCATTGTGTCGCAAAGCCTTTGGTATTCCTCTGCGGTACGGGCGTCCGGAGTGGGTTGTTCCGCGCCGCGCTCCACACGCGTGCCGAGCACGGTTCCAGGTTCGACGGTCAGGGCGTAGGCGCTCAGGTGCTGGATGGGCAGGGCGATGGCGCGGGCGATGTCATTGTCCCAACTCCGAGACGTGGGCACCCCGTAGATGAGGTCGAGGGTCATGGCCTTCACCCCCAATTCATGAGCCAAATGAATGGCGCGTTCAGCCTGGACGCCGGTGTGGGCGCGGTTCATCCAAGTCAGGGTGTCGTTGTGGAACGACTGGACCCCCAAGCTTAGTCGGGTGACGCCAAGCTCCACCCAGGCCTGGATTTGTGTTTCGGTCATGTCCTCCGGGTTGGCCTCCAGGGTGACCTCGCGGAAATCTGTCACAGGCTGGCCCAAAGCCTCGAGAACCCCAGAGACCAGGTGCTGCAGCAGGTCGGGAGGGAGAATGGATGGGGTTCCGCCTCCTAAGTAGAGGGTGGTGAAGGGCTGGTCCTTCCAGCGAGGTTCAGAGGAGACCCGCAGGCGGGTCTCCTGGACCATGGCGGCGACGAGGTCGGCCATGTGTTTGGTCTGCGTGGAGAAGTGAAAGTCGCAGTAATGGCAAGCCTGTCGGCAAAAAGGAACGTGGAGGTAGAGACCAGCCATGGACCAAAGGTCGTCGCCTCAGCCCTACCTTCGTGTCATGGCCCAAGAAATCCAGTGGGAAGGTGTGCAAGTGACGAACAACACCGCTCTCCAAGACATTTTGAGTCCGGAACACGCCCAGTGGTCGCTGCGGTCCGACCGTTCGTGGTCGGTGGTGTTGCGCGGCCGACGGTACAAGGTGGAAGTGGAGAAGGGTCCTGACGCAGAAGGGAACGCGACCTTGCGCATCAACGGCGTCCGAAAGGACATCCGTGTCATGGACGAGCGCACCCAGCTCCTGGAAAAGATGGGCATGTCTGTGGCGGCCTCGGCCGGCAGTGGGGACGTGAACGCACCCATGCCTGGAAAGGTCTTGCAGGTGCTTGTGGAGCCAGGTCACGCCGTGGAGGAGGGCCAACCCTTGTTGGTGCTCGAAGCGATGAAGATGGAAAACGTCATCAAGGCGATTGCGACGGGTACGGTTTCTGAGGTGCCTGTGCACGAGGGCGACGCCGTGGAGAAGGGGAGTTTGCTCGTCGGTTTCGAGTCGTAATTGGACCTCGGGGATGTCCCCGGAACGTTGTTGAAGACATACGACACCAGGTGTTCGACGCGTTGAGGCCCTGGGTAATTTCACACCATGACGTCCATGAACACAGGCAGGATTGCAGCGCTGGTGCTTTGGTGCGCCTCGCTGTCCATCCAAGCCCAAACGGCCTGCAACAACCTCATTGACTTGTGCGGTCAGGTGGATTCCACAGTTACGCTGTCCAGCGCTATGGATTTGGACAACGTCGCCGCGTTGAACGGGTCCTTTTCGGCCACGTCGGTGCAGGTCATTCGATTTCACACGACCTATTTGGACCCTGAAGGCCAAGGGCTGGAAGTCCACCTTTCCAATTCGCAATGTGCCCCATTCTTTCAAGCCAGGGTGTTTCAGCCCGACCCGTTCAACCCTTGCGACGCCGGGGCCTACGTGTCGGTGTCGGACCTGATGACGACGAACGAGGACACTGTGTTGTTCACCTCCCCGTTGTACATCAACACCGACTACATCTTGCTGGTGGGCTCGAACATGCCGGGCTGCGCGCTTGACGTCAGGTTGGAAGGCCGAAGCGTGAGCATCGACGCTTGCTGTGCGGCCGCCATCGACTATGGAGAAACGGCAAACGTGGAGGTCAAGGGGTCTGACCCGGCCCTGGGGTTTGTGTGGACGCCAGAGGAGTTGGCCCAAATGGTGGACAATCAACTCGCCACTTTAAGCCCTTACGAAACGACCACCTTCGAGGTGACAGGGTTTGTGGAGGGGTGTTCGTACACGGATGCGGTGCTTGTGGCCGTGGGGTCGCCCATTGAGGTGCCCAACGCATTTTCCCCCAACAACGACTACTTCAACGACACCTTCGACATCTACGGTTTGTCGCAGTTTGAATTCTCGACGATCGAGATTTTTGACCGGTGGGGTCAATCGGTGTTCCGGTCGGTTTCGTACCCCAACCCTTGGAACGGGACCTTTCGGGGCCGTGCTGTGCCCGCAGGGACGTATTACTACGTCATCAAACTGAACGAACCCAACGCCAACCTCGCCTCCATCACAGGGCATGTAGCCGTGATCCGATGAAGAAGTTGATGTACCTCCACGTGGTGTTGGCGTGCGCCCTCTCGTTGGGGTGGGCTGCGACCGCATCCGCGCAATTCAACGGGGTTCGCACGCAATTCCTCATGACGAGCTTGTTGGACAACCCTGCGGCAGCGGGCAACAGCGCTTGCCTGGACCTTCGGATGGGGGGTCGAGACCAGTGGGCGGGCTTCGAGGGCGCCCCTCGAACCAGCTTCGCCTCGTTGAGCGGACGGCTTGGCGGCGGGGTCACGTTCGCCCACGGCATGGGCGGGTTCGTCGTCACCGACCAGGTGGGGCCTTGGAGCAACACCCGTCTCAGCTTGGCCTATTCCACGAAGGTGAGGCTCACCAACGGCGCGCGCTTGAGCGCGGGGCTGGCGGCGGGCATGACGCAATACCGCTTGGACATTGGAAGCCTGGTTTTTCCAGAGGTTTCGGCGACCGAAGATCCCGCGCTGTTCGGGGCGTCGACGTCGCAGACGGTGTTCCCCTCCTTGGATTTTGGCCTGTGGTACGAGAACAGCCAAACGTTCGTGTCACTGAGCATGCTCAACGCCGTGCCCAACACACTCAATGAAGTGACCATGGCCACCAACATCGGCACCACGTTTGTGTTGATGGGTGGCCAATACATCAAGTTGGACCGCCGGTTTGGGTTCCGGCCTGCCGCCCAAATGCGATTGACCCGTGGTTTGCCGCCAAGCGTGGACTTGCAGGGGGCGTTCTCGGTGGACGAGTTGGTGAGTGTGGGGCTGGGCTACCGCACGGGCAGCTCGCTTTTGGGGGTGTTGAGCTTGAAGTTGTTTGAATCCATGACGGTCGGATATTCCTACGACTTTGGGGTGAACGACTTGAGTGTGGGTGGACGTTCTGCCCATGAATTGGTCATTTCGTTGACCGCCTGCGACAAACACGACCCCTACGTCGGCCCGGACGGCCGCTGCCCTGCTTACGACTGATGCACGACACCCTTTCGAAACGACTGCTCTTTTTGGCCGCGGCGGCCATCGTGGTGGTGACGCTGTGGTACACACAGCACCTGGCGTCCATCATCCGAGTCGAAGAACAACGCAAAGTTCAACTTTGGGTTGAGGCGGTGAAGCAGCGTGCAGGATTGGTCACGTACACCCAGTCGCTTTTTGAAGAACTCGGCGCGGAAGAAAAGAAAAAGGCTGACCACTTGGCCGCGGCGTATCGCCTGATTCAAGAGTCGCCCGTGGGCATGGACCTGACGTTCAGCACCGATTTTTTGGTGGGGAACAAGACGGTGCCTGTGTTGATTTTGAACGACGACGGGGAGGTGTTGTACCACGTGAACGTGCCACCACCTCCTTTGGGGTTTGACCGCGAGGCTTACTTCGACAGCGTGAGGGTCCACCAAATGGGCACCAACCCGCCCATCCGGTTTGAGGAAGTGGGTCAGACCATCTATTATTCCGAAAGTGTCCGATTGCGCGAGTTGCGCGAAGCCATGTCCGAATTGATTGAATCGTTCATTTCGGAAACGGTCATCAACAGCGCTTCGGTGCCTGTGATGTTGCTCGACTCGACCGCCACGCGCATTGTCAAGTCTCAAGGCATCGACGTCTCGGCGCTGAGCGACCCTGAGGCGCTCAAGGAACGCCTGAGGGCCATGGCAAGTGACAACACCCCCATCCCAGTGTATTTGCCGGGAGAAGGTTGGAATTTGGTCTTTTTCGAGGAAAGCTTGGTGTTGACCCAACTCAGGTTCTTTCCCGCGGTGCAGCTGTTGCTGATCGCGGCCTTTTTGTTGGTCGCGTACTTGGTGTTCAGCGCTTCCAGAAGGGCAGAACAAAACCGCGTGTGGGTTGGCATGGCCAAGGAAACGGCGCACCAGCTGGGCACTCCGCTTAGTTCGCTTATGGCGTGGTCCAGTTTGCTCTCCTCCCGAGGAGTGGATCCTGATGCGCTGTCCGAGATGGACAAGGACATTGCCCGTCTTCAGATGGTTGCCGAGCGATTCTCTAAGATTGGCTCAGAGGCTGACTTGACCGACGCCGACCCGCTGCAAGTGGTGGCGGAGACGGTCAATTACATGCGCCCCCGCATCAGCAAGAACGTGTCGCTGTCCCTTGAGTTGGGTGAGCCCCACGGCGAACTCGCATTGAGCCGCCCGCTCTTCAGCTGGGTGCTGGAGAACCTGCTGCGGAACGCCGTCGACGCTATGGAAGGGGAGGGTGCCCTCGCGGTTCGCGCGGCTTGGGGAGGGGATCAGGTCCACATCGAGGTGGAAGACAATGGCAAAGGCATGACCAAATCGGTGGCCCGGCGGGTTTTCGAGCCAGGGTTCACCACCAAATCCAGGGGCTGGGGCCTCGGGCTGTCGCTCTCCAAACGCATTGTGGAGGACACCCACGGCGGACAAGTGTTCGTGGATTGGACAGAGCCCGGAGAAGGCACCCGATTCAAACTCGTGTTCCGAGCTCAGGCTTAACGGGCCAGAAGCACGCGGCCGTGCTTCACGTCACGGATCCAAATCCCGTTCTGAATGGCCCCCCACTCCAACACGTAGGTGTACCAGCCGTCGGGCAAGAAATGGTCCCCCTCGCCGAGGTCGTAAGCACCTCCATCCCACGGCGTGTCGGGGTCGGAGGTGGACCAAACCTGTTGCCCCCAACGGTTGAATATCTTGAATGAGAATTCTGTCCAATCGCAGGTGCTCACAATCCTGAACCCTTCGTTCACCCCGTCGCGGTCCGGGGTGAATGCGGTGGGCACCCAGATGTGACAACCGCAGTACTCTTCTTTCACCTCCGCCAAGGCCACATGCGAGCCGCATGCGTTGGTGACCGTCACGAAGTGCTCCCCACCCGCTACAGGCGTCGTCATCCCTGAGAGCCCTTCCGTGTCCCACACCACACTGAATGGGATCTCACCCACGTCGCTTCCCCCGACTGAGAAGACTTCCACGCGCGCCAGGGTGGAGTCGCCCATGCAGATCAAGTTGTCGTCGGGCGTGGCCGCGGCCGTCAGGCTGGGCCAAACCTCAAGGTTCATGTTGTGCGTGGCGTTGCACCCTGTGGCGTTGTCCCGAACCTCCACTTCGTAGTCTCCTTCAGCAAAGGCATCGTACCCCGCGGTGGCGGGCTCTCCGTTGACGGACCACACCCACGACCCAACTGCAGTGGAGGTCTGGGTGGGCCAAATGAATTCGTGTGGCCCTTCCAGCTCACACCGAACCACGCTGTCCGGGTGGCTTCCCACAAAAGGCGTGGGCCACCAGGTCACGTGCGCGGTGTCCGTTTCCGTGCAAGCCCCCAACGTCACGGTGGCCACAAACGGACCACCCCCCATGGAGCTGACGACGTACAATTCGTCGTCTGTTCCTCCCACGTTCCACGAAATATGGTCCATGGGCTGGGTGATGCTGAGCACCGTCGCGCTGCTCTCACATAAGGGATCTGGATCAAGCAACCCCGTCGCGATGGGTGGAAGCATAGGGTAGTTGAGGCTCAACGCATTCTCGCACCCGTTCTCCCCGACAAGGTTGGCGGTGTATGTGCCTGCCCCAGCTTGATCCAAATTGAACGTGCCGTAAGGCAAGTCCCAGTTGTTCAGGGAGGCATTTTCTTCCAGATTCAACGCCACGCTTCCGACATCTTCCCAACAGAGCGAAGGAGGTGTGGCTTCAAGCAGTCCTTGGGGCAAGGGCAGGACGTCCACGGCAATGGATTGTGGCTCAGACTCACACCCGTTGATGGTTGCCGAGGCGATGTAGTCGCCCGAGCTTGTCACATTCAGGAATGGAGAGTTCCCAACTTCCCAGGCTGGACTCCCACCCTCTGTGGCCAACGCTTGGAGCGTGAGGGGCTCGCCTGCGCACACCTCGAGGGGGCCGACCACAGCCTCCCCTTGCAGCGCGAAGCTGACCTCAGGGATGGCTTGGAACAACACGTCGACCTGCAAGGCGGTTTGGCACCCTTCAATGGAGGCGACCACTTCGTGGATGCCCGGCTCGGTCGTCACGGCCGTCAAGCCTTCCACGCCGTCCCAGGTCACAGTGGCTTCAGGGGTGGCAGAGGCGGCGAGCTCGGCTTCGGTGCCGCCGCACACCACGAGGTTGGGGTCCACCAGCAGCTCCAGCTCCGGCCCAGGAGCCTCGGTGACGTCGACCGCACCCGAGGCTGGGCACCCTTGGTCGTCGGTGCCGAGCAAACCGTACGTGCCCGCCTCTGTGATGGCCAGTTGGGTCTCCCCGTTGTCCGCCCACACGGCAGAAGTGGCGGGTGGTAGCGGTTCGGCAGTCAACACCAACTCATCGCCGAGGCACACTTCCCAGGGCCCTTCAGGTCCAGCCGTGATGGATTCGGGGTGGGTGGTGTAGTCGGCTTCCAACAGGCAAAAGCGCTGTTGGTTGCCCACAGCACCCCCGGTGGACGCCACAAATCCCCAATGCACGAGTGGGTTGCCACCAAAAAAGGTGGTCGAAATGTCGCCGGTGTACGTGAGCCTGAGGTCGCCGTCAAAGTACACCTCCAAGGTTTGTGTGCCGGCGTCCCACACCACGCGAAACGGAAAGTCTTGGCCGTTTTCGATGTTGGACAACACGCTGTGCGCTTGAACGGGACCTTCCACGTTGTGAAAAATGGACCCGTCGCTGGTCAACGCGATGTGGTCGAACCACGGGTCGCCGACGTCTCCGTTCTGCCACGTGTCCATTTCCACCGCCAGCGAGGGGTTGAAGGGGCCGTTTTCGTACCCGATGGACCCCCCAGTGGACCCAATGACGTTGTTGCCCACGCCGAATGGCTGGAGCACGAAGACGATGCCGTCCGCGCCGTCATCGTCGGTGGTCCCAAAATTTACCGTGAATTCGAGGGCGAAGTCAGCCTCCAGGTTGAGTTGACAATCGTGCCAGGCACCACCCCGCTGGTTTTGTGACGTGTTGGTCAACCGAATGCACCCGGAAGGCTCCTGCACCGCATCCTGCACCAAATTCCATTGCGCGCTTGCTCCAGCCGGGTAAAACACGCTCACGAGGAGCAAACAGCATGAGACAAAAACGCGCATTAAGAGGCCGTTGAGTTGAAGAGCGCTGCAAGTTCGCCCGCAAGGGCACGCCTTTCGCACGGTGCGCGGAAAGATTTGTCGGGCGCAGGGGACGGATGTTGGAGCCAGGACTCAATCCGACTTTGTCTATCAGGCGCGTCGTGGGGCACAAACACCACTTCCCATGAAACGCACAAGGCTTCGAGGTCGCCATGTGCCGGCCCGACGACAAGCATCGGGCGGCCCGCGGCCAGGCATTCGAACATCTTTCCAGGGGTGGAGGCTTTGGCTGAGTCGCTGTTGTTGTGGACGACAACCAACGCGTCACAAGTGTGCATGGCCTTGATCGCCTCAGCGTGGGACAGGTCGCCTTTCCAGTCGAGGTCCACGCCAGATTCATCCATGCTTGCGCGAACGTCGTCGGAGAGTTGTCCGCCGGCTTGCAACACCCATCCGGACCCGCCGAGGCCATCCCAAAGCGCCGGAGCGTTTCGTGCCCCGTAGAGGGCTCCGAAGTGGCCAAGCACGGGCTTGGTGTTGGATGCTGGCGCAGGCGGTTTATCCGGAAAATCATCCTTGTCCCAGCCGTTGGGGATGATCGCGCCTTTGGAGGCGTCGTCCAAGCCAATTTCTTGCAGCGCCCCCGGCGAAGTCACGAGGATGCGATCTGCGGAAGTCACCACGGAGCGCTCCATGTTGGCGACGAGGCGCCGGGCCCTTGATCCCAATCCAAAGTCCCCCAAGTAATCCATGGTGGACCAGGGGTCCCTGAAGTCGGCCACCCATGGCAACCCTGTGGCCCGCTTCAGCGCAAGTCCAATGAGGTGCATGCTGTGCGGCGGGCCGGTGGTGACGATGAGGTCGACAGGTTCACGGTGAAGACGCGCAAGGACTCTCCGAGTGGTGGGCTTCACCCACCCTACACGGGCATCTGGCACGAACACGTTGCCACGCACCCAATTGACCACCCTGGACGCCAACGAAGGGGAGGAAGATTGGTCGGCCCCGAGACGAGAGGTGTTGCCCTGAAGCCCCAATTTGGAAAGGGCACGTGTGGGCTCCCAAACAGGAAAGGACCACACCTCCACCCCGTCGTGGACGTCGCTGCTCAGTGAGGGGTCGGTCACCGGGACGTCCGGGTTGGAGGGGGTCACCACGATGGGGTCCCAACCGAATTCGGGGAGCAGTTTGGCGAATTTGAGCCAGCGCTGCACCCCCCCTCCTCCGGACGGAGGCCAGTAGTAGCTGACCACGAGCACGCGTTTTTGGGCCGGCTTGTTCATGGTTTTGAAGGCCTCCATTGCTGTGCAACACGCCTCCATCTCGCCGCGCGTTGGACGCCAAGAACATGGCTCGCTTGGACAAACCAACTTGGAATTTGCACGTCGGGGGTGGGGGTGTATCCGGCCTCTGAGAGCGCGCGGTACCCCTCCGCGGCACGCGCTTCGTCAAACGTGTCGAGCCAACGTGTCGTGTTGAACAACGCATTCAAGACGCGTTGCTTTTGTGCGTCCGTGACGTCATTTGCCGATTGAAATTGCGCCCACATCCTCATGCGAAGTGCAAATGAGTTGAGCCGGCGTTTGGCTTCGTTGCTTGTTGAAATGCGCCCCTCAGGAAACAGCCGAACGGTGGTCAAATGGTCTTCCGACATGGTGAATCGCCCGCCCGCCTTAAACATGCGGAACATCAGGTCGTACTCTTGCGCGCTGGAGAGGGATTCGTCCCAGCCACCTGTGGCGCGAACCGATTCTGCGCGAAACAAGTTGCTGGGGGTTGAGCCTGTTCGACCGTGGGCGAGGCCGGCCACAGGGTCGGCGCTCATCGTCCAAGACGGCCAGGCGTTGTCTTCCCGCGAAAACATGAAGTGGCCGTAGACCATGTCGTGATTCTGGCCCAACGCCCGTTGGATGGCCATCTTTTTTGGCCGCAAGAGGTCGTCGGAGTCCAAGAACTGCACCCATACGGTGTTCACCTCCTTGAGCCCGGCGTTTCGCGCGGCGCAAGCGCCAGGGGTGCGCTCCTCGATCAATTTGAGCCGCACGTTGGGGTGTGCTTGGCCCCAGGTTTGGACCACATCGCTGGAGTTGTCGGTGGAATTGTTGTCCACGCAGATGACCTGACCGAGGCAAGGCCCTTGTTCGAGCAAACTGTCCAAGGCATCTCTCACCCAAAGGGCAGAGTTGTGCATGGGGATTACCACGTCAATCTTATCCATGGTGCAGGGTTAAGACGGACTTGGACTGAAAAAAACCAACGCCATAGGCCCAGGCCGCCCGCCCACCTTCGGGGCTGCGCAACAGGACCTTGGTGATCATCCTGATCAGCAAGAAGGGGTGGGACCACGCAGGGAAAGAGGCGCGATGCACCACGCCCATGGCCATGGCGGTTTGTGAATTGAGGTGGGCGCCTGTGCTTTCTTCTGGGTGGAACCTCAGCCTCAGGGGCAGGTAGGTGATTTCTCCGCCTTGACGAAGGTGGTTGGCGAGGAGCAAACCCTCTTCGCCGGCCACCACCCCACTGGCCGAGCCGAGTCCCAGCGCCTCGTGGAACTGGAGGGGCATGGATTGGTCCTGGAACGTGGGCACGACGAGCTCCATGCTGTTCACTTTCTGAAGACGGAGGACGTGTTGGGCGGTCCAGCCTTCCAGACGCCAGGGGTTTGGGATGTACGCTCGCCACGCGTGTTTGGCGTCTCGCCACAACTGGCACACAACGATGGGCAAAGGTGCGGCGGCCGAGCGCTCCGAGAGGTGGACCTCCAGTTTGCTCAAGCCCTCCAAATCCAGAGAGACGTCGTCGTCGCAAAGCACGGCCCAGGAGGCGTTCAACTCGCGAAGGGCGAGGTTGCGGCTTCTGCTCAACCCGCGTGATTCGGTGTTGACGACCTGAACGTGGGGGGCGTCCATCCCGAGGTGGTTTGGCATGCCGCGACCCGCCTCGTGTTGGTTGACCACCACCACGGGGATGGAGAGCTCCGTCAATTGCGACACCAGCACGCGGTTTTCCATGATGCGTCCATGCATGGTGCTGACACAGAGGCCGACGACAGGCCGGGAGAAAGGGCGTGCTGAGTGCGGATTGTTGGACACGGGCACAAGTTAGCCTCGGGGGTTGTGCGAAACGGCTCCTTATGCTACTTTTGCCCTCCTCCAATCTACCTCATGCCCGGGTGGCGGAATTGGTAGACGCGCGCGACTCAAACTCGCGTTCCGCAAGGAGTGTGGGTTCGATTCCCACCCCGGGTACTTGAAAAGCCTCGCGTCACGCGGGGCTTTTTCTTTGCCCGGCATCTACCTTCAATGCATGAACACACGCCAAATTCAAGGGCGGGCATGGGCCGCCAGCTTGGGGGTTTTCTCCCTTTCCGCGTCCGCCCAGATCACCGTCGAAGACACCGATTTGCCCCAAGGGGACACCGAATACACGTTCCAAAACGTGGCGCCTGATTTCCTGGCGGACTTCGAGTCTTCTGGTCCGGGGTGGATTTGGGATTTCACCGAGTTGGCGGCGGTGGACTCCACCTTCACGTTGGTGGAAGACATCTCCGAGGCCTCGTTTACTGCGCAGTTTGTGTTCAACGGCTTCGATCCGGAGTACCAGGCCGACCACTTCTACACCTTCCTCAACACTCCCGATCTCGGGGACCTTGGGGGCGACGTCGGCATCCCCATGCAATTGGACGAGGTGGTCGGGTACCACCAAATCGCAGGTGGCACGTACAACCAAGTGGGCCTTGGCATGTCGCTTTCAGGCTTGGAGTTGCCCATCCCGTTTGAGGACGTGGACGAGGTGCACCCCGTGCCGTTGACGGTGGATGCGACGCTTGAATCGACTGCCGCGTATGAGGTTGTTGTGCCCGCCACCCTGACCTACGTCGTGGACCAAACGCGCTTCTCCGAAGTCGACGGGTACGGCATCTTGCTCCTTCCCGACGGAACGTCCCACGAAGTGCTGCGGTTGAAATCCACAGTGAGCAGCGAAGACAGCGTCTACGTGGACCTCGCGGAGCAAGGATTCGCGTTTGAGCGCGAGACGGTCACCTACCTCTGGCTCGGCGACGGGGGCATGCCGTGGATGGAGGTCACCACCACCTTGGGCATCCCCTCTGTCGTGCGCTACCAGGGCACAGTCCTGTCGGAAGAAGACACCTCGTCGACCGAGGGCGTGACAGCCTTGCGGTCAGGGATGCGGTTGATGCCCAATCCAGTCACTCGTGGTGACCTGGTCATCGTGGGCCAAATCGGCGAGCCCGTGAACTGGACGCTTTGGAATATGCAGGGGGCATGCATCCTGCGCGGACGCAGCGCGGACCTGAACACCGAAAGCCTGGACGCAGGGGTGTACCTCGTGCGCGACGAACGCCACGGCGCCTTGCGCCGCTTGGTGGTTCAGTGAGGGAGTTTGTCCCGAAGGGCGGCGTACACGTACACGCCAAACAACCCGGCCAGC
>CAJWII010000053.1 GCA_913041065.1 uncultured Flavobacteriales bacterium
CGTAGTGGCCGATGTTCTCCGTGTTGTACTCCGCCTTGGCCATGGTGCGGATGGCCATGGTTTTCACCGTGTTTTCCTCGGGCGTGCCCGAGGTGGCCGTCAGCAAATCGCGCAGCAACGACTCGGCATTGCCCGGGGTGGGCTTGGGCATTTCATGGCCAAACCGGCGAACAAACACCCGCAACTGCTTAAGCTTCTCTGGGTCAGGGCGGTCGTGCACACGGTACACCGCTGTGCGGGTGGGCACCTGCTTTTCCGGGTGCACCTTCGCCAGGAACCGCGCCACCTCCACGTTGGCCAAGAGCATGAAGTCTTCAATCAACTTGTTGGCCTCTTTCATGCGCTTCACCACCACCTTCAGCGGCCTGCCCGCCTCGTCCAATTGGAACCGCACTTCTTCTGTGTTGAAGTCGATGCCACCGCGCTTGAAACGCTTGGCGCGCAACTTTTGGGCCAAATCGCCCAACACCTTCAACTCCGCTGCCCGGTCGCCTTCGCCTGTTTCCAAGCGCTCTTGGGCCTCCTCGTAGGCGAACCGCCGGTCCGAGTGGATGACCGTGCGTCCAAACCACCGGTTCACAACCTCCGCATCCTCGTTCATCTCAAACACCGCGCTGAACGCGAACCGGTCTTCGTGGGGGCGCAACGAGCACAAGTCGTTGGACAGCACCTCCGGCAACATCGGAATCGTTCTGTCCACGAGGTACACACTTGTGGCGCGGCTCACGGCCTCCCGGTCCAACACCGAGCCTGGCTGCAAGTAATGCGTGACGTCGGCGATGTGGACGCCGACTTCCCAATGGCCGTTCTCCCGCTTTTGCAAGCTCAACGCGTCGTCAAAGTCTTTGGCGTCGGCCGGATCGATGGTCATGGTCAGCACTTCCCGGAAATCGCGACGGCGTGCCACCTCCTTGGGGTCGAGCCCATGAAGGTTGTCGGGGTCGCTCGCCTGAAACGCCTGGGCCGCGGCACTGACCTCGGAGGGGAATTGGTAAGGCAATCCGAATTCTGCAAGGATGGCGTGCATCTCCACCTCGTGCTCCCCTTGCTGGCCCAGCACTTCCACCACGCATCCCACGGGCTGGTCACGAGGGTCGTCCCATTGCTGGAGCGACAGCAGAACCTTGTCTCCTTCCGTCGCACCATTCAGGTGGCGGGCTGGGATGAAAAAATCGGTGTGGAGGCGTTGGTCGGAGGGCTTTCCAAACCCGTAGTCCCTCACGAGCGTCACCGTCACCACGTAGTGCTCGCGCAAACGCTTGGTCACGCGCTTCACACGGGGCGTCGAACGCCGGCCGCGCTGCCACCATTCAATCTCCACGGTATCCCCCCAAAAGGCGTCGGCCGTGTTGTTCTTGGGCACGCGAATCTCGTTCCCATCGGCCATGCGCACGAAGCCGGTGCCCATGCGGGAAATTTGGATGGTACCTTCGTTGCCTCCTGCAGAGGGGTCAAACTCCGGCGCCGCCATCACGTACCGGCCTCGACCCAAGTCGTCAAGCTGGCCCTTCTCGGCCAATTCCTCCATGAGCGCCATCACCGCCCGACGCACGTCGTGGTTGAGGATGCCAAGCGCCCCGGAGATTTGTTTGTGGTTGAGGGCCTTCCCCGCGCGCTGGCGAAACACCCGCAGGACGGCCTTCCTCAAATCCGTGGGGGAGCCGTATTCCGACTCGCCATGCATCCCGCGCTGGCCTTTCGAGCCCCGCTTGGACGGTTGTCCGTGGCCGGGTCCCCGTCCCACAAACTTGTCGCCACGTCCACCGCGGCTGCCTTTCCTGCCCATGACCCAAAGATGCGGCTTGTGGACGAACTTGCGCTTCCATGACGACCCGATTTCTCCCCACCGAATGGCGCGATTACGCCTTGCTGGATTCCGGCCACGGCAAACGCCTCGAGCGGTTTGGAGAATTGACCCTGGTGCGTCCCGACCCCTTCGCCCTCTGGAAGCCGTCTGGCGACCCGCGAGCCTGGGCCCGGGCCGACGCCACGTTCGAGCCCACAGGCCGAACCCAAGGCAAGTGGCGCTCCGCCCCAGGCACGCCCAACCGGTGGCCCTTGCGGTATCGGTCGGAAGCCTTGGATTTGACCTTCGGGTTGGAGATGACCAAATTCAAACACGTCGGCCTCTTCCCCGAGCAGGCCGACAATTGGGAGTTTTTGGCGGCCAACCTCAAGCCTGGCGACAAGTTCCTCAACCTGTTCGCGTACACCGGTGGCGCGAGCCTTGCCGCGCGCCAAGTGGGTGCCGACGTCATCCACTGCGACGCCATCCGGCAAGTCGTGGATTGGACGCGCACCAACATGGAGCGAAGCGGCCTCGATGGCATCCGTTGGGTGGTGGAGGACGCCTTGAAATTCGCTCGGCGGGAAGCCAAGCGGGGCAACACCTACCAAGGCATCGTCCTCGATCCGCCCACCTGGGGCCTGGGGCCCAAGGGGGAAAAGTGGAAGCTGGAGGACCAGCTCATCGACCTCATCGACGTCGTCGCCTCGCTTGTGGCCCCTGGAGGATTCGTGGTCATGAACACCTACAGCGGCATCCCCCCGAGCGCCTTGGAAACGATGTGGTCCCTCGCGTTGCCCGACGCCGCCATCGAGGCCGGCGAACTGTGCTTGCGGGCGCAGGCAGGCCACGATTTGTCCACCGGATCGATGGTCCGAGTCACCCGAAACGCATGACCTCACAACCCCGATGGTTCACGTTGTTGGCGACCGCCCTGCTCGGCTGCGCCACTGCGCTCCCACCCGAAGCCACCGCCCAAACTCAGTTCTACGAGCTGCAGGGATTCCGCGAGCTGGCCTTGACCCACTCCACCATCGCCATCCTGCCGTTCAAAGGCGCGGCCTTCATGTCGCCCTTGGAGTGGAGGATGCATGACGACGCTGACATCAGGCGTGATGCGGACCTGCGTGGGTTGGAAATGCAGGCCACCTTAGAATCTTGGTTTTTGAAGCGCTCCGAGCGCGGCAAATTCATCGTGCAGGTTCAACCCACCACAGAAACAAACGCCATCCTCAACGACAACGACGTCACCTTGGACAACCTCGCCGAGCGCACACCACAAGAGGTCGCCAAGCTGCTCGGGGTGGACGCCATCGTCACGGGAACGGTGCACGCCCACCAGCCCTCCATGCTCGTGGCGGCGGCCGTGTCATGGATGACCCAGGGCGGCTCCAACGTGAACTCCTATGCCATGTTGGATCTGGAGGTCTACGACACCGAGTACGGGGAGTTGCAGTGCAATTACCGCAAGCGCATCCTTCGGTCGCCGTGGGTGAGAGAGTCGAGGTTGCTCCACATTTTGGCCCGCAAGACGTCCAGGCGCATCGCCTACAAGGGCAAGCTCTGAACATCCGTCGGCCGCAAGGGCCGCCCTATTTTTGCGCCATGGCACAGGAAAGAGTAATGTTGGGGCTCAAGCTGCCCACCGACCCGCGATGGGTGAAGCTCGTGGAAGGCAACATTTCAGAGATTTTGACCGACCATGCGTGGTGCGAACAAAAGGCCGCATCCAATGCGATCAGCACCATTGTGCGCTTCCCCGAATTGACCGACCTCGTGGAAGAACTGACGCGCATCGCCCAGGAAGAAATGGAGCACTTTGGGATGGTTGTCGAGAAGATCAAAGCCCGCGGCTGGACCTTGGGCTACGAGCGCAAGGACGACTACGTCGGGCAGCTCTCCAAGATCATCAAACGCGGCGGGTCGCGCGAAGAACAGCTGGTCGACCGCTTGCTCTTTGCCGCCATGATCGAAGCGCGGTCGTGCGAGCGGTTCAAGATGCTTTCCGAGCGGATGGAAGACCCCGATTTGGCCTCGTTCTACCGCGAGCTGATGATCAGCGAGGCCGGTCACTATAGGACCTTCCTCAAGTTCGCCCGGAAATACGGCAACGGCATCGACGTAGATGGGAGGTGGCAAAACTTCCTCGACAAGGAAGCCGAGATCATGCAAGGCTACAGCGTCAAGGAGACGATGCACGGCTGACGCCAGGCACGCCCAACGTCACCCTGGCGCCCAGATAAACCATTCGGCCAAAAACCGGCCCATACACCAAGCTGGCGTCCATGTTGTTCTCGAAGTCCTGTGACGCGTAGTCCGAGGCCAAATGCGAAGCCACAATTGGGTTGGCCTGGCGGTAGTTGAAGATGTTCTCCACCCCGAGGTAGAGGTCCGTGCCCGGCTTGAATGTGCGCGAGACCTGGCCGTTGACCACGACAAAGTCGTCCTCCAACGTCGCCGCATTCCGCCCATCGAACACCTCATTGGGCCGCGGGATCCGCTGTGGACCAACCCACTGCACCGTCAGGTCACCCATCCATTGGCCCCCTTGCTCGTTGGCCTTGGAGGCGTAACTCCACTGCGTGAAGGCACGATGCTTGGGCACGTAGGGGTCAAGGAGAGTGCCTGCGGTCTCGGCGCCCAAGCGCTGCGTAGTGGCGTGCACGAAGCGGTAGGCCAGGCGCATGTCCACGCGCCGGTGCACGGACCACCCCAACTCGGCCTGGGCCGTCAACGAGCGGGACTCCCGGTCGTCGAGGTTGTAGATGTGCACCGCTTGCGGGTCTTGGTCCAAATCGACCACCGCTCGGTTTTGGAATTCCGTCCAATACCCATCCAGGGCCAAGTCCGCATCGCGGAACCCCAGCTTGAATTTGCTCGTCACGTTGAGGCCGGCGTTCCACCCGCGCTCGGGTTCAAGGTCCGCGATGTGCCAAACCCGGTTGCTCGCCCACACCCCAAGTTCCTCCATCAACACATTGGGCGTTCTGAACCCGGTGCCCGCAACCAACTTCAGGGAGGTGTTCTCGGTGGCGCTCCAGCGTGCATGCAGGCGTGGGGTCACCACCGTGCCCCACAAGTTGTGCTGGTCGACGCGCAACCCCGAGACAACCGTGGCCCGGGGATTGCCTGACCATGTCGTTTCCAAGAACGCCCCAGGCACACTCTCCGTGCGCGCCAAGCTGTCGTAGGTCGGCACGTCCACGGGCACCGAAGGCGCAGTCCACGTACCTGACTCGTCGAAGTCGTCGTAGAGGTAACTCACCCCCGCGGAGAAGGCCCAGTCCGGCGACCCCATGAAGCCGCTCCGAAGAACCTTGCCTCGGAACGTGTTCTGGACACCGTCGTACGTCCGCACCCCGAAGCGATGCTGGTGGCGGTGCGTGGACAGCGACCACTGGCTGCCCCACGACCGGCCTTCCTCACCAGGGAGGACATACCCCACCTTGGCTTGGACCTCGGCCCGCTGGACGTCGGTGTTCATGGTCCAACGCGGAGGCACATCGCCGCCCAGCATGCCGCCCTCGCGCTGCATGTCTGCAGCGGACATCGCAATGTTGGCGCGCAGACCCCGGTCCCCGATGAACCGCCACTCGTTGCGGACCACAAAATTCTCTTGCAAGGGCATGTCCAAAAACCCGTCGTGGTTCCGGTCGTTTTCTTGCTGCCTGAATTCGCCATGGGTCATGACGACCGTGGTCCACCTTCTTGACACCTCGTGCCGGCTGACGTGGTTGAATTCCGTCCGACCGCCCATGCCGTAAAACAGGTTCAAATGGAAGGGTTCGGCGGTCTCGGCATTGCGATGGGCGACGTTGATTTGGCCTGTGAAACTCTCGTAGCCTGACGCTACGGTCCCCACGCCCTTGGAAATGTAGATGCTCTCAATCCATGGCCCTGGGATGAAACTCATGCCCTGAACCACGTTCAAACCGCGAGGTCCTGGCAAATTGTCGACCAGCAACTGGGTGTACTTCCCCGCGAGGCCCAACATGTGGATTTGGCGGGTGCCGGTTACCGCGTCCGTGAAGCTGGCGTCCACCGACGCGTTGGTTTCAAACGCCTCGCTCAAGTTGCAACACGCCGCCTTGCAGAGTTCCTGGCGGCTGAGCTGTTGGATGTTGATGGGGTCAAGCAGCGACACGCTCTGGGAACGCTCCTCAAAAACGATGTCCGCAGATTGCAACAACACGCCTGGCTCCAAGGGAATGTCCAAGTACGTCTCACCGCTGTAAACCACATCGACTGTGGTGTAGCCCACCATGCTCACCCGCAAGGTGTCGGGGTTGCGTCGGGGCTTGATTTGGAAAAACCCAAACGCGTCGGTCGTCGTGCCTTCCGCGCTGCCTTTCCACATCACCGTGGCTCCTGGAACGGGGTCGAAGGACGTCTTGCCGACGTGCTCCCCAGGAGCATGGTCGTGGCCTGAATGGTCCTCAGGGGCGAAGACCTTGCCGCGCAGGGATCCTTGGGCCGACGCCGCACCTGCGGCCGCCAAAGCAAGGACCCAAGCCGAGAGGATGCCGCGCATCGACGTCAATGCTCGTGGTCGTGGCTGGGACATGAGTCGCTCTCACGGTACTTGCAGCAGCCGTGCATGTTGGCGTACACCTCGTCGCTGGCCTTGAACTTGTCCGTGTCGTGGCCAACTCTGGTGGCCAACTTGTGAAGGCGCTCTTCGTCCCACTTCTTGGCCTTGTACACCACGTGCAGGGTGTGCGTGTCCAGGTCGTAGTCGGCCGCCACGATGCCTTTCAGGTCGTACGCAGCTTCAATGCGGTTCTCGCACATGCCACACAGGCCGGACACCCCAAAGGTCAACTCCGCCCTCTGCGCCCATCCTGACGTGGACGCAGTCAAACACACCAAAGCAAAAAGAAAACGATCCATCATGCCCCGAAAGGTACGACGGCCGGCTCAAAAAGGGTTGTCACTCAGGTTACTCGCCAGTCAACGACGAGCTCAAGAAGTCGCGGTTCATGCGCGCGATGTTGCTCAGGTCGATGCCTTTGGGGCACTCCACCGCACAGGCACCGGTGTTGGTGCAGTTGCCGAAGCCTTCTTTGTCCATTTGCTCCACCATGCGGGTCACGCGGCGCTTGCGCTCGGGCTGGCCCTGAGGAAGCAACGCAAACTGGCTCACCTTGGCCGACACAAACAACATCGCCGAGGCGTTCTTGCATGTGGCCACGCAAGCACCACATCCGATGCAGGTCGCCGCGTTGAACGCTTCGTCCGCGTCGGCCTTGGGGATGGGGATGGCGTTGGCGTCCAGGGTCTCGCCGCTGGTGTTCACCGACACGTACCCACCCGCTTGAATCACACGGTCAAACGCGCTCCGATCCACCGCCAAATCCTTCACCACAGGAAAAGCTGAAGCGCGCCACGGCTCGATGGTGATGGTGTCGCCGTCCTTGAACGAGCGCATGTGCAATTGGCAGGTGGTCACGCCGCGGCCTGGCCCGTGGGCTTCGCCGTTGATGAACATGGAGCACATGCCACAAATGCCCTCGCGGCAATCGTGGTCAAACACCACAGGATCGCCGCCCTCGCGGATGATCTTGTCGTTGAGCACGTCCATCATTTCAAGGAAAGACATGTCGCCGGTCACGCCCGAGAGCTGGTGCGTCTCGAGTCGTCCTTTGTCTTCTGGGCCGTCTTGGCGCCAAACTTTGAGCGTCAGATTCATCGTTCTGGGTCTTCCTGATTATTTGTAGCTACGCTGCTTCAATTCAATGTTGTCGTACACGAGATCCTCCTTGTGGAGTTCCGCGTCCTTGGGCGCGCCCTTGTGCTCCCACGCACTCACAAACGTGAATTCGTCGTCGCGACGCAGGGCCTCCCCTTCCTCGGTTTGGTGCTCCTCGCGGAAGTGTCCGCCGCAGCTTTCCTCACGCTCCAGGGCGTCCTTGCACATCAACTCTCCCAATTCCAACAAGTCCGCCACACGACCGGCCTTGTCCAATTCGGGGTTGTACCCGTTCAATTTGCCGGGCACGCGCACCTTGGCGTAGAACTCGTCACGCAAGGCGGAGATGTCCTCAATCGCTTGGGTCAGGTCTTCCCGGTTGCGCGCCATCCCGCAGTTGTTCCACATGATGCGGCCCAACCGGCGGTGGAAGTCGTCCACCGGGGTGTCTCCATCGTTGCCGATGAACTTCTCCAAGCGGTCTTTCACGGCCGCTTCCGCTTCCATGAACTCCGGGGTGTCGTTCGCAATCGCCCCAGTCCGGATGTCGTCGGCGAGGTAGTCGCCAATGGTGTACGGCAAGACAAAGTACCCGTCGGCCAAGCCTTGCATGAGCGCCGAAGCCCCCAAACGGTTGGCGCCGTGGTCGGAGAAGTTGGCCTCTCCAGCCGCGTACAACCCAGGCACAGTGGTCATGAGGTTGTAGTCGACCCACAAGCCGCCCATGGTGTAGTGCACCGCGGGGTAAATCTTCATGGGCGTCTCGTACGGGTTGTCGTCCGTGATCTGGCGGTACATGTCGAACAGGTTGCCGTACTTCGCCTTGACCACAGCCTTCCCGAGCTCCCGAACCTTCTCGTCGCTGGGGTTCTCGAGGTTCATCACGTTCGCCTCGGTCTTGCCGTATCGCTCGATGGCGCTTGCGTAATCCAAAAAGACCGCCTCGCCCGTGTCGTTCACCCCAAATCCGGCGTCGCAACGCTCCTTCGCGGCACGCGACGCCACATCACGTGGCACCAAGTTGCCGAATGCAGGGTAGCGGCGCTCGAGGTAGTAATCGCGGTCCTCCTCCTTGATGTCGGTGGGCTTCAGGGTGCCCTTGCGCACCGCCTCGGCGTCTTCCGCCTTGGCCGGCACCCAGATGCGTCCGTCGTTGCGCAACGACTCGGACATCAACGTGAGCTTGCTCTGGTAGTGGCCACTCACGGGAATGCATGTGGGGTGAATCTGCGTGAAGCAGGGGTTGGCCATGTAGGCGCCTTTCTTGTGGGCTTTCCACGCCGCGCTGACGTTGGACCCCATGGCGTTGGTGCTCAAAAAGAACACGTTGCCGTACCCACCTGACGCCAAGACCACGGCGTGGGCGCTGTGGCGCTCGATTTCCCCGGTGACGAGGTTCCGGGCGATGATGCCGCGGGCTTTGCCGTCGACAATCACCACGTCCATCATCTCGTGCCGGTTGTACATCTTCACCTTGCCCTTGGAAATCTGGCGGCTCAACGCCGAGTAGGCCCCGAGCAAAAGTTGCTGGCCGGTCTGGCCCTTCGCGTAGAACGTGCGGCTCACTTGCACCCCGCCAAACGAGCGGTTGTCGAGCAACCCCCCGTACTCACGGGCGAAGGGCACGCCCTGCGCCACGCATTGGTCGATGATGCTGGTGCTGACCTCTGCCAAACGGTGCACGTTGGCTTCTCGGCTGCGGTAATCGCCTCCTTTGACTGTGTCGTAGAAAAGACGGTGCACCGAGTCGCCGTCGTTTTGGTAGTTCTTGGCGGCATTGATGCCTCCTTGCGCTGCGATGGAGTGTGCACGACGGGGGCTGTCCTGGAAACAAAACGCCTTCACGTTGTACCCCATCTCAGCCAGCGACGCGGCCGCAGAGCTGCCTGCCAATCCCGTGCCCACAACAATGACGTCGATCAAACGCTTGTTTGCTGGGTTGACCAGGCGAATGTTGTTTTTGTGGTTGGTCCACTGGTCCGCCAAGGGACCTTGGGGGGTCTTTGAATCAAGCATGGGTTCAGCCTTGGGTCATGAAGAGGTACAACGGAATGGACGCGAACGCGAGTGGCACCGCCACGGCAAACGCCTTGCCCGCCATTTCAATCCAGCGGGTGTAGGTCTCGTGGCGCACCCCGAGGCTTTGAAATCCGCTTGCGAATCCGTGCCAAAGGTGGAAGCCCAAGGCCGCCATGCCCAGCACGTAAAGCGCCACAGCTGCAGCGGCCATGCTGTTGACAGCAGGGTTGAAATAGTCCAACACCACGGTGTGGAGGTCCTTCAACGCCACGCCATCAACCATTTGGGTCGGCATCTCGCTGAAGTGCATTTTCCACCAGAAATTCTGCATATGGGTGACGATGAACACCAACACAATGGTGCCAAGCACCGCCATGTTGCGGCTGCTCCAGCCTGAGTTGGCCGACCCCTTTTCCACCGCATAGCGCACCGGACGGGCCTTGCGGTTTTGCATCGTCAGCACCACGCCGTCCACCAGGTGGAAAAGCACGCTCGCGTAGGTTAGGTATGAAAGCACCTTGACCGCGGGGAATGTGGTCATGAACAGGGCGTACTCGTTGAAGGCCGTCTGGCCTTCTTCACCAGGGATGAAAAGCTGGAGGTTTCCGAGCAGGTGGCCCACCAAAAACAGGCAAAGAAAAAGGCCTGTCAAGGCCATGGCGTATTTCTTCGCGATGGAAGATTTCAAGATTCCGGAAGAGCTCATTGCGTAGGGCGTGGATAGGTCCCTCAAAAATACGCCACCCCAGTCCAGGCGCCAAGCAGAACCATTCTAGACTGCAATGCAGGGGGAAGAAACGGGGAAGGCCCGACATGGACCCTCCCCGAACGGTCACGCGTGGGTCGGACGCTTCTCCAACATGAGCATCTCGTTGGCCACCACTTCCGTGATGTAACGGGTCTGCCCTTCTCCATCCTCGTACGTCCGGTACGTCAACCGCCCCTCGACCGCAATTTCCAAGCCCTTCCTCAAGTGTTGACCTGCCACTTCCGCCAGACCGCCCCAAGCGACCACGTCGTGCCACTGGGTGCGTTCCACCTTCTCTCCTTCGCTGTTGCGGAAGTGTTCGTTGGTCGCCAGTGGAAACCGGGCTTTCACCTTGCCGTCGTCGAAGGTGATGGTCTCGGCGTCCTTGCCGAGTCGTCCAATCAATTGGACTTTGTTGCGCAATGCATTCATGGGTGTGTGTTTGATGTCTGAGGCCAAACTTCTGAACCTCCATCGCCCCTCAGCCAGAGAGTTCACTGGCGTGGATGCGGGCTTTGCGGGCGCTACCTTTGCGGCCCATGACTGACGTACGCGTTCGCTTTGCCCCCAGTCCCACCGGCCCCTTGCACATGGGCGGTGTCCGGACGGCCCTTTACAACTGGTTGTTTGCCCGCGCCCACGGCGGCACCTTCATCCTTCGTATCGAAGACACCGACCAAGGTCGCTTCGTGGAAGGAGCTGAGGCTTACATCGAAGAGGCCCTCTCGTGGTGTGGCTTGACGCCCGATGAAGGCGTCCAGGCCGGAGGCGATTGCGGCCCGTACCGCCAAAGCGAGCGCACGGCGCTGTACCAAAACGCCGTGCAAACCTTGTTGGACCAAGGGCTGGCCTACGAGGCGTTCGATACGCCAGAAGAGTTGAACGCCTTGCGCAAAGCCGCAGAGCCCGACGTGTGGCAATACGACGCCACGACACGCGGGAGGCTTCGCAACAGTTTGGCCTTGGGCGCCGACGAAGTGGCCCAACTCAAGGCAGATGGGTCGCCCTTTGTGGTTCGGTTCAAGACGCCTGAGGCGGACGAAGCGGTGGTCTTTGAAGACGCCATCCGCGGAGAGGTGAGCTTCCAAACTGCCGTGCTCGACGACAAAGTGCTGATGAAGGCGGACGGCCTTCCCACCTACCACTTGGCCAACGTGGTCGACGACCACCACATGCGCATTTCCCACGTCATCCGCGGGGAAGAATGGCTGCCAAGTGCGCCGTTGCACGTGTTGTTGTACCGCGCGTTTGGGTGGAATCACCCGGTGTTTGCGCACTTGCCCTTGATCCTCAAACCCACCGGCAACGGCAAGCTCAGCAAGCGGGACGGCGACGCGGGCGGTTTCCCTGTGTTCCCCACCAATTGGACCGACCCTGAGAGCGGCGACACCTGGCCGGGATACCGCGAGCAGGGGTACACACCGGAGGCCTTTGTGAACATGCTTCTCATGTTGGGGTGGAACCCTGGAGATGAGCGCGAGCTCTTCTCGGCCGAACAGGCCGCCAAGGAATTTTCCCTGGACCGCGTGGTCAAAAGCGGCGCGCGCTTCAATCCAGACAAGGCAAAGTGGTTCCAAGAGCAGCACCTCCGCGGCGCAGGCTCAGCGCCCCACGTGGCCGCCCTTCACAGCCTCGCCGCCGACAAGGGGTTGGGTTGGGACGAAGCCGCCTGCACGCAGGTGCTG
>CAJWII010000054.1 GCA_913041065.1 uncultured Flavobacteriales bacterium
TTGCCAGGCCAACGAAAAAAGCCCCCCGAAATGGGAGGCTTTTGATGAGCGAGAAACGAGATTCGAACTCGCGACCCCAACCTTGGCAAGGTTGTGCTCTACCAGCTGAGCTATTCTCGCATTGGATTCAGAAGGTGTTCTGACCCGCTCGTTGGCGGGAGGCCAAAATTAGCACAACCTCTCCTTTCTGCAAACACTTCAAGTGTTTTTCTTCACGCAATTGCCGCATGCTACGGCTTCTTCACGAGCATTGCCGTCGTGAACTATTTGGCGCACATGGCAGCGGGGCATTGGGCCGGGTTGAACGCCCAAGGCAAGCTGGGCAACTTTGTGGGCGACGCCGTGAAGGGCCGCGATGTCGAGGCGAAGTGGGGCGTGGAGATGGCCGTGGGCATCCGATTTCACCGTGCGCTGGACGAGCACAGCGACTGGCACGAAGCCAGCCGAGAGGCGCGTGCCTTGATCCGGCCGCATTGCGGCAAATGGAGCGGGGTTGTATGGGATGTGCTGGCGGACCATGTGCTTGCTTCGGAATTTGCCGAGCTGAGCAGGGGGTGTGGCGACCTCGATGCGTTCGCGGCGCACGAACTTCAGGGACTCGCCCTCCAAATCGAGTCCATGCCGGAGCGCAGCCGGAGGTTTTACCACGCCATGGTGCGCCACGGGTGGCTCGCGGGATACCGAGACGCTCAGGTTGTGGCGGAAGTTCTTCAGGCCATGTCGCGTCGACGGTCCACGACGGGTCCAGTTGGGGAGGGTTGGAAGGCATTCGTCGCCCATGAACATGCATTGAGGGAATGCGCACGCGTGTTGATTGCAGACATGAACGCATGGGCCAAGGGCCTGGACCTCGTATCTTTGGTGCATCGGCCGGTTGGCTGAGGGCGGCTCGTCCAGGTTTGGACTTGAGCGGCGAAAGACTAATCTAGCATTGAACACCATGGCAGACGCCTCCATCAACTTTGACGCGCTCAGCTACAACAGCATGAGGGACGACCTCGTGATTTCAGAATACGGACGCTCCATCCACCAAATGGTGGACCATTGCCTGAGCATCGCCGACCGCGACGAGCGCAGCAAATGTGCGGCCGCCATCGTCAGCGTGATGGGCAGCGTGGTGAAGCAGGAGGGAGAGAAGGAAGAGGCGGCCCAGAAGCTGTGGAACCAACTTCATGTCATGGCCCGATACGAGCTGGACGTGGATGCTCCGTTTCCCAAACCCGAGCCTGCCGAGAAGGACAGCGCTCCCGAAGACATGGATTACCCCAACGCCCAGTCTCGCGTGGGCCACTATGGCAAGACAACCCTCGATTTGATGGAGGCTGCCAAGGTCATGGAGGACGGGGAGGAGAAGAAGGTGCTCGTCGTGAAGCTGGCCAACTTGATGAAGCGTCATTTCTTGACGTGGAACCGCAACACGGTGGAAGATTCTGTAATCGCGGCGGAACTTAAGGCGAAGTCTGGCGGGGCGTTGGTGCTGCCAGAAGGTGTCGAGTTGGAAGGCCAAGCGGACATCTTGCGCAACATGAGGAAGACAAGCGACGCTCTGGCTCGTCCACACAAGAAGAAAAAGAAGCGTCGCTGAGTCGCGCCGAAAGGCGCTCGACCTTTCCCCGGATCGGGGTTGATAACCCTGACGTGGCGCCCGGATGCGCGTGGGTCGGCCCCCGAAATTCGGGAGCATGGGAAGTTTCATCATTGAGGGCGGTCAGAGGCTGCAAGGGGAGGTTGTTCCCCAGGGTGCGAAGAACGAGGCGTTGCAGATTTTGTGTGCGGTGATGCTCACCGCAGAGCCCGTGACGATCCACAATTTGCCGGACATCGTCGACGTCAACAAGCTGATTCATTTGTTGGGCGATTTGGGGGTGAAGACCCAGCACTTGGGGCCAGGATCTTGGCGCTTTGAAGCGGACGACGTGAACCTCGACCACCTCAAGACCGAATCGTTCCGAACGAAGGGAGGTGGGCTGCGCGGTTCCGTGATGATTCTGGGGCCGATGTTGGGCCGATTTGGCCTGGGCGCCATCCCACGCCCTGGCGGAGACAAGATTGGCCGCCGCCGCATGGACACCCACTTCATCGGATTCCAGAAACTGGGGGCAGAATTTTCGTTCGACGCTTCCACAGGCTTCTTCGCCGCAAGTGCGCCAGACGGGTTGAAGGGCACCTACATGTTGCTCGACGAGGCGTCGGTGACAGGCACGGCCAACGTGGTCATGGCGGCGGCACTCGCCGAGGGCACCACCACGATTTACAACGCGGCATGCGAACCCTACCTCCAACAGCTCTGCAAGATGATCAACCGCATGGGTGGTAAAATCAGCGGGGTCGGGTCCAACTTGCTGACCATCGAGGGCGTGCCCTCATTGGGGGGCACGGAGCACCGCTGCTTGCCCGACATGATTGAGATTGGAAGTTTCATCGGCCTGGCAGCGATGACGCAAAGCGAAATCACAATCAAGGATTGCGCCTACGACGAGCTCGGCGTCATCCCCAACGTGTTCCAGCGCTTGGGCATCAAGATGGAGCGCCGGGGAGAAGACTTGCACGTCCCGGCCCAAGACCATTACGAGATCGATACGTTCATTGACGGCAGCTTGATGACCGTGGCCGACGCGCCGTGGCCGGGCTTCACACCAGATTTGTTGTCCATCGTCTTGGTGACATCGACCCAAGCGAGAGGGAGTGTCTTGGTGCACCAAAAAATGTTTGAAAGCCGCTTGTTCTTCGTGGACAAGCTGATCGACATGGGCGCCCAAATCATCCTGTGCGACCCGCACCGCGCGACAGTCATTGGACTCGATCGCAAATCCAGCCTCCGCGGCGTGACCATGACCTCGCCGGACATCCGGGCCGGGGTGAGCTTGTTGATTGCGGCACTCAGTGCGGAAGGCAAAAGCACCATCCACAACATCGACCAAATCGACAGGGGGTACCAACACATCGACGATCGCTTGCGCGCTTTGGGGGCCAACATCGTTCGTGTTTCCTGAGAACAGGCGTATCTTCCATGACTCAGAAACGACACACAAAAACGTCAAAGCACATGTGGAAAGCAGGTTTCATGCTGGCCTTCTCGGCCTTGGTTTGGTCCGGATGGAGCGGTCAAGAAGAACCCGTTCAATTGACTGCCTGCGCGGTCGAAATCACCGGGAAGATTGGCCACGACGTCGGCGACGAGGCGCCTGAAATCGCCATGCCCAGCCCCAAGGGGAAGGAGATGAAGTTGAGCGACCTGCGCGGCAGCTACGTGTTGATCGACTTCTGGGCGTCTTGGTGCGGCCCGTGCCGCCGCGAAAACCCCAACGTGGTGCGGGCGTACGACAAGTACCGCAAGGCCAAGTTCAAGGACGCCGATGGGTTCGAGGTCTTCAGCGTCTCTTTGGACAGCGACATCCCCCGTTGGGAAGCCGCGATCAAGAAAGACGACCTTTCCTGGAAACACCATGTGAGCGACCTCAAAAAGTGGGACAACGAGGCGGCGGCGATGTACGGCGTCAGCTCCATCCCTATGAGTTTCTTGGTGGACCCCAACGGCATCATTGTCGCCAAGAATTTGCGCGGTATCGAGCTTCACCGCCAGTTGGACAAATACGTCACCAGCTTCTGAGCAAGGCGCGCAGGACCATGAGGAACACCAAGGGCTTGGCAGAGATGTCAGGCCCTTGTCACGTTTGCATGACACCCTGTCGCATCTTCGGCCCTGAAGCGGTGCTGGCACGCCGTTTGACCTTGAAGTGTCAGACCACACATGACTTCAAAAACGACCATGGAAGAGAAGCACGAGAACCCCGAGCACGACGCCCAGGAGGCCACCACCCAAGCGGCACCTGCTGCCGAAGTTGAAGCCCTCGAGGGGCAAGAGGCCCCAGAACAGGAGGACACCGATTGGCAAGACAAGTACTTGCGGCTCTACGCGGAGTTCGACAACTTCCGCAAGCGGACCATGCGCGAGCGTGGGGATTTGATCCGGAACGCGTCCATGGACATGCTGGAGAAATTGTTGCCGGTGCTCGACGATTTTGACCGGGCCATGGCAGACGGAAGCGAAGACGTGGAGGCTGTGCGCGAGGGCCGGAACCTCATCCACACCAAGATGCGTCAGTTGCTCGAGGCTCAAGGGTTGGCCAAAATGGAAGTGAACCAAGGCGATGCGTTCGACGTGGAGCTTCACGAAGCCATCACCAACATTCCCGCCCCGACACCAGAGCTGGCGGGCAAGGTGGTCGACGTGGTGGAGCCAGGGTACAAGTTGAACGACAAAATCATGCGCTACGCCAAGGTGGTGGTGGGGCAATAAGGCATCATGGCCAAACGCGATTACTACGAAACGCTCGGGGTCGGCAAAGGTGCCTCGGCTTCAGAGATCAAGAAGGCGTACCGCAAGCTTGCGCTGAAGTACCACCCGGACAAAAACCCCGACGACGCCTCGGCGGAGGAGCGCTTCAAGGAGGCGGCCGAAGCGTACGAGGTGTTGAGCGACGACACCAAACGCCAACAATACGACCGCTTCGGCTACGAGGGCATGCGCGATGGACCGGGCGGCTTTGGCGGCGGAGGGATGAACATGGACGACATCTTCTCCCAGTTTGGGGACATCTTTGGTGGTGCCTTCGGCGGTGGCGGCGGTGGCGGCCGCAAGCGCCGGATGAAGGGCTCCAACCTGCGCATCAAGGTGAAGTTGACACTCGAGGAAGTGGCAGAGGGGGTGTCGAAGAAAGTCAAGGTCTTCAAGCAAGTTCAGGCGAAGGGGGTGGAGTACACCGATTGTCCCACCTGTCATGGGACGGGCCAAGTGCGACGGGTGACCAACACCATCCTTGGGCAAATGCAAACCTCGTCAACTTGTCCGGATTGCCAAGGCACAGGGCAACGCGTGACCCGCAAGCCTTCCGGCGCCGACAATTTGGGCATGGTGCGTGAAGAAGCCGTGGTCAACCTCGAGATCCCAGGCGGAGTGGAAGACGGCATGCAGCTCAGCGTGCGGGGCGAAGGAAACGGCGCCCCAATGGGTGGTGTACCCGGCGACCTCATCGTCATGGTGGAAGAGCTTCCCCACGATTTGTTCCAGCGCAACGGCAAGAACCTCCACCACGACCATTACATCAGCTTCGCCGACGCGGCCCTTGGGGCCACGGCTGAGATGCCGCTCCTGGGAGGCAAGGCCAAAATCAAGATCGACGCCGGCACCCAAAGCGGCAAGATTGTCCGCCTGCGCGGCAAGGGGCTTCCATCGGTCGACAGCTACGGCAACGGTGACCTCTTGATCAACTTGAACGTATGGACGCCTAAGAAATTGACCAAATCGGAGACGAAAGCGTTGGAAGAACTCCGCGATTCGGCGAACTTCCAGCCTGAACCGGACCACGGAGAGCGCGGCTTCTTCGACAAGGTTCGGGACATGTTCTCCTGACCATGAGCAAGCCCATCCTCCACGCCCAAGGAATCACCAAGTCGTTTGGTGATCAGGTCGCTTTGGCGCCTTTGGACTTGGACATGGAAGCCGGCAAAATTGTGGGCCTCTTGGGGCCCAACGGCGCAGGAAAGACCACGCTCTTGCGCATGGTCACGGGAATCACCAAGCCAGATCGAGGCCGGCTTCGCATGTGGGGCGAATCCCACCATCGCGGACTGCTTTCCAGAATGGGGTACCTCCCAGAGGAACGCGGCCTGTACAAGAGCATGCGGGTGGCCGAGCAAGTCTTGTACTTCGCGACGCTCCGAGGCATGACACGGCCAGAGGCCGAGCGCGACCTGAAGCAATGGTTCGAGCGCCTCGAAGTTGAGGGGTGGTGGAACCGGGAAGTGGCCGACCTGAGCAAGGGCATGGCCCAAAAAATCCAGTTCATCGCCACCGTTCTGCACCGCCCCGAGTTGCTCATTCTGGATGAGCCGTTCAGCGGCCTCGACCCCATCAACGCCGCGCTGGTGCGCGACCAGATGTTGCGACTCGTGAAGGAGGAGGGCACCACACTTGTGCTGTCCACCCACAACATGGGTTCGGTGGAGGCCCTGTGCGACGAAGTTGTCCTTTTGCACAAAGGCCAAAAGATCCTCTCCGGACCCACCGACGAGGTGCGGGAATCGGCCCGACAAGGCCGCGTTCAAGTGGTCGTGCACGGGAACCTCATGGCCTTCGTTGCGGAACTGGGTGCCCGGGCGGAGCTTCTTCACTCGAGCACCGAGGGGGACCGTCACACGTTGGATTTGACCTTGCCAGAGGCGTGGGGCATGCCTGCCTTTTTGGCCTGGGCGGTGCAGCATGTGGAGGTTCTTGAGGCCCGTCCTGTTCGACTTTCCATGGAGGAAGTCTTTGTCCAAACCGTCGAATCCGTGGGGGCATGAATGGGTGGAACACCGTTTTGGCGATTGTCCGAAGGGAATACCTCACCCGCGTTCGGCGCCGGGCCTTTGTGGTTGCGACCGTCTTGGGTCCGATCCTCACCGTGGGGTTGATCGCCGGTTTGGTGTTGCTCACGCAATCCACAGAAGACCCTGTGAAGGCGTGGGTGGTCGACCACGACGGCTTGATCACCGTGCCCACCGACGGTGGGCAATTCGTGCCGACTTGCCCGGCCTGTTACCGCGAACGCCCGCTGTTGACCTATCGATTCGGCAGGGAAGAGAAAACCAAGGAGGTGCTGCAGGCTGAGGGATACACCTGCATGCTGACCTTCGACGCCGGGCTGATGCAAAGTGAGAAAATGCAGTTGCTGCAGTTGTCGCCGCCGCCGGGCCGTGCCAAGCGCGCCATGGAACGCGACTTCAGCGAAGCTTTGGAGCGCTTGAAGGTGCGGGAACGTGCCGATTTGGACTACGACGCCTACCTCTCGCTCAAGACTGACGTGTCTTTGGTGGCGCTCGACATCGACACCGGGGAACAAAAGGGTGAGGAACGCGCCTTGCTCGGGTTCATGTTCAGCGTATTCATGTTCACTTTCGTGCTCATTTATGGCATGCACGTCATGCGCGGCGTCATAGAGGAGAAATCCAATCGCATCGTGGAGGTGGTGTTGAGCACGGTGCGTCCCAGCCAGTTGTTGGCCGGAAAAATTGCGGGCATTGGCTTGGTGGGGTTGACTCAAATCCTCGGCTGGGCCGTGCTGAGCTGGGGGCTGTTTTTCGTCTTTGGCCTTGCGCTCGACCAGAGCGCTTGGATGGAAGGTTGGGCCCAAACGCAAGGACTCGCCCCTGAAGCGGTGGACTTGACCACCGTCATGGCCTCCCAGTCTGAACTCGCGTTTCTGCTCGACATCAACTGGGGCGTCATGCTCACCTGCGGGGCCCTCTACTTCGTTCTCGGGTATGCGTTGTACAGCGCCTTTTTTGCCACAATCGGCGCCATGGTGGAGCAAGAGTCGGACGCCCAATACCTGCTTCTGCCGGTGATGGCACCCCTGCTTTTCAGCTACATGCTGGCTTCGATGAGCTTGGACTCGCCCGAGAGCACGTTGGCGGTTGTGAGTTCCTTCGTGCCGTTTTCGGCGCCCATTTCCATGATGGTGCGCTTGCCCATGGGGGTGCCTTGGTGGCACGTCGCCTTGAGCATGGCGTTGCTGCTGGCCACAACCGTGGCCCTCGTGGGGCTGGCCGGACGGGTCTACCGCGTGGCCATTTTGATGTATGGCAAAAAACCCAACATGAAAGAGGTCGTTCGTTGGATGTTCCACCCCGACTCAGGCGCGTTGTGAACGCCTTGCGCAAACTGGCCGTCATCGACTGCGGCACCAACACGTTCAACTTGAGGGTGGTGGAAATGGGAGCCAAGGGAGGATGGATTCCCGTCTTCGGACAGCGCGTCCCGGTCAAACTGGGCAAAGGCGGGGTGGCCAAAGGCCTCATCCAGCCGGACCGCATGGCTCGAGGGTTGGACGCCCTGGTGTCCATGCGTGAGGCCTTGCGCAACTACGACGTCGAGGAGGTGCACGTGCTGGCCACAAGCGCCATGCGTGACGCCAAGAATGGCCCAGAATTCGTCGCGGAGGCCAAGCGGTTGGCCGACCTCGACATCCAAGTCATCGACGGGGCCCACGAGGCGAGGCTCATCCAAGAAGGCATTTGGCTCAACCACCCCGAGATGCCGGACGACACGTGCTTGACCATGGACATCGGCGGGGGGAGCGTGGAGTTTGTGGTTTGGAAGGGCCAAGAGATCCAATGGGCCCAAAGCTTCAACACCGGTGTGGCCCGGTTGCACATGTTGATGGGACTCCCCGATCCGATGGGACGGGAAGGACAGGCCAAAATGACGCCCTACTTCGACGACGTCATGGCGCCCTTGGTGGCGGCGGTCGAGGCACTGAAGCCCACCCGTTTGGTGGGGGCGAGTGGGTCGTTCGACACGTTGGCGGAGATGGCGGGCACCCGCACAAGGCGAGAACGCCCGGACCACGCCCAAACACCCGAGGCGCACCCTGGCGTGGACCCCATTCCCATGGAAGCGTTCCACACTCTGGCCGAGCAGCTGGTGGAACAGGATGTCCACCACCGCGCGGCCATGCCGGGCATGGACCCTGCGCGGGTGGATTTGATGCCCTTCAGCATCGCCCTCATTGAGTGGGTGCTCGGCTTGGGCGAGTTCAACGACATGGTGCGTGCGCCCTACGCCCTTCGTGAGGGAGTCATGTCCCGCTTGGAGCGAGGATTGCCCTTGCTTCCCGAGTTGGGGTGAGGTTGCCAGGGCTCGGGAGTTTGGCACCATCTTTGGAATGCACCGGGTGAGAACCCCAATTTGAGACCATGGCCCATCTGCTGATCATCGACGACGAAGCGCCCATCCGCACCAGCCTTCGTGAAATCTTGGAATACGAGGGACATCGCATTTCGGAAACCGCAACGGGGATGGACGGGGTGCTTGCCGCGACCAAAACCAAATTCGAAGGCATCTTCTGCGACGTCAAAATGCCTCAGATGGACGGCCTTGACGTGCTCGACATGCTGGCGAAGAAGGGGGTGCAGACGCCCGTGGTCATGATTTCCGGGCATGGGACTGTCGACACGGCCGTGGCCTCTCTGAAAAAAGGCGCGTACGATTTCATTCAAAAGCCGCTGGATTTGAACCGGGTCCTGGTCACCCTTCGGAACATGCTGGAGCGTGAGGCCCTCGTGGAGACCACTCAAGTATTGAAGAAGAAGGCCCACAAGGCACAATCACATACCATCGTCGGGGAGTCCCAAGCGATTCGGGAGATCTTGAGCATGGTGGAGACGGTGGCGCCCACCGAAGCCAGGGTGTTGGTCACCGGGGCCAACGGCGCGGGCAAGGAATTGGTGGCTCGCCAAATTCACAACGGATCCCCCCGTGCGGAGGGACCGTTTGTGGAGGTCAATTGTGCGGCCATCCCGGGGGAGTTGATCGAGAGCGAATTGTTCGGTCACGAAAAGGGGGCGTTTACAAGCGCCGTCTCTCAACGCAAAGGCAAGTTTGAACAGGCCCAAGGCGGCACCCTCTTCCTCGATGAAATCGGCGACATGAGCGCCAACGCCCAAGCCAAAGTCCTTCGCGCGCTTCAGGAGCACAAGATTTCCCGCGTAGGCTCCGACAAGGACATCGCGGTGGACGTGCGCGTGGTGGCGGCGACCAACAAAGACTTGAAGCAAGCCATCGCCGACGGGGAATTTCGAGAGGATTTGTACCACCGGCTGGCGGTGGTGCCCATCCATGTGCCTGCGCTCGCCGAGCGCGCGTCCGACGTACCTGTGTTGGTGGCCTATTTCTTGGAAATGCTTTGCAGCCAGAGCGGCCGAAGCGTCCCCGAGGTGAGTGCCCAGGCCATGGCCGTGCTCGCCGGCGCGCCTTGGACGGGCAACGTGAGGGAGTTGCGCAACGCGGTGGAGCGCTTGCTCATCTTCTGCCCAGCGAAAGGGGCCATCGACGCGGCGTTGGTGGCCAAGCACGGGCACTTGGGCTGACCTATGCTGTGTCTTGGAGACACATGATTACATCTTGATATGTTGGTTGTCAGCTAGATGAGGCAACCCCTTCGTCATCCCTTCGTCTGTTCTTTGGACAAACCTCTGACGACATGGAATTTTTTGACACCCTTCAAGTGGACGGCGGCGTGGTGATTGGCTTTCTCTTTGTGACCCTCGTGTCTTTGGCTGGCAACTGGCGGTTGTTCGTCAAATCTGGCCAACCTGGATGGTCTGTCGCGGTGCCTGGCTACAACGTGGTCATCGCCATGCGCATCGTGGGACGCCCCGACAGCCACGCATTGCGGTTCCTGATCCCTGGCTACAATGTGTTTTTCTTTTTCAAGACAATCATGGAGCTCGCGGCCTCTTTTGGCAAGCGGAGCAACTTGGACTTCGGCCTGGCTGCCGTTTTCAATGTCTTCTACATCCTCAACCTCGGACTGAGCGAGGACGAGGAGTATCAAGGACCGGTGTTTGGCTTCGACTTGCAGGAGCCCCAGAGGCCTCATCTTTCAGTCGTCTGATCGGATTCAGCTTACCCTTGAAGCTTGGCAAGCGCCGCATCCACGGCCGCTTGCAGGCCCGCGGCGTTCTTGCCTCCCGCGGTCGCGAAGAACGCTTGACCGCCACCGCCACCACCAATGTGGCTGGCCAATTCCCGAACAAGGTTCCCCGCGTGCAGCCCATGGGACTCCACGACGTCGTCACTGATGGCAATTGACAAGGTGACTTTGCCCCCTGCTTCGCTTCCAAACACCCCGAAAAACGGCGCCTTTTCTGCCTTCAGCTGGAACGCCAGGTCTTTGATGTTCTTGCTGTCCAAGTCGAGCACTGCCCCCACCGCGTGGATGCCTGAGAGGGTGGTCATTTTGCCAACCAGGTCTTCTTTCACGTTTCCGGCGGCTGCGCGTTGGAAGGCTTCAATGTCCTTGGACATTTTCGTGTTGGCTTTCAACAGGTCGTCAATGGCTTGGGCAGGGTCTGACGCACCTTTGAGCATGGCGCGGATGCTGGCAAGCTGAGTCCGTTCTTCTTGTTGGGCTTGCATCGCTCCTGAGCCA
Source organism: uncultured Flavobacteriales bacterium (assembly GCA_913041065.1). Lineage (GTDB taxonomy): Bacteria > Bacteroidota > Bacteroidia > Flavobacteriales_D > Sanyastnellaceae > UBA11663. The sequence continues at coordinate 10,977 of CAJWII010000054.1, forward strand.
GTGACGGCTTCGATGCGGCGGATGCCCGCGGCCACGGCGCTTTCGCTTTCAATCCGGAACAAGCCAATGGCGCCTGTGGCGGGCACGTGGATGCCGCCACAGAGCTCTTTCGAGGAGCCGAATTCAATCATGCGGACCGTTTCCCCATATTTCTCCCCAAACAACATCATGGCGCCAGCTTCTTCAGCTTGGGCCAGGGGGATGTCGCGGTACTCGCCGCAACGGAGGTTCTCCAGGATTCGCGCCTGCACTTTCGATTCGATCTCCGCCAACTCTTCGGCGGTCACTTTTTGGAAGTGGGAGAAATCGAACCGCAAGCCCTCTGGCTTGACAAGCGAACCCTTTTGTTCCACATGCGTGCCAAGCACCTCGCGCAACGCTGCGTGCAACAGGTGAGTGGCGCTGTGGTTTCGGGCGGAGTCGTCCCGCCGGCCGTCGTGCACCTCGGCCTTGAACGTGCCAGAAGGGGAGGTGGGGACTTTGTCCAAGACATGGACAATCAGGTTGTTCTCTTTTTTGGTGTCGAGCACATGGAATACCCCATCTTCCGACGTGAGCTTGCCTTGGTCTCCCACTTGGCCACCTCCTTCAGGGTAGAAGGGCGATTGGTCAAACACCGCTTGAATGAATGTCTTTTTCTTGGCCGTCACTTCCCTGTGTCGCAGCAGCTTGACTTCTGCGGAGGTGTGGTCGTACCCGACGAATTCGGTGACGCCCTCGTGCACCTCGACCACTTGCCAGTCGTCGGCGGTGATTTTGCCGGCCTCGCGGGAACGGTTCTTTTGGGCTTCCAGCAGGGCACTGAACCCAGCCTCGTCGACTTTGAGTTCTTGCTCGCTGACGATGAGCGCCGTCAAATCCACAGGGAATCCGAAAGTGTCGTAAAGTTCGAAGA
>CAJWII010000055.1 GCA_913041065.1 uncultured Flavobacteriales bacterium
GGCGTGTGCGACGCGGAAGAAATTGCCGGTTGTCAGGACGAAACTGCGGACAACTACAACCCAGACGCAACCGACCCAGCGGCTGAGCCTGGTTTGATCATCTCATTGACAGCTGGTTCTTGGCCGAGCGAAATCGACTGGGCTGTGGGCGAAGCTGCTGGCGGTGCGCCATTCGAAGGTTTTGTGGCCTTGTCTGAAGGCAGCTACACCGTGAGTGGAACAGATTCCTACGGGGACGGCTGGAATGGCGCGGTCATGACCATTGTGGACGCCATCTCTGGCACCGAATACAGCTTGGCTGTGGAAGGTTCTGAAGGTTCTGTGGACGTGATGGTGACAGGCAATGCTGATGCATGCTACTACCTCGGCTGCATGGACGCCGAAGCCTGCAACTACGACGCCACTGCGACTGTGGACGATGGCTCTTGCGATGTGCCCAACCTCGAATGCCAAGAGTGCATCGACGGTGCCTCAGTGGACATCGACACCGATGGTGACGGGGTGATCGACTGTGAAGAAGTTGAGGGTTGCATGGATGATGCTGCTTGCAACTACAGTGCAGACGCCACCGACGACGATGGTTCTTGCGACGTTCCTGACCTCAACTGCCAGGAGTGCATTGACGGCGCCTCTGCAGACATCGACACTGACGGCGATGGAGTTCGTGACTGTGACGAGATCGTCGGATGTCAGGACGCTGCGGCGGACAACTACGACGCCTCTGCCACCGATGCTGGTGATTGCTTGTACACCGGCTGTATGGACGGTTCCTTGAACTCCCTCGGTGGGTTCAACGCCTGCAACTACGATCCGATCTACAATGTGGAAGGTGAGTGCGAGTACCCAGAAGCCAGCGAATTCATCTCCATCGTGGACGGTGAAGCAGTGGTTGAGCTGGTGATTGCCTACGACTGTGATGGCAACGCCCTCCCAGAGTATGACCAGGATGGCAACGGCGTGCCTGATGCACTTGAAGCCCAGGGCTGTACCGATCCTGCTGCGGCGAACTACAACGCTGACGCGAACGTGGACGACGGTTCTTGCTTGTACGCGGGCTGCATCTACATGGCGGCATGCAACTACGACATAAACGCCGACATCGACAACGGCAGCTGCGAGTTCGACTGCTTGTTGACTGGATGTACCGATGCCGGTGCCGTCAACTACGACTCTGCAGCGACCATGGAGGACGGCTCTTGCTTGTTCCCAGGTTGTCAGGATGAGGAAGGTTTGAACTACGACGCCTCTGCCAACTACCCCGGCGAGTGCATCTACCTCGAGCCTTGCCCAGGTGACTTCACCGGAGATGGTGAGGTGGACGTGAACGACCTCCTCGACTTCTTCCAGCTGTGGGGCAACGAGTGCCCTTGGATCCCAGGATTCGAGGACTGATCTCCTAGAAAGACTTCAAACAGAAACGGGTCGCCTTCGGGCGGCCCGTTTTTTTGTGCGCCAAGAAGAACAATGGGAGTCTTGCCTGCCACGCTTGAGGGTTGTGGTCCCTCCATCTTTATCTGCGCGAAGCCTATAGGGCAACCAAGTGCAATTGGCAAGGCCTCAACGCCTCATCAAAACGACAAGTCCCAACACCAGTTCCAGACACATCAATGCGTCGTTGTTTTCGGCTTGAACTCCTGTGGAGTTGCTGCACAAGATTCCGCATGCCGCAACAAACAAAGTCTGCACACTTCGCCACGCCCTGCGACTTCCAGCGCGACCAGACTCAAATGGCCTTGGCCATTTCCTTTTTCCCCGTGTGCGAGGACGACTTGGACACGTCCAGGCGTGGTCGCCTAAGCGTGATTTGAACCACTTTCGTCAACAGGCCAAAACGGGCATGAGCCCAGGGCAATTCCGCAAAGCGAATTGAATCAACGGCGGTCGCTCACGAACTCCTTCACCACGCTGCCGTCTGAGAACATGTGGAAGACCACCTGATTCTCTGGCTGCGCCACTGCCCTGCCCGTCGCGTCGACAGTTTTCAGCAAGCTCCGGGTGTCTTCCGATGGCAGCTCTTGGATGCCATCCACGCCTTGCACGTCCACGGTGAACTCCACGCGCTCAGAAAGACACGGGTGGAGTGAGGACATGGTCCAGTTGTAGAAGAAGTAGTAATACGTGAATTCGTTCTCTCCAAAGATGGTGGTGCCGGTGATGCTCGCCAACCCGCCCACCTCGTAGGGGAAGTTGACGTTTGCGCCGTTGTCGTCGCGCCACAAGAAGGGCTCTTCGTTGCCTGAACGGATTTGGTAATCCTCGCCTGCCTGAAGCTCCGCGTTGAGGACCATCACGTTTTGCCCCGGGACGACACTCTGCGTGATCACATGAACAAGGTTGTCGTTGGCGTCGAGGATTTCCACGGTTTGGTCTCCACCCTGCTCAGAGTAGACCTCAACCGACTCCAGCACTGCATCCTCGTGCACGTCAAACACAAGCCAGTAGCCTGCGTTTGGATGGTGTTGTCCATGTTCGAAGTCAGGCGCGGCCTTGCCTCCCATCGCACCGAACTCTCCGTCCGAATGCGCGACCCACACCGAACTGTCCTCGGTGAGCAGCGGCAAGGTGTACGTCCCTCCCACCTCCAAGGCCTCAGGAGCGTCCGACGTGTCGAACCAATGGGTGCCTGGCTCGGCTGTAAACGTCACCGGCTCCGTGACTTGCACCGCCGATTGGGGAGAGGGTGCGTCCACCTCGAAGCAAGATCCGTCGTCGATGGTCGCCACTTCCGCGTAATTGCAGGCGTCTTCATCCGTGCACCCCACGCAGAAGAGATCCTCCCCTTCACAACCGCCACAAACGTTGAAGTCGAGGCACGACCCGTCGTCCACCAAGGCGGAAGGGTCGTAGTTGCAGGCCGCCACGTCGGTGCATCCCGCGTCGCTGAGTTCGCCCGACAAGCGCAACAAGAACAAGCCCTCTTCCATGTGGGACACCGCGATGACGCCTGAAGGGAAGTACGGGTAGTTGGACCACGTCCCGTTGAATTGGGCTGCGTCGCTTGACGGGTACAAGTCGAAGTGTCCGACTTCTTCCAGCTCCCCCGCGGCGATGTTCCCGGCGGACAACACGCGGAGACCCGCGCGATAATTGGACTGGTAGATCAGCGTGTCGCGGACGTACATGTTGTGGTCGATGGCTGCGACCTCGGACACGAACGTGCCAATGAGCTCAGGCGCCGCCAAATCGGACACGTCCCAAATGAACGACGTCGTGTTCACCCCCAACTCTTGCTCGTCCAACTCGTCGTTGCTGATGAAGTAATGCTGGTCTTCTGTCAGCCACCCTTGGTGGGTGTAGGTTGCCCCTTCGTACCCGTTGGCGCTGATCAGGATGGCGTCCATGGGGTCGGTCACGTCCACAATGGTCACCGTGTTTTCGTTGCAACAAAACGCGATTTCCTTGCCTTGGTAATTCGCGTCCGGCCCGCTGTAATTCACCACCTGGGCGTCGTGGGTGTAGCCGTCTCCTGAGAATTCCCCAATCAAAGTGGGGTTCGTGGGGTCGGAGATGTCCAAAATGTGCAGCCCCCCTGAGAATGTCGACGTGCCCACGCCGTAAGCCCGAGCCGTGGCCTCGTTGATGACGATGTTGTGGGCGTTGCCCCAACCGCTGTACAGGGCATCAGGCGTCAAGGTTTGGGGAGGATTCTCGATGGCGCCCAGCTGGGTCAAATCCACCACCTGCATGCCATGTCCCCCAGCTTCCGACACAATGAATGCGTGGTTTTCGTGGACCTTGACGTCACGCCACAACGAATTGGTCGTGGCCGTGGGCAAATCCGCCACCATCACAGGATTCAGCGGGTCGGAGATGTCGATGAAGGCCGTGCCGTTCGAGCGGCCCAGGATCACGTATTCCGTGCTGTCGGACGGGTCCACCCATCCCCAGATGTCGTTCATTCCGCCGCCGCCAACTTCGCCTGTGCCCATGACGGACATCAACTCCACGTTCTCGCAAGGGAAATCCCCGGCAAAGCCATTGATGCAGGGAGTTTGAGCTGTCGCGGCAGTTCCAATCCACCCCAACATCACCATCAGGTTCCAATGTTTCAGCATGGCACGAAGGTAGGGGCAGGTTTGGCCTGGTACATCTGCGAGGAGGATGAAGCCCCTCACTCACGCGCACAAAAAAGCCCCGCACGTTTGTGCAGGGCTTCTGAGGTGGGTGGCTAATGGGATTTGAACCCACGACCCTCGGCACCACAAACCGATGCTCTAACCAACTGAGCTATAGCCACCGTGATTCCTTTCAAGGCCACTTTTGGTCTGGAAGGGAGCGCAAAGATATTACACTCCTTCCAATGTCAAGCCCTTCCCATTGCGACTTCTTTGCCACCTTTGAGGCATGGCGGACAAACTCCAAATCCTGCACGTGGCGAGCTGGTTTCCTTCGCAAGTGCACGCGAGTTTGGGCAATTTCATCATGCGGCACATCGACGCCATTTCAAGCGTGCATGGCGGCGAGGTGTGGGCGCCGGTGCCAGTCAAGGGCTCCATGGGCAGTCTCCAAAGGATGCGGACTGCAGACGGCGAAGGCCACTTGGCCTCTGGCCTTCCTGTGAAGCGGCTTTATCACGCCGCGACGCGACCTCAGCTGCTCGGCGTCGCACGCTCGGTGGCCGCGGAAACCCGTCGCATGGATTGGAAGCCAGACTTGGTCCACGTGCACGTCGCCCATCCGGCCGGCGCAGCCGCGGTCGCCTGGGCCCGACGCTGGGGCGTGCCTGTGGTCCTGACAGAGCATTGTACGGGCTACCACGACGCCCAAGCCACGCCGTGGTGGCGTCGCCGCGCAATCAAGGATGCGTTGAAAGGCGCCGATGTGGTTTGTCCCGTGACGGCCGACCTAGGCGAGTCCATCGCCGCGTGGGGCACTTCCGTCCCCATGCACGTCGTGCCCAACGTGGTGGACACGGCCCGGTTCCGGCCCGCCGAAGCCCAAAACCTCGCTGGCGTGCCCGTCGGCGACGCCCGCCGCAAACTGGAGGGCGCCCCCTTGAACCGCATCCTGCATGTCAGCTCCATGCACGACGGCCAAAAGAACATCTCCGGCCTGCTTGAGGCGCTTGCCTCCATCTGCGGCCAAGACATGTCCGTGCGCGCCACACTGGTGGGCGGTGAAAAGGCGGAGCTGGACACTTACAAAGCCTGGATTGAAGACCGCGGCCTGGCCGGCCGCATTCAACTCGCCGGGCCCATGGACACCAACGGCGTGATCCGGGCCATGCAATCGCACGACGTGCTTGTGCTCAACAGCCGCAGCGAGAACTTCCCGTGCGTGATCGCAGAGGCTTGGGCGTGCGGCATTCCGGTCATGAGCACAGACGTGGGTGGCATTCACGAACACCTCCCCAATGGACTGAGCAGCCGAGGATGTCTGTTGCCCGCGCACGCTGACCCCGCGATGTGGGCCGATGCGTTCCTCCAAGTCAAAAACAATGTTTGGGATGCCGACGCCATCCGCGCCTACGCCTGCACGCATTTCAGCGTCGAGGCCGTGGGCCAAGCCTACAATTCCGTCTACCGCCAGCTTCTTCAACTGCAGACCCGTTAATTCCAACAACGTCGGGCTGGCGAATCAATCCAGCCCCAACAGCGAAGACACGCCCACCGGGCGGCGCACCTCGTAGCCTTCTCCGTGGGTGAATCCAGCGGGGCGGCCAAAACTCGTGGCCTTTCCCCTCACATGTTCCAGAAAACCTGGGCCACTGATGGGCGTTTCTGGCTCTTCGGAGGTCGGGTCGTGGAATTGGGAACTGAACGCCAGGATGGCTTCAAACTTGGTGTCCAAGAATCCGGTGACATCCACCACCACGTCGGGCATGCGGTGCACGTCTTGGATGTAATGGTACACCGACTTGGGCCGCCACGCCTCTTCAGGGGCGTCGTCCGTGCCTGTGACAATCTTCGGAAGACCAGACAAAAAGGCGGCTCGGGCAACGAGCTCGGCCCCACGTCCATGGTCGGGGTGGCGGTCCTCCAACGCGTTGGCGAGCACAACGGCGGGACGCAACCGACGGATGGCGGAAATCACCAATCGAAGGGAAGCGTCGTTCACTTCGAAGAACCCATCGGCGAGGCCGAGGTTTTCACGGTAAACCAGCCCAAGGATCTCGGCGGACTTGGCCGCTTCTTGGTCGCGGAGCGCCGCAGAACCCCTCGTTCCCAGTTCGCCCCGGGTCAAGTCGACCACAGCGCAGCGCTTGCCTTCGCTGGCCAGTTTGGCCAAGGTGGCCCCTGCGGACAATTCCACGTCGTCGGGGTGGGCCCCAAACGCCAGCACGTCCACAGGATGTCGCGGTGTCACCATGAGGCAAAGGTACTTCTCACAGACAGGGAGCGCCCCAAGACGCTCATTCTCAAAAATACTTGACTCACTCCCGATTTCAAACCCCTTGTTCCCTTTACCTTGGGAGTGCAATCAATGAACATCGCTCCCCTGCAAGTGGTTGTACCATGCATCCAAACGCACCGACATGAACCACAATTCTTCTTCCGGCCACGACGTTTTGGTTTTGGGCGCGGGATTCGCCGGACTGGCGACCGCCTCCTACCTCTCCAAGGCAGGCCACAAGGTCAAAGTGCTCGAGCGGCACGACCAGCTCGGAGGAAGGGCGAGGAAATTCGAAGCCGAAGGGTTCACCTTCGACATGGGCCCCAGTTGGTACTGGATGCCCGACGTGTTTGAACGGTACTTCGAAGACTTCGGATCGGAGGTGAACAAGGAAATGAACCTTGTTCGCCTCGACCCTTCTTACACCGTGTGGTTTGACGACGGTCCCCTTGAAATTCCTGCTGGACTGGACCCCTTGGCGGAGGTCTTCGAGTCCATTGAGCCCGGAGCCGGCGACAAGCTGCATGCGTTCATGGCCGAAGCCGAAGTCAAGTACAACATCGGAATGAACAAATTCGTGAACAAGCCTGCGCACAACGCGCTGGAGTTCGCGGAATGGCAAACCCTGGTGGACGCCACACGCCTCTCGCTGTTCACGTCATTCAGCGCCTTCGCCAGGAAGCATTTCACACATCCCAAGCTCCTTCAAATCATGGAGTTTCCGGTGCTCTTTTTGGGTGCCAAGCCTCAGGACACCCCAGCCCTTTACAGCCTCATGAATTACGCGGACACGTGCCTCGGCACCTGGTATCCCATGGGCGGCATGAACGAAATCGTCCAAGCCATGGTCCGTGTGGCGGAGCGCATGGGGGTGGAATTTCAGTGCAACGCGGAAGTCGCCGCCATCTTGGACGACGGCCGACGTGCCACCGGGGTTCGCTTGGCAGACGGAACAGAGGTGCATGCCTCGGCGGTGGTGGCCACAGGCGACTACCACCATACAGAACAGAAGTTGTTGGCACCCCAATGGCGTCGGTACGACCAGTCCTATTGGGAAAACCGAACGATGTCGCCAAGCTCGCTGCTCTACTACGTCGGACTCAACACGCGCGTGCCCGAACTCCAACACCACAACCTGTTCTTCGACACCCCGTTTGGGCCGCACGCCGAGACCATCTACGACAGCATTTCTTGGCCCAACGATCCGCTGTTCTACGTGAGCGCCCCTTCCCGCACCGACGAGGGCGTGGCGCCCGAAGGGTGTGAGAACCTCTTCTTCTTGATTCCACTGGCGCCAGGTTTGGATGAGCAAGGCGGAGAACGCGACCGGTACTTTGAAGAGATCATGGTACGCTTGGAGCGCCACCTAGGCCGGGATTTGAGGCCCCACGTGGTCTACACCCGGAGCTTCGCCCACAAGGAGTTTGAACAAGAATACTCGAGCTTCAAAGGGAACGCCTACGGGCTCGCCAACACCTTGCGTCAGACCGCGTTCTGGAAACCCAAAATGCGCAGCAAACTGCCGGGCCTTCACTTCGCCGGCCAATTGACCACCCCGGGGCCTGGCGTCCCGCCCAGCTTGATTTCTGGGGAGGTCGCCGCAGAGGAAACAAGCAAATTCCTGAAGTGTCATGGAGCCGTTGAACATGCAACCGCCCACGCGGGTTAATTTGACCATGGACGCCGTTCGCTTGTACAACGATGTGGCCGCCGAGTGCGCCAAGCGCACCACCAAGGCGTACAGCACGAGCTTTTCGCTCGGCATTCGCTTTTTGGCGCCTTCGCTCCGAGAAGCGATCTACAACATCTACGGCTTCGTCCGCTACGCGGATGAAATCGTGGACACATTGCACGGTCCGCACCAAGCTGAGATGTTCTCCCGGTTCAAGGAAAACACCTACTGGGCCTTGGATCACGGCGTCAGCGCCAACCCCATCCTGCACGCATTCGCCCTGACCTTCGAGAAGTACAACATCGACCGTGAGCACGTCGACTTGTTCCTGCGTTCCATGGAATGGGATCTGGACCGGACGGCTTACGATCGCGAGGGGTACGACGACTACATCGTCGGCTCGGCGGAAGTGGTCGGCTTGATGTGCCTGCATGTTTTCGTGTTTGGTGACCGTGAGGCGTACGAGCAGTTGTTGCCCAACGCACGCAGCTTGGGAGCCGCCTTCCAGAAGGTGAACTTCCTGCGCGACTTGAAGGACGACTTTGAAGACAAAGGCCGGGTGTACTTCCCTGGCGTGGACATGGCCGCGTTCAATGCCGGTGCCAAGCGCCAAATCGAAGAAGAGATCGCGGCCGATTTCCGGCACGCCTACCTGGGCATCGTGAAGTTGCCCAAGGAAAGCCGACTCGGGGTGTACGTGGCGTACGTCTACTACCAGCGGCTCTTCCAAAAAATCACGACGCTGCCCACCAACCGCATCATGAAGGAACGCGTGCGCATCCCCAACCGCCGCAAGGCCACCCTCTTCGTGGGGTCGTACCTCCGTCACAGCTTCAACCTTCTCTGACCTTCATGGCCCGCACGCTTGTCGGTATGCTTGTCCTGGGTATGCCCTCCCTCCTGCTGGGCCAAACCCATTCGGAGATCTCTTCGTGGCGCGCCCTGTACCGCCAGACTGCGAAAGGGGGTCCCGCCGACAGCGCCATCGTCCTGATGACGGAAGCCCTGCAAACCCACCCCAACAACGCCACCTGCACGGCGTTTCACGCCACCACCCAGCTCCAAAAAGCCCAGGAGTTGTGGAACCCGCTTGACAAACTGACCACCTTTCAGACGTGGCGGCCTGTTCTGGACTCGGCCCTGGAGGCCCTGCCCCTCGATCCCGACTTGGCGCTGTTGCGTTTGGGCGTTCAGTCGCACACTCCGGGTTTTTTGGATTACGACCAAGCCATGGTTTCTGACACCCGACAGGTGCGGGAGGCCTTGGCTGCGGGCCATTGGGAAGACGATCCGGCCCACGCCGCGTTTGTCCAAGATTTCTTCACGTACCTTGAAACTGAAAAATGACACTTGCACCTTCTGAAAGCAATCCTGTGGTCGAAAATGTGATTCTTGTGGATCCAGAGGACCGTGAGCTCGGCATCATGGAAAAGATCGAAGCCCACCGTCAAGGGGTGCTCCATCGGGCGTTCAGCGTCTTTGTCTTCAACAGCCGAGGCGAGTTGCTCATCCACAGAAGGGCGCTGGAGAAGTACCACAGCGGCGGACTGTGGACCAACACGTGCTGCAGCCACCCCCGTCAAGGGGAGACCGTGGTCGAAGCCGCTCAACGGCGATTGGTGGAAGAAATGGGCATGCGGTGTCAACTGGAACCGAAGTTTTCCTTCATCTACCGTGCGGATTTGGACCACGGCATGATCGAGCACGAGCTCGACCACGTGCTCGTCGGGTACAGCGACGTACCCGCCGAACCCAACCCGGAGGAGGTTTGTGAGGTGAAATACATCGACGTGAAAGCCCTCGAGGCCGACATAGCCAAGAATCCGGACAGGTACACGGCTTGGTTCAAAATCTGCTTCCCCGAAGTGGTGGGCACTTTGCTGCACGCAACGCGGTGAAGAATGTCGTGGTCATTGGAGCCGGGGTCGGCGGTTTGGCCTCGGCTGTGCGCATGGCCGCGCGCGGTCACCGGGTGACAATGCTGGAAGCGGGAACCAGCGTGGGCGGCAAGCTTGCCGAGCATCGGGACGCCGGACACAGGTTCGACCGCGGCCCTTCCCTCTTCACCATGCCGGAACTGATGGAAGAGCTGGACCGCCTGGTGCCCGAAGGGCCTAAGCGTCCGCCAAATTTCGCCTACCGCACCCTGGACAGAAGCACCCACTATTTCTGGGAAGGAGAGTCCGAACCTCTGGTGGCGTGGACGGACAACCGCAAATTCGCCCGGGATGTGGAAGCGCGTTGGGGGGCACCGGCCAAGGCGCTTCTGCGTCATTTGGGCTCCAGCCGAGACGCATTCGAGCTGACCCGCGGGGTGTTCTTGGAGCGCAGCCTTCACGACGTTAAGACGTACGCGAGCGCCGCCGCATGGAAGCTGCTCGGACGGGTTTGGAAACTGCCTATTCTGGGCACGTTGCACGCCCACAACGCCAAGCAGTTCAAGGAACCCAAGCTGCAACAATTGTTCAACCGATACGCGACGTACAACGGCAGCGACCCGTACCAGGCGCCGGCCATGATGCACGTCATTCCCCACTTGGAACATGGCATCGGGACCTTTTTGCCAGAAGGTGGCATGCGCTCCATTCCGCTGCACCTGGAAAAACTCGCCAACCATCTCGGCGTGACCATCCACACGGAGTGCGCGGCGGAGCGCATAGTGCACAACGGCCAGCGGGTGACCGGGGTGAATGATGCCCTGGGCAACACGCACCAAGCAGACCTTGTGATCAGCAACGCCGACTTGCACCCGACCTACCGCAAATTGCTTCCAGACTTGAATGCCCCAGAACGTATTCTGGGTCAGGAACGCTCGACGTCCGGTGTCATCTTTTACTGGGGCGTGCGTGGCGACCACCCCAAGTTGGGCCTCCACAACATTCTGTTTAGCAAGGACTACAAGGCTGAGTTCCAGCACATCCGCGAGCGCGGCACGCCTGGACCGGACCCCACCGTCTACATCAACATCACCTCCAAGGAACTTCCCCAGGACGCTCCAGAAGGTTGCGAAAATTGGTTCGTGTTGATGAACGTCCAGGCCAATCCTGACCAATGGACGGACGAGGCGGTGGCGACGCTAAAGGCGCAAGTCCTCGACAAAGTGGAACGGACGCTGGGAACGCGGCCAGACATCGTGTGCGAACAAGTTCTCCGTCCCCAAGACATCGAAGGGCTCACAGGCTCTTGGAAAGGGGCCCTGTACGGGGCCTCGAGCAACTCCGCCACCGCGGCCTTTCTGCGGCACCGCAACCAGTCCACGCAACTGGAAGGGCTGTACTTCTGTGGCGGAAGCGTGCATCCCGGCGGCGGGATCCCGCTCTGTTTGCTTGGAGCCAAAATCGTGGACGACCTTGCACACGCCTCATGAACATTGCGCGCACATCTTGGCTGAAAGATCCCCGCATTTGGGGAGCTGTCCTGGTCATCCTTCACATCGTGGGGGCCACAGGTGTGGCGCTGGGTCACGCCGACCTGTTGCTGCCCTTGACTCCGCTGAACCTGTTCGTGTGCGCTGGCGTGGTGATGGCTTTCACAGGCGATGAAAGTCCATGGCGGTGGTCGTTGACGATGTTCTTGGGCTTTGGAGTCGAAGTGCTGGGCGTGGCCACGGGGCTGCTTTTTGGCGATTACAGCTACGGCAAAGGCCTGGGTCCCAAAGTGCTTGACGTGCCGCTGCTCATGGGCGTGCTGTGGTGGCTTTTGCTGTTGGGCAGCCACCACACCTCGGAACGGCTCTTGGGAAGGAACGGCAGGGAAGTCTCACCTTGGACGCGGGCCGCACTGGCTGCAACACTGATGACGATCCTCGACGGGTTGATTGAACCGGT
>CAJWII010000056.1 GCA_913041065.1 uncultured Flavobacteriales bacterium
GTGAAGGCCTTGGTGCTCGCCACGCCAATCTCCGGGCCGGCGTGGGTGTAGGCTCCCGCGTCGGTCTCCCGCGGGATGCTGGACCCCACGACGTTGCACACCCCAAAGATGTGGGCACCCGCATCTTTGGCGGAGCGGATGGCCGCCAGGGTGTCTGCGGTTTCACCACTTTGCGAGATGGCCAACACGACGTCGTTGTCGCGGATGATGGGATTTCGATAACGGAATTCAGAGGCGTATTCCACTTCGACAGGGATGCGTGCCAGGCTCTCGAACAGGTATTCGGCCACCAAGCCCGCGTGCCAGCTTGTACCGCACCCCAAAATGAGGATGCGTTGGGCTTTCTCCCACTGGGCCCAGTTGTTGTCGACACCGGACATGTTGGTGGTGCCCTGTTGGAGGTTGACCCGCCCCCGGATAGAGTCCCGAATGGATCGGGGCTGCTCGTAAATCTCCTTGAGCATGAAGTGATCGTATCCGCCCTTCTCCAGGGAGGCGATCTCCAATTCAATGGCCTTGATTTCTGGAGTGATTTCTGCATCCGCGATGGTGCGGATGGACAACTTGCCATCCCGGGTCATCGTGGCGACTTCTTCATCTTCCAGGTAGACCACGTTTTTGGTGTGGGCCACAATGGGCGTGGCGTCCGAACCCACAAAGAAGTCGTTGTTGCCCCCCACGCCGATCACGAGCGGACTGGCCTTGCGGGCAGCGACCAGGCGGTCTGGGTGGGACTTGTCCAGCACCACAATGGCGTAAGCGCCAACCACTTCTTTCAGTGCGACGCGCACGGCGTTGGGAAGGTCGAGCCCTGTGGATGTCATGACCTCTTCAATGAAATGCGCCAACACCTCGGTGTCAGTGTCGCTGACCAGGGTGTGTCCACGGTCGGAGAGCAACTCTTTGAGCGCCTCGTAGTTTTCGATGATGCCGTTGTGGATGACTGCGATTCTGCCTTTGCTTCCTGTGTGGGGGTGGGCATTGCGGTCGCTTGGAGGCCCATGGGTGGCCCAGCGGGTGTGCCCGATGCCGACGGTGCCGGCAGGGATGTTCTCCGCCACGAGGGCTTCCAGGTTGGCGACTTTGCCTTCCTTCTTTTCCACCCGAAGTTCCCCTTTTCCCTCCAGGGTGGCGATTCCGGCACTGTCGTAGCCTCGGTATTCGAGGCGGGTCAAGCCGTCAATCAAGATAGGGTAGGCCGGATTCGGCCCTAAGTAGCCTACAATTCCACACATGATGCTGTCAAGTTCCTATGGTGATGGTCAGTTTCGCGGGGGTGTCTTGTTCAGGGCCGCGGAGCACCACACCCGCCACGGAGATGCCAGCTTTGCTGGACACAAGATAGAGGTTTCGTCCGACCCAGTCGCCTTGCATGAACCGGTGCACTGTGCTGGTCATGTTGAACACATAGGCGTTCAGTGCGGCGTCGTATTCACCCCCGATGGGGATGGGCGCGTTTTGGTCTGGGGTGGAGCCAAACGTCCCGTCTTCCCGCTCCAAGAACACAAACAATTGATCTTGAGGGTTGCCGGGCTTCATCCCCCATTCGGATTCCACGGGAACGGTAAGCTCGGCCTTGAGAATGGTGGGGGATTGGCCCGCGCTGTCGATCAAGCTGGGGAGGTGAGGGAAGGTGACCCGCGTTTTGCACCCCGCTGCGGCCAACACGTGCGATCTCATGGAACCGTCCAGTTCTGTGACCTCTGGATTGTTGAAGCCCGCCAAACCCTGGGTGAAGTGGTGGTTGAAGACGTTGACCCGCGCGCTGAGGGGGCTGATGAGAAAGTCGTAGAACGTTGTGTCGCTGTCGTTGTGGTAATGCAGCCGCATCACACTCAAGCCGCTGTTGATGTCCAATGCCGCAACGCCGTGTCCGCCCCCAGCGTGCTGAATGGCGATTCCTGGAACGACGTCGAACCAAGCCGCGTTGTTGTCGAAGGATGCAGAGTCGAGGTCGAGGATGGACTGCGCTGCGTCAAGACTGAGCGGGAGCCGAAGTTGGGGGGCAAGGGTGTCGTTGCCAATATAGAGGTTGGAGGTGGGCTCAAACACCCAAGGTCCGGAGCCGTTGGCCACCCATTCTTCCCCTGTGGTCTCCACCGTGAGGTTGGAATGGTAGGCGCTGTCCAGCGACAGGGAATCGCTCAGGGGCTGGACAGAGATGTGTTGGGGCAGCAGTTGTCCGAAAGCATCTCCGGTGTACCGGATTTGAAGGAACATGCTGTCTGCGACGGGGTTGACCCCAAAGTTGATGTCGGTGGCCGACAACCGGAGTTGCGTCACAAGCCCGGCGGTGAGTTGGCTGAATCCAGGGAGGTGCACTTGGCCGAGGAGTCCGGTGCTGAGCTCGTCGGTCTCCAAGCTGTCTTCACGCACGGTTTGGAAGACCACAGTCGTGGTGTCGATGACACGAACTTGAAGGGAGTCGGTGGGCGGTCTGAGCCCCAGGCCTATGTCGGTTTGGGGTTTGGTGCAACCCCAAAGCACGATCAAAAGACATCCAAAAAACAACCAGACTGTCGGGTGGATGCGGGAGTGGTTCCTTGTCATGAAGCCACGAAGTTCAGGAAGAACTTGGTTACTCCGCGACAGCCTCAGTTTTTCCCTCGAGGATGGCGTCGTAGAAGGTGTTGATTTCGCCGGTGAAGCCCTCCTCCCCGCGGTACGTCAAAATGGGCTTGTCCATGATGCCCAAAGTGGCTTGCGTGGCGTCGGTCAGGGTTTCCGAGCCGACGATGATGGCGTCTGCACCTTCCATTGCCAGGCTGTTGAGGTTGTCGAAGGTGGGGTTGGCTATGCCGGCCAACGCCTCGGCAGGGATGCCTTGCGCCACAGCTTTCTCTGCCATGCGCGGGTCGAGTTCGCCGTCAAACCCTTCGTCGAAGACATGGTAAATGATTTTGGCCTTTTCGAAGTAAGGCTCGTCGGCAAACACGTGTTTGAGGTAGGTGGGGACCAAGCTTGACATCCAGCCCGTGCAGTGGATGATGTCCGGTGCCCATCCCAATTTACGAACAGTTTCCAGCACGCCTCGCACGAAGAAGATGCTGCGCTCGTCGTTGTCTTCGAAGAACTTGTCGTCGTCGTCATGCAGGACCGCCTTGCGCTTGAAGTAGGTGTCGTTGTCGATGAAATAAACCTGAATACGGGCGGTGGGAATGGACGCCACCTTGATGATCAAGGGGTGGTCTGTGTCGTCCACGTTGAGGTTCATGCCGCTGAGGCGAATGACCTCATGGAGCTGGTGACGGCGCTCGTTGATTTTGCCAAAACGAGGCATGAAAACGCGAATCTCTTTGCCCTTCTCGTGGGTTCCTTGGGGCAACATCCGAGAGACATGGCTCATGGGTGTTTCAGGGAGGTAAGGAGTCAGGTGCTGAGAGATGTAGAGGACGCGTGGCTTGCTCATTCCGGTCATGTCAAGAGTAAAACGAACGTCCAAGATAGGTAAATTCGCCCTAAAATCCAAGTAAAACGGCGGGTTTCAGCCCGTTCAGACCCCCTCCACATGGTTCTTTTGCAGTCGCTGGACGCCCTGGCCAATTGGCAAGCCTCATTGGTCTGGCATGAGAAGGTCACCGGTTTTGTGCCCACGATGGGGGCGTTGCACGAGGGGCACGCCAGCATGATCAAACTGGCCAAACGCCAGTCTGAAGTGGTGGTCGTATCCATCCTTGTCAACCCCACCCAGTTCAACAATGCCAAGGATTTCGAGACGTATCCTCGGACGTTGGAGGGCGACATGGACAAAGCCCAAGCGGCAGGCGCGGATGCCGTGTTTGCGCCCTCGCCGGAGGCACTTTACGGCGGGCAACCCGAAGCGATCCCGGTGAATTGGGGGGCCCTCACCCATGCCTATGAGGGTGCACGACGCCCGGGCCATTTCGACGGCGTGGTGGCAGTGGTGGACCTGTTGTTTCAGGCAGTGCAGCCAACCCTGGCAGTATTTGGCGAAAAGGATTTGCAACAGGTCGGGGTGATTGAGAAACTGGCCAAGGACTGGCACCCAGGGCTGAAGGTGGTGGTCGCCCCCCTTGTGCGCGAGCCGTCTGGCCTTGCGATGAGCTCGAGAAACGCCCGGTTGAGCGTGCAGGGCGCAACGTCCGCCTTGGCCCTGCACCAGGCGCTCCTCGCGGTGCAAAGGGGCGCGCAGGATGGGGGGGTAGTCCAGGCCGTGAAAGCGCAACGAGCTGCCCTGACAGCCAACCCCGCTGTGACGCTGGAGTACCTCGACGTCTTGGATGCACTCACGTTTGAACCTTGGAAGGGGAGAGGTCAGGAGGCCAGGCCCTATGTGGTGGTGGCGGCGGAAGTGGAGGGTGTGCGACTCATCGACAACATGCCGTTGACGGCTTGAGACCTTGGGTGTTGGGAACTGGGAAGGATTTCAGAACTTCGCTTCAAATCTTCTCATCATGGGTGCAGTCGGTCCAACACAACTTCTTCTCATCGCTCTTGTCGTCTTGCTGCTGTTTGGCGGACGCAAAATCCCGGAACTCATGCGCGGTTTGGGCCAAGGCATGAAGGAATTTAAAGACGCTTCCAACGGAAGCCAGGACAAATCCGACAGCACCGACAAGGAAGGTTGATGCGCGTCGCGGTCGTCACGTGGACGTGGCTGGGTGGAATTGTGGGGTTGGCGTCTGCGATGGCCCAATCGGATTCGTTGTCTGTGGACAGCGTGCCCCGGGACATTGTCGTGGATTGGGAGCGGCAATGGGCGGAGTGGTGCAGCACGGCTCATTGCATCAGTTCAGACACGTCGCTGTGGGCGGTGGAGAATGTCGGTGTGCCCCCTGTGGGAGCCGGATTGGATTCGGCCTCTGTGGCCGCACGCATGGCGCTGTTGGACCAAACGAGCGGCTTGGACTTGCGCTGGAATCCCATCGCCCAGCGTCGCATTGAGACCTACGGCACGAAGCGAACCAGGCACCTGGGCACCATGCTCGGTCGGTCGGCCATGTATTTCCCGATGTTTGAGGAAGTCTTGGACCGGGAGGAGTTGCCCATGGAGTTGAAGTACCTCGCCGTGGTGGAGAGCGGCTTGAATCCGGAGGCGCGTTCGCCGGCGGGAGCCCGCGGACTATGGCAATTCATGTACTACACGGCCAAGGCCGAGGGGTTGCGCATCGATGGTTTCGTGGACGAACGGAAGGACCCCCGTCGGGCTACGGAGGCGGCTTGCCGTCATTTGAGCCGGTTGCACAGGATGTACGACGATTGGTACTTCGCGCTTGCGGCGTACAACGCCGGCCCTGGCAACGTGAACAAGGCGATTCGCCGGTCAGGTGGGAAGACCAACTACTGGGAAGTCCGTCCGTTTTTGCCCCGCGAGACCCGCAATTACGTGCCCAATTTCATCGCCGTGGTGTACCTCATGGAGCACCACGCCGACCACGGCATTTTCCCACAAAACACGCTCCCAAGCGGTTTGAGTGTGGACACGTTGATGGTGCAGGGGCCGTTGAGGTTCGACCAAATGGCGGCCGTCACCTCCCTCACGGAGTCGGAGGTCGCGGCCCTAAACCCCATGTACCGTCTGGGCATCGTACCTGGGCCAGACGAACAATTTCCCATCCGTTGGCCAGTGTCGGGCGTGGCTGAATTTTTGGCCCAAGAGAAGGCGATGCGAGCGTACAGGCCGGAGCTGACCCCCGAAATCAAATACGAGCCCGAGCCTGTGGTGTACCGCGTGAAAAGTGGGGACGTGTTGGGGACAATCGCGTCGAAGCATGGCGTGCGTGTGTCCCAGCTGAAGGCTTGGAACGACTTGAATTCGTCCATGATCCGCGTGGGTCAAAAACTCATCATCCATGCCGACCCCAACAAGATTTAAGCGGCCCGCAATGTGGGCGCTTGCCGTGGGCGCGTGGTTCGCTGTGGCCTCCTGTGCTGGAGACTCGGCGCGCGTGGCCTTGCCCGGCAGGGTTGGTGCGGCAGGGGAGCTGGTTGTGGTGGCGGAGTTGGACGTCTGGAACGGCGCGGCGGGCGACACGCTGCAGGCCGTGATGGCACAGCCGTACCCGGTGCTTCCACAGTACGAACCGCTGATGGACGTGGTGCATTTGGAACCGGAGCTGTTTGACAGGTTCTGGAAGCCGCACCGCAACATTTTGATCTTGCAGGTGGCGGATCGAATCGACACCCAAGAACCAACCTTCACCTTCTACCGCAGTAAGTACAGCCGCGGACAAGTCTACATGGTGGCCAAGGCGCGTACCTCAGAGGCGTTGGCGGAGGTCGTGGCGTCGCGCGCCGGGGAAATGGTCAGCCTGTTGCACGCGGAGGAGGCCAAGCGCTTCGCCGACATCGTGGCGCTGTCTCCCAACGAAGTGATCGCCCGCGAAGTGGCAGGGAAATGGGGTTTGCAGGGCCTGTGGCCCAAGGACGCCCGCATTGCAAAGAAGGCGGAAGAATTCTGGTGGGTGGACCGTCAATTGACACGACTCAAAGGCGGGGACAACCACGACATCCAACAAGGCTTTTTCATCCACAGCGAGCCCTACACGAGCCCCGAGCAGCTCAGCCTCGAGCACGTGTTGAATCGCCGGGACGCCATCACCAAAACGCATGTCCCGGGCCCGACGCCAGGCAGCCACATGGTGACAGAGCATCGGTTCTTCCCTTCGTACGAGGAGGTGGAATTCGACGGCCACTTCGCCCTGGAGGTGCGCGGCCTTTGGAAGATGGAGAACGACTTCATGGGCGGCCCATTTTACAGCCTCACGATCGTGGACGAGGCGCGAGGCAGGCTCATCACCGTCGAGGGCTACGCCTACGCGCCTTACTTCGACAAGCGCCCCTACATCCGCGAAGTGGAAGGCGTCGTTCGCCGGTCCAGGTTGTTGCCGCTCAACGCGACCGCCCCGTGACGACGAGGGAGGACGTCCAGGTTTGACCCTCTGTGCCCTCCACCACCAGGGTGTGGAGTCCAGGAGCCCAGGTGCCGACAGCGATCCGGTTGGTCCATCCTGAGTTGTCCCAAACCTGACGGCCTGCCTCATCAAATGCGGCCATCCGCGCGACGCAGCTGGGTGTGAATCCAGGCAAGCTCACTTGAACGTCCGCCACGTCCGAGGCGGGGTTGGGCCAGACGGTCAAATCCATGTCTTGCGCGAGAAACTCGTGCTCCTCCAATCCGACAGAGACGTTGCCTTTGGCGAAGGCGTATTGGCCTTTCAAAAGTTTGGCAATTTTGAACACGCCACTGCCGTTGGCCAAGGACCCTGCTTGCCAGGTGTAGTGTGGATGTTGGACCCACGGGGCGCCTGCGCGAGGGCGCCAAGCCAAAAACCCACCCTCTTCCGTGTCGCCGTACAGCCCGTGGTCGAGGTCGTTTTCGTCGTTTCCGACGTAGGTCAGCCGGGCGTCCAGGTGAGGCGCGTTGGGGGCGCCATCTTCCCATGTTCCGTCCACCACCCAGAAGTGGCTGTCGCTCAACGCTTCCACGTACGGTGCGGCAGGACCTTCGTCTGGTGCCGCCCAGTGGTGTTCCACGCGCACCAAGACGCTGTCGCCCTCAGGAATGGCGTCGCACCCGACGCGCATGTCCACCCAAGGCACGCTGGTGAGGCCCGTGGGCTCTGTGATGGCGAACGTGTGGTCAAGACGACCCTGGTTCAGCCTGCCGTCGGCGTTGAGTCCCAGCAGCACGTGGGGTTCTTCGTGCCAGAATGTGATGTTGTCGAACTCTCCGCCCACCCGGGCGTGCACAAGCGTGGTGTCCCAGTTGGCGTCCCAGACGGTGAGGTCCAGGGGTTCGTTGTTGTGGAATCCGGTGCAAGCACGAAGCTTCTGGTGCAGGTGCAGCGTGGTTGCGAAACAGCCGTTGTCTGGGGCGGTGTTGACGCTGTCCACGACCCATGTGCTGAACCCGGGTTGCAGGGCTTGGGCGTCGAAAAAGGGCGTCAAATCCTCGCCACTCGCTTCTTCGAGCAACACCTCGAAGTCGGTGACGTCCATGTGGCTGTCGAACCGCGCAGCGATGACGTTTTGCATGGACTGGCGGTACAGGGAATCGCCGAGGTAGGCGCGCAGGTTGTGCAAGATGCTCGCCCCCTTGTAGTACGTGTGCCGGCCGTAGATCTCGGCGTCAGGCATGGGCGACAGGGGATGGAACCCCTCGTCCTGAATGTGGCATTCTTCCAGGACGAATTGTTGGTTGTCCTTCACCACGTCCACAAACGCCTCGTGGCCGTCTTTCCACTCCACAAAAAGGTGACTGCTGTACTCCGCCGGCCCTTCCTTCAACCACATGTGGTTGTGGATGGTTGGGGCCACCAAATCACCCCACCAGTGGTGCCCCAGTTCGTGTGCGAAGAGGTCTCCGTTGGCGAAGAGCCCTTGCTCAATCATGGATCTGGGGTAGGCGATGTTGGTGGGAATCTCCAGGGCGCCGTCCGTGGTGAGCACATAGCCGATGCGCTCCCAGGCGTACGGGCCCCACCAATGCTCGCAGGCGTCGATGGCGTAGGAGAGCTCCGCGAATTTGGTCTGCATGAGGTTGGTGTCGCCGGCCTTGGAGGTGAGGCGGACTGGGATGTCGCCGTACGCCCCGGTGTGAACGTAGTCGTGGTCGACGTATGGGCCCACGGCGATGGCGCTCAGGTGGGTGGGAATGGGGTGGTCCAAGGCCCAAGTGGAGCGCATGGTGTCACCGCCAAGTTGGACCTCTTCCACGAGGTGGCCCTGGTTGTGTGCGCGTCGCCCGTCGGCGCTTTGGATGTGGTAGGTGTAGGTGGCGCGTTCCACGAAGTTGTCGAAGCACGGGTACCACACCCGGCCGTAGTTGGGCGGGATGGAAGTGAGTCCAATGCCCAGGTTGTAGACCAAATCGCTGGCGTAGTACATGCCGCCCCAGTACGGGTCGTCCCCTGGCTGTCCGCTGTACCACACGTCCAAGGTCACGGCCTCGCCAGAGGCCATCGCTTCTGGCGCGTCGACGTGCAGCTCGTCGCCCCATTGGGAGTAGCCGATTGGATCGCCGTTCCAGGTCAAGCTGTCCACGTCAAATGCGGCCACCAAATCCCACCACACGCGGCTGCCGCCGTCTTGCAACACGGTGAAGTCGATGGTGGCGTGGGCGTCCAGATGCTGTCCTGCATAGTCGGTGACGTCCAGGAACAGGTCGTAGTGCTGGACGTCAAAGCTGTCGCTGCGGGCGATGCTTGGCCCCATGTCGTGGTTCTGGGCAAGCGGAAGCACCTTGGTACGTGGGCCCGCCTCGTGGCTGCACACGTCGGCGTGGCACCCTTGGACGAGGAAGGGTTGCCGTCCTTTGGGGTCCATGTGGTGGAGTCGAGGAAGGGATTGGTTTTGGGCCAACACAGGGCACATGAGCGCCCCGAAGGCCAAGGAAGTCAGCAGCGTTTTCCAGTCCATGCCTCGAAGTTAGCAGTACTTTCGCACCATGAAAGAAGTGCAGCCAGGCGTTCAGGTGGAAGTGGCTTACACCTTGCGGGCAGAGGGCCCCGAAGGAGAAGAGCTTGAGTCGTGCAACGAGGAAACCCCCTTCGTGTTCACCGTGGGCCAGGAAGAAGCGCTTGAAGCGTTTGAAGCGGCCTTGATCGGCAAGCGCATCGGGGAGCCTTTTGAGATTCACATCGCATGCAACGACGCGTACGGCGACGAAACCGACGACGCGGTGGTGGCGCTGCCCAAGTCGACCTTCATGGTGGACGGAAAACTGGACGAGGAGGTGATGCGGGTGGGCGAAGTGGTGCCCATGAGCGACGACGAAGGCCAAGAAATCGTGGGCGTGGTGGTCGACGTGGAAGCGGAATTCGTGCACGTGGACTTCAACCACCCGCTGGCCGGGTTGGACCTCCATTTTGAGGGGGTGGTCGTCGGCATTTCGGCGTAAGCCTCTAGCCTGGCGAGGCAACAATTTGGCAACCTCCAGGTGACGAAAGGCCAATTCGGGGTTGACAGGAGGTTGGCCTTGATGGCGGTTCTTTGGTCCATGACTGCACCAGATGCGGCGGGAACCAACTTGACCCATTGCCCCAAACTTGTTGTGATGGACCTGCTCGGCACCTTGGTCGAGCACGACCGAGCGGTGAGGGGTGCGCTGGCTGCGGCGTTCCAAGCGCATGGCGAAACCATCGACGAAGACGTGGCGAGCATCGCCATTGGATTCCCTGGCCTTGTGGGGGTGGAGCGCATTTTGCGGTGGCTTCATCCTTCCGAGTCGCCTCACTTTGGATCGGTCCAGTCGATTCATGATTTGGCGGTGAAAGAGTTGATGCGGCTTGTGAAATACGCGGACGGCATTCAGCCTGCCCAAGGGATTCAAAGGATGTGTCAAATTTGGCACGCTGTGGGGGTCCAAGTGGCCGTGACCACCACCCTCGACGCCGTTGTGATCAAGCCGCTTTTGCGGCGCTTCGGTTGGGATGAAACACCGCCTTTCTCGGCCTTGGTGTTGTCCGAGGAAGTGGAGCGCCCCACCCCTGGTCCGGACATGGTTTTGGAATGCATGAAAAGGTGTGGTGTGGATGACGTGCGTCATGTGGCCAAAGTGGCCAGCCGAGCCATTGGGTTGGCAGACGCCAAGAACCTCGGTTGTGGCTGGACGGTCCTGGTGGACGACGGCACGCTGACGACCGACCAAATCGCCGCCATGGGTCCCTCAGCCATTGTGGACCAAACGGAAGATTTGCTGACCATTTGGAAGTTGCCGAAGCCGCACGACATGGCCATTGACGACGAAATCGCCAAGATCATCCGGGGCTGAATCCAGCCCAGTCCGTGGCGTACCTTCGCGGCATGGAACGCACGGAAATCAGTGACTTGGGGGAGTTTGGCTTGATCGGCCGAATGACCAAAGAATTGACCCACCAACAACCTTCCACGCTTCGTGGCGTGGGGGACGACGGCGCGGTTCTTGACCCCATGGGCAAGCGCGTGGTGGTCAGCACCGACATGTTGTGCGAAGGCATTCACTTCGACTTGAGCTACGTCCCGCTGAAGCACCTTGGCTACAAGGCCGTGGTTGTGAATTTGTCCGACATCTGTGCGATGAACGCGGTGCCCACCCAAGTTGTGATTGGCTTGGGCTTGAGCAATCGGTTTTCTGTGGAAGCCGTGGAGGAGTTGTACGCCGGCATTCGATTGGCCTGCGAGGTCTACAAAGTGGACTTGGTGGGGGGCGACACCACCGCCACTGCATCTGGCTTGACCTTGGCTGTCACGGCCATGGGCCTCGTGGAACCTGATGCTGTGGTGGGACGCGACGGTGCAGGCGATGGCGACTTGTTGGTGGTCAGTGGAGACCTCGGTGCGGCGTACATGGGCCTGCAGATTTTGGAACGGGAAAAGAGCGTGTTTCAAGCGGCTCCTACGGCCCAGCCTGAGTTGGAGGACTTCGCATACTTGTTGGAGCGTCAACTCAAGCCTGAGGCGCGTGTGGACGTTGTCCGTGAGGCGGGCGATTTGGGATTGAAACCCACGTCGATGATCGACATCAGCGACGGTCTGGCCAGCGAAGTCCTGCATCTGGGCACGTCTTCGGGCGTGGGTTTCAAGGTGTACGAAGACAAGCTGCCCATCGACCCCAAAGTGTACGAGACGGCGCGCGAGTTCAACCTCGACCCCACCTTGTGCATGCTCAGCGGCGGCGAGGACTACGAACTCCTCTTCACGATCAAGCAAGACGATTACGAGAAGGTGCGCAACCACCCCAAGCTGACGGTCATCGGCCACGCTGTC
>CAJWII010000057.1 GCA_913041065.1 uncultured Flavobacteriales bacterium
ACCCCCCGCCCTCAGGATTATGAATCCTGCGCTCTAACCAGCTGAGCTACCCCGCCAAAAGGGGCGCAAAGATAGCAAGTTTTGGCAAGTCACAAGACCTTTGTGGCTCGAAATGGCCAATTCGTGCCTTAACTTGTGAACCCTTACCACATGGAATTGTTGAGGCAGGGTTACTTAATAAAGACCATCCATGAGCATCACCACAGACATCGTGAAATTCCAACTTGAAATCCCCTTGAACAGCTCCAAAGGCGTGCTGTACAATTGCATCAGCACCCCCTCTGGACTGGCAGAGTGGTTCTGTGATGACGTGAACATCAAAAAGGACGTTCACATTTTCTTCTGGGATGGAAGTGAGGAATCTGCGCGTTTGGTCTCCAAGAAAAAAGACGAGTTCGTCAAATTCCGGTGGCTCGAGGCTGAAGAAGAAGGGCTCGACACCTTCTTCGAACTGAGGATTCGGGTGGACGAGTTGACAGGTGAAAATGCCTTGGTCATCACCGACTTCGCCGAGGACGAGGACGAAGTGGAGGACGCCAAAGACTTGTGGCAAGCTCAAGTGGACAAATTGCGGCAAGTGCTCGGCTGCTGAGTGACCCGTCTCAGCTTCCGGGCTCGTTCATCAAAAAATTGGACAGACTGGGCTTCAGCCATGAAGACCAAGTCCCTGTGTTCGGATCTTGCATCAGCCTGAGTTCCGACTTGGGCTGGAGTGCCAGATGGGTCCCCTTGGTCCATGTCCACAGGTCTCGGATAGGTTCATGCATGTCACTCCATGCCAAGGAAATGCGTTGCATGAACAACCAACCTTCTTTCTCAGCCAAAGAGCGCACCTCTTCCGCCCTCTCCGTTGGAAACACAAATTGAAAGACCCCTGCCTCATGGGTCACCCGCTTGGCCTCTGAGAAGAGCACGCGCAACGGCAACGTGTCGTCGTGTCGGGCCAAATTTCTCTTGCGCTCCGGACTCTTGGGATGGTTGTGAAAAAAGGGAGGATTGCACACCACCAGGTCCACCAGGTCCCCGGTCCAAGCCTGAATCGCCATCGCATGCACTGAAATTCGTTCGCTGAATGGACTGGCAGCGACATTCGCAGCTGCCTGCTTGGCTGCGTCGGGCTCCAACTCCACCGCCTCGACCTCAGCTTGTTCATGGCGTTGGGCGAGCATCAGGGCCAAAATGCCAGACCCTGTCCCGATGTCAAGAATTCGCGCAAGCCCCTCCATGCCCTCTCCTGCCCAACACCCCAGGACGAGCGCGTCGGTGCCCACCTTCATGCCACACTGGTCGTCAGCGACGTCAAACTGCTGAAACGACTGGATCCGACGCCCATTTCGCCCCATGACTCAGGCTTGATCTTTACGCTTGTGCCAAGCGTCAAATACGGGAAAGTCCTCCACACGATTCGCCGGTTCAGCTGGCAACGGCTCCACCTCCTCCAAGTTGGCATGCGCATCGGCAGGCAAGTCCTGGTACAGGGCTGTCCCCTCAGACTTGTGCTGCAACATGAAGTCGCTGACCTCACCCTTGAGGATGGCCGGGTTGCCCACAATCAACGATCTGTCCGGCCACAACGTAGACGCTTTGACCATGGCCAACGCCCCCACAACACAACCTTCCCCCAGGCGAACATCGTCCATCACCACGGCATTCATGCCTACCAAGCAGTTCTTTCCGATGTGCGCACCATGCACCATGGCACCGTGTCCGATGTGGGCGCTTTCCTCCAAAAGGACCGTCGTCCCAGGAAACATGTGAAGTACGCAACCTTCCTGCACATTGACCCCTCGCTTCAACACAATCTTGCCCCAATCTCCCCGCAGCACTGCATGGGGTCCCACATAACAATCTTCCCCCACGGTGACGTGCCCAATGAGGGAGGCTTGAGGATGCACAAACGCACTCGGATGCACCACGGGCACCATGCCGCGAAAGGAATACGTCATGATGCCGAAGCGTTTCGTATCACCACGGCGTAGCCTTGCCCAACGCCAATGCACAGGGTGACAAGGGCATGCTTGCCCCCTGATCGTTTCAATTGCCGCGCCGCAGCCAAGAGGATGCGCGCGCCTGTCATGCCGAGGGGGTGTCCAAGGGCGATGGCCCCGCCGTTCGGATTGATGCGTGCGTCGCGGTCCTCCAATCCCCAGCTTCGAATGCAGGCCAGGCTTTGGGCTGCAAACGCCTCATTCAACTCAATGACGTCCATGTCGTCCCAACCCAGACCTGCCTTGGCAAGCGCGAGGTTGGACGCTTCAACTGGGCCAATGCCCATGATGCGCGGCGGAACCCCCACCACCGAAGAGGAGACGATTTCTGCCAATGGCTCCAGGCCCTGGGACTTGAGTCCTGCCTCGTTGGCCATCAGCAAGGCGGCCGCACCGTCGTTCAAACCGCTTGCGTTTCCAGCCGTGACCGAGCCGCCTCCGTCCTTCCGGAACGCTGGCCGAAGCTTGGACAACACCTCCAACGTCGTGTCTGGCTTGATGAATTCATCCTGAGCAAACACCAACGGGTCTTGCTTCCTCCTGGGAATGGACACGGGAACAATTTCTTCTGCGAGTCGGCCTTCCTTTTCGGCCGCTGCGGCCTTCATCTGACTGGCGTGGGCGAACGCATCTTGGTCTGCCCGCGAAATGCCATGCAACTCAATCAGGTTTTCTGCCGTTTGACCCATCCCCTCAGTCCCATAAACTTCTTGGAGTTTGGGGTTGATGAAACGCCAGCCGAAGCTTGTGTCGTGCAAGGTCATGTCTCGGCCAAAGGCTTTGCTCGTCTTGCTCATGACCCAAGGACCGCGTGTCATATGCTCCACCCCACCGGCCACCACCACGGATGCATCTCCAACGTGCAACATCCGGGAGGCGTGGGTCGCTGCGGCCAATCCTGAGGCGCACAATCTGTTCACCGTTTCGCCCGGAACCTCCTGCGGAATCCCAGCCAGCAAGGACGCCATTCGCGCCACATTGCGGTTGTCTTCTCCAGCTTGGTTCGCACACCCCATCAAGACGTCTCCGATCATAGAAGGGTCAAGCGAGGGATTGCGGCGCATCAATTCGGCCAACACGTGGGCGGCCAAGTCGTCTGTCCGTACAGGGGCCAAGGTGCCTCCAAAGTTGCCAATGGGCGTCCTCACGCCGTCAACCAAAAACGCGTTCATGCGTCGAAGATAAGTTGCCACAGACGCCTTCCTGCCCCAAATTGCACGCATGCGCATCGGCATCGTTTCCACCTTTACTCCTTACCGCGGAGGCATTGCGCAGTTCAACGACGCCATGGCTCAATCGTTGAAACAGGCAGGACACAACGTGCATTGCACGACATGGTCAAGGCAGTATCCAGCGCTTTTGTTTCCTGGCAAGACCCAATTCGAGCCTGGAAAATCCATCGCAGACGCAAGCATGCCCGCCACCTTGGACAGCATCTCTCCCGCATCCTGGAAGCGGACTGGACGGGATTTCGGAAAACAGCACAACGTGGACTTGCTGCTGCTTCCTTTTTGGCACGCAGCCTTGGCGCCAGCCCTCACTTCCGTGGCCAAGCACGCCAAACAACAGGGCGTCCGACAAGTGGTTGCCGTCATGCACAACGCCAATTCACACGACGGCAAAGCTTGGGAAGCTGTTTTGACCAAGCGATTTCTCGGGGCCTGCGACCGTGTGGTCACGTTGAGCAGCCACGTGAGCGCCAAGCTCAAATCATGGAACCCTGCGACCCTGTTTCATCCCCAGTACGAGCATTTCCCCAAAGGCCCCAGTTCCCAGGAGGCGCGCAGGCAATTGGGGCTCTCGGAAGGAGATGTTGCGCACCTCTTTTTTGGGCTCATTCGACCCTACAAAGGGCTGGGCGTGTTGATTGACGCGCTGAGACATTTGCCATCACACCACAAGCTTCTTGTCGCTGGGGAATGCTATGAGAACTGGTCTGTCTACCAAGCCCAAATCGACGAGCACGGACTTCAGGACCGCGTCCAACTTCACCTTGAGTTCATCCCTGACAACCTCGTGCCGGTGTTCATGCAGGCCTGCGACAACGTGGTTTTGCCCTACTTAGATGCTTCCCAGAGCGGGGTCACGGCGTTGGCCTTGCACCACGAGAAACGCGTGGTGGCCTCCGACGTCGGAGACTTGGGGACGAGCATCGTGCCCAATCTGACAGGCCGCTTGGTCCCACCCGATCGGCCCCTGGCGTTGGCCGAAGCATTGTCAGCCCCTTGGCACGCACAACCTGCCGACCAAGCCATGGCATTCAGGGCGGTGAAAGACAAGTTCAGTTGGTCGGCATGGGCAACCCAGCTGACGCAACTGGTGCAATCTGAGGCACAGTGAGTTCCGACAGCCCTCGGATCAAGGGGTCGAACACAAAGCGCTGAAGCAGCACCACTTCCCCCTCTTCGGTCACACCGTACAATTGCTCCAAGTCGTTCTCCGCATCTCCGGTAACCGCGTCAATTCCAGGCTTCCAATGGACCTTAACCATGGAGCGCTTACCCAGCTTGTTCCACGTCGACAATTCAAACGCCCCGGTCGCCGAGCGCAAACTGTCTTCAACGGCCTCGTCCAATCTTGACTCGTACGTTTCCAAGTGCACCTTTTTGAATCGGAGAAAATGCTGTCTCAAACCGGAGGTGTCGCGATAAGCCTGAGGATTGCCTTCCAAATCTCGAAGTTCCAGAACTCCTCCCTGTTCCGAGGACAACACGTAGGATTGACCGAATTCGTCCAAGTTTCGGACTTCCACACGCGCCAGGCTGCGCTTGGGGTAGTTGAACAAGCCGGTAAACCGCCAGTCCCGTTCTGATGTGAAAAACCTGGTGCTGAGGTAGCCCGTGAATCCCTCCATGTGCACCACGTATGGCTTCGACCCGCGGCCTTCAGGTGTCTCGAGCACCATGTACGTACCCGTGTGGCTTGGGGTCGCCGTGCCCACGTACCATGTTTTCACCGGGGTGTCGCCCCCTTGGTACACCTCTACCTTCTTGCCACGGGCAGAAATCAAACGCACAACATTCGGTTCCGCTGCCTTGGCCACAGGACCCTGAATCGCCGCACGCTTGAAGGTTTTCAAAAGCAGGTTCAGAGCATCTTCACGCGCCTTAAATCGCCCATTCAAGTCCCACAATTTGCCTTGTTCCGGCCGGGTCAAGGTGACGGACTTGCCGTCCATGTCCGCAATGAAAATCTTGTCAACCGTCGAGGTGTCGTCCACGGCAAAGTCTGTGCCTTCAATGGACGCGAGTTGTCCTGCAGGCTGGGTGTACAACCACACCCCTCCAGTCACCGCTGTGATGAAGATCAAGACGTAGAGAATGCGAAGGTTCGAATGCATGGTTTTCAATTCAAAGGGACGGCGTAAGTGCGTCTGCGCAGGGCCAAAAAGACGCCTCCGCTCAGCAGCACGAGAAGCAGGGGCATACCCACCGCCACGAATTGCCATGCTTGGCGGCGGGACTGGACCTCAGCGCTGTCCAATGAACGCAATTCGATGGTCCTTGATCGCACGCTGATCAGGGCGTCCTCTTCAAGCAAATAGTTCACGGTGTTGAGCAAGAATTCCTTGTTGTCGTAGACCACGCGGCCCGCATTTCGGTCGTATCCCAAAGGCAAAATCCGCCCGTCGGACCTGAACTTGTTGCGGGCCACATCGCCGTCAGCCACAACCACCATGGCCGTGGGCGCGCTGCGCTCCCTGAAGGCAAAATCATCCGAGCTTCTCAATGCGTCTGGCAACGTTTGGGCAAAGTGCGAACGAAACTTGCCCTCAAGCAACGCTGCAAAGGGTGCGTTCGGCGTGTTGCCTTCTGAGAAGTACACGGGGTCGAGGTCGACAATGCTGCTGGACACCCGGACTGGCGTGCGGTATGCCTTGGCCCTGGCACTCGAGGCCAGAAGCACCGTGGACGTCACTTCAGACTGGGTGTCCACCAGATCCAGTGACGACACAAAATCAAAGTGAATGGGGTCCAGGTTGTTGGTGATGGGATGCCCCGAGCCAAATGGCATAGCCAAGGGGGCGAAATACCAGTTGAACAACCGCATCTGACGCTGGTTGCCGTTGGGGCCGGCGTCCAACATGATGGGCGCACATTGCGGATCGATGATCAGGTTGCGGTTGAGGCGCACCCCGTAGTCAAACAGCTGTTCGTACAACCCGATGTTGTTCTCCACGCCGTACGTCTCGTTCGCCGCCCGAAGGCTGTCGAGATCGGTCTGGACAGGATCCACCATCCACAAGATGCGACCGCCGTTCATCAGGAACTGGTCGAGGATGACCTTGTCTTTGTTGGAGAACATGGAATCCGGCTTCGCCACCACAAGCAAATCGTAACGGTTGCTGCGGTGCTTCATCCCTTCCAACTTCTCGGACAACACATTCAGCCTCCCATCCAACTCGACGCGGGCCACGAGGTGGTCCTTTTCAAGCGTGGCCACCAAATCCGCCATCGCCAAATCCTCCAGCTCCCCATGCCCTTCCAGGATGGCGATGCTCTTGGGTTCAAACGACGTGCCTTTGCGAATCCCCGCCGCCAGTTGGTATTCCATGGTGTTGATGGACCCTTGAATCATGACCTCGTCCGTCTGAGGCACCTCGCTCCCAAAAAACTGAATTGGAGATTCTTCGCCTCGGTGAGACAACATGGCACCAGGCCACACGGTCTTGAACGACTGCAAGCCGTTTTCTTCAAAGGCGATGCGCGTGAATTGAAGGCCGCGCTCGTAGAGAGCTTGCTCGTTTTGTCCAACCGTCAGGGGGTCGTCAATCGCATAAATGTCAACGAATTGGTAGGTTAGTTTTCCGTCACTCGCGCGAGACATTCGCTGCAACAACGACTCCATCTCCCCCTCAAGCCTCCGCCACTCTCGTGGCAGTTCACCCGTCAAGTAGCACGTGATCAACACGTCGTCCTGGAGCCCCTCCAACAATTGGCGTGTTCCATCGGCAAGCGTATGTCGCTTCTCCGCAGTCAAATCCAAGGCACCGTGCACCAATTGTCCCAGCACCATCACGACACCAAGAATGGCCGTGGACAGCACCAACGAAGTGCCCTCTCGCACCAACCGGCCTCGCCTCATGGCCAACACAAACCTCGCCACAAGCAACGACAAGACCATCCATGAGATGAAATACAACACGTCCCGCGAATCCAATCGCCCTTGGCTCATGGCGTCAAAGTGGGCCTGCATGCCAAGCTGCACGACGAGGTGTTCCCACGAACCCAACACTGAGAAATCCGCCATGGCACCTGGCCCCATATAGCACACCAGAGAAGCCACGACGGCCAAAAGGAAAGAAACAAGAGGCTGGGTTGTCAGCGAAGACGTCACAAGTCCCAAGCCAGTCAAAGCCCCAGAGAACACCACCAAGCCCAAATAACTGCCCCACACCGCGCCCAGATCCACGTTCCACGCAGGCTTTCCGAGCATCCCGATGACCGCCACATAAGACAGCGTAGGCAAAAGTGCGACCACGGAGACAGCCCAGGTGCCAAAAAATTTGGCCAAAACCACCTGCCCCTCAGACAAGGGGCGTGTCAGCAACAATTCAAGTGTGCCCTGCCTCTGCTCCTCCGCGAAGGACCTCATGGTCACGGCAGGCACCAAAAACATCAGAATCCAGGGAGCCAGAGCAAAAAAGGAGCCCATGGAAGCCATCCCGCTGTCCAACACGTTCCAGGCACCTGGGAAGATCCACAAAAACAGGCCGGTGAAAAGAAGGAACACCGCCACGACGGTGTACCCCATCAAGGAGCTGAAAAAGCTCCGGATTTCTTTCAAAACGAGTGCCCACATTGGAATCTACGCGTCAAAGATAGCACCAGGAACATCGCCATTCAGCTCGTAAGACTGGGCTTCTGGAGGCGCAGCAAAAAGCGCCTTGCTGGCAGGCCAAACCTCCCCAAACAAGGCTGACTTTCGGTAAGTGTCAAGGTCGTCTTGTGCACTCCAAAAACTCAAGGTCGCGCGTTGACAAGGATGGCCAGACACCTTCATCGCCCGAACCATGTGACATCCTGGTTGTGACTGGATACGTGGCTCAAATTGGGCATAGAGTGTGTCGAAAGCATCCACCGTGTCGGGGCTGAATGTCAGCCTGACCACCCTGACGATCAAAGCATCGAGGATTGGAACTCAATTCGCACCGGGTCCTGGTGCTTGAGGCCAAGCAAGTCGGACGCGCCGCCGTAACCTGAGTTGTTGCCGCCCATGTAAATGGCAATTTCGAGTAGCCCCATGGCATTGAACACCGCCACCGGTTCTCCAGGCGTGCCGTCCAAATAGGATTTTCCAACCGTTCGAATGTCGCTGCGGGCACGGCGCATGCTGATGTAAAACGAGCGACCCTTTCCCACCTCATGAAGCAGCGATTCGTCGATGTCTGTGATGCAGTTGCCCCTGCCATCGACGTGCCTCACATGCCCCACGATGGCGTTGCCTTCAACTACAGGCCTGAGGCTTTCCACTTGCTTGGACAGGGCCGCAGGGCGTCCCAGCATCTCTGGGATGCCTCCCTTTGCCAGGTGGGTGGCCGCCGGCACGAACAACGCCCGCTCAGGAAACGTGGGTTCATCCGCGTCGGTTTGGACGTTCGACAAGTCGTAGACGGCCTCAGGCTCGCGCAACCCCATGGACTTGAACACACCGCTGTCTGCGCCAATGAAGTATTGCCCCTTCATCTTCACAATCCGGTGAGGATGGTCGGGGGTTTCGAGAGATTGCACGGCGACGATGTGGACGGTGCCCTGAGGAAAACTGTCCATGGAAACTCGAAGCACGAACGCGGCATGTACGGCGTCGAATTGGCGAATGCTGTGGGTCAAATCCACCACTCTCGCGTCCGGCATTCTCCGAAGGATGCTGCCCTTAACCATGCCCATGTAGAGGCTGTCTGGACCAAAATCGCTGATGAGGGTGATTGGAGACACGTTGGCAAAGGTGAGAAAGCTAATTTTGTCCTCCACATGCAAGAATCCAATCTTTCCCTCGACGGGCTTGACACAATGGCCTTTCTGGGCCCCAACAACGAGAACCTCCGAGCCATGCAGGTTCATTTCCCGAAGTTGAAAATTGTGGCTCGTGGAACGTCGTTGAAGGCGATGGGCGACCGCGAAGATCTCGGGCGTTTTGAGGAAGTGATGCGCATGGTGTTTTGGCATGTCGACCGGTACAACGCCATCGGCGTGGACGACCTGGCGAGGTTGGCCAAATCCAACGAATCTGACTTCTTCCACCAAGCCTCCAAGGACGACGTGATCGTATATGGCCCTGGAGGTCTCAAAGTCACTGCACGCACCCCAAACCAAAAACGGCTGGTCGACGCCGTGAGAGAACACGACATGGTGTTCGCCGTGGGACCCGCAGGCACCGGAAAAACCTACACTGCCGTGGCCATGGCTGTGGCCGCCCTCAAGGACCGCCGGGTGAAAAAGATCATCCTCACTCGTCCTGCCGTCGAAGCCGGCGAAAACTTAGGTTTTCTGCCGGGCGATTTGAAAGAGAAACTGGATCCCTACTTGCAACCTTTGTACGACGCCTTGACAGACATGCTCCCATACGAGAAAGTGGCCGACCACCTTGAAAAGGGCGTGATTGAAGTGGCGCCATTGGCCTTCATGCGTGGCCGGACGCTCGACAAAGCGTTTGTGATTTTGGACGAAGCCCAAAACGCCACGTCGGCCCAAATGCGCATGTTCCTGACGCGCATGGGCAAAGAAGCCAAGTTCGTCGTCACCGGCGACGGGTCTCAGGTGGACTTGCCCCGCAACCAGCGCTCTGGTTTGTTGGACGCCCTCCGCCTGTTGAAAGACGTGGACGGAATCGCCACCATCAAACTCACGGGAATGGACGTGATTCGTCACCGCCTGGTGAGCTCCATCATCGACCGTTTCGAAGCCGATGACGCCAAACGAACCGAAGAGGCCGAAGCCCGAAAGGAAGCCAAGCGCGCCGCGCGCGAAATGCGCGAAGCAAAGCGCCATGCTTCCTCCAATCCATTCATTGACGACTGACCTCTCTCCCATGACTGCCATTCGCAACACCGATTTTTCCTTCACAGGCCAAACCGCGGCCTACCACGGCAAAGTGCGCGACATGTACACCATCGGAGACAACCTGATGGTGGCGGTGGTCTCCGACCGCATCAGCGCGTTCGACGTGGTCATGCCTCGGGGCATTCCGTTCAAAGGCCAAGTCCTCAATGGCGTCGCCAGCCACTTCTTGAAGGCTGTGGGCGACATCGTCCCTACATGGAACGTGGCCACACCCGACCCCAACGTCACCGTCGGACACAAATGCGATCCCATCCGCCTGGAGATGGTCATCCGCGGATACTTGACTGGCCATGCTTGGAGGCAATACAAAGCCGGCCATCGGACGCTGTGCGGCGCGCCCATGCCAGAGGGCATGAAAGAGCACGACCGCTTCCCTGAGCCCATCATCACACCCGCCACAAAGGCGGAGGAGGGCCACGACGAAGACATCTCCCCTGATGACATTCTGGCCCGCGGCATCGTGTCCGAAGCCCTTTGGACAGAGCTGGTTCGGGTGACCCGCGCCCTTTTCCAACGCGGCACTGACATGGCTGCTGAACAAGGCTTGATCCTGGTGGACACCAAGTACGAGTTTGGGCTGCGGAACGGGGCACTTACGCTCATTGACGAAATCCACACGCCGGACAGCTCGCGCTACTTCTACGCCGACGGATACGAAGCCAGGCAAGCCGCGGGTGAACCCCAAAAGCAACTGAGCAAAGAATTTGTCCGTGAGTGGCTCATGTCTCACAATTTCATGGGGCTTGAAGGCCAAACCCCGCCAGAGATGGACGACGCGTTCTTGGCCACAGTCACCCAGCGTTACGTGGAGCTCTATGAAAAAGTGACCGGGAAGGACTTCAAGGGGGATTCAACTGGGGACCCCCACGGCCGGATTTCCGAAGCCGTGGAGGGTTGGCTCTCTCAACACAAGGGCTGAACATGGGCAGGAAACGCCGGGAAGAAGCTTGGCACAAAGACGCCAGGCAGGCCGTCGGTGTGCTGAAACAGGGCGGCGTGTTGTTGCACGCCACCGACACCGTGTGGGGACTCGCCTGCGACGCCACCAACGACGAGGCCGTGCAGCGGATGAACACCATCAAAGAACGTCATCCGGTCCATCCGGTGCTGGTCTTGGTCGCGGACGAAGGCCACGTGGAACAACTGGTGGGCGAAGTGCCTGAGGCAGCATGGGATCTCATGGAACTTGGAGACCGCCCCACCACTGTGGTCTACCCCCAAGGCAAGGGTGTGTCTTCTGCTTTGCTAGGCGCCAACGGGAGTCTCGCAGTGCGTTGCATTCGCGAAGACTACAGCGCCTACGTCATTCGTGGATTGAACAGGCCGCTCGCCTCGACCAGCGCAAATTTCACAGGACAACCCACCCCAAGGTCATTCCATGACATTCCGGACGACCTCAAGAAGCTTGTTGACCACGTTAGTGCTCACCGCAGAGATGACGTCGGAGGCCCCGGCGTTCCGTCCATGATGGTGGCGTTTGACGAAGCCGGTCGATTCACATTCCTCAGGAAATGACACGCCGTACAGAAGTACCTTAGCTTCACCCATGATGAACTTGGCGTCAAACCTCACCCACCCCGTTTTCAAGCGGGTCGGAGAACTCGC
>CAJWII010000058.1 GCA_913041065.1 uncultured Flavobacteriales bacterium
ATGCCGCCAAATCCGTGCATCCCAAAACTTCGTCTTCGTCGCACACGCCATCGCCGTCGGTGTCTGCCAAGCAAGAACCGTCGCATGTGTACCCGTCCTCAGCGTAGGTGCACGCACCGTCGTCCACATTGGCGACTTCATCGAAGTTGCACGCCTCTGGATCCAGGCACCCTTCCAAAGCCAATGTCACACCAATGGTTTGCTCAAACACCGACGTGTTGCCACAGGCATCCGAGGCGGTGAACGTCCGTCGAATGACCACCTCCAAGCCATTGTTGCTCAAGGTATCTTCCAACACTTCATATCCGGCTGCGTCGTCGCAGGCGTCCGCCACCATGGCCTCTGCCGCAGGCACCATTTCACCCGCAAGTTCATCCACCGCAATTGTGTCTTCAGTGGGGAGCAAGAACAACGGGGCCTCGAGGTCGAGCACCGTGAACATCACTGTGTCCACGAGGGTATTTCCCGCCGCATCAGTGGCTTGGTAAACCCTAGGACAGAGGTAGCTCTGCAAGCATTCAAAGGGGTATTCGAAGGGACCGTCAACCACCCACTCCACGTTCACAGGACCGCAATCGTCGGACGCCTCAGGCATCGTCAACGACGGATCAGGCATGGGGTCAGAACAGGACAAGGTGTCGTCCGCTGGGAAATACGTCCATACAGGCGCTTCCAGGTCGACACAATCGTCCACCGCATCGCAAATGCCGTCCCCATCCACATCACCCGCCAGACAGTTTCCCTCACAATCAAATCCATCTTCTGCGTAAGTGCAAGACCCATCGTCGACATCTGATGCGTCGTCATAATTACACGCCTCAAAATCGGTGCAGCCTTCAGCCACGCCCTCGCAAGAACCGTCGTCGTAGTCGGCGGAGGGGTCAAAATTTGTCGCAAGATCATTGGTGCAACCGCAGGCGTTGTCTGCGGCATTGGATGCGCTCGACCCCTGAACCTGAACCGCACGCAACTCCGCACCAGCGGGGGTCCCTCCGGCCAACATCTGGGCTTGGAATTGAACGAAAACGTCGCCCTCGGTGGTCAACTGCCCCAGCCAGATTCGGCTCTCGGCGTCTGCGGACACCCCTTGGATGCCATCCACGGTCCAACCGCCTCCCACTTCATCGTTGAAAAGCAAGCCTGCACCATCCTCAAACGCCGACCACGTTATTGGATTCCCGAGCAACGACAACTCCTGGCCGTCGTTCCCAAAGTTCAAGTGAGAATCGTACGGACTTCCACCGTTATGGAACCAAGTCCCTGTGGTCGCAATCACCAAAGGCGCGCCAGCCTTGCCGAACACCGCTGTCAGCACGTCGTCTGAAGAATCGGTGTCGAGGAAAAGATGGTAGCAGGTCAGCCCCCCTTCCACATCCGTGGCAAAGGTCTCAAGCACCAAACCTGTGCCCTCTGCGACCCCTTCCGAACAGCTGCAGAAATCGCATTCTGTGGTGTTGGGCTCGAGGTAGTTGCATGCGTCCAAATCCAAGCATCCGTCTTCCGAATCGCACACGCCGTCGCCGTCCACATCCTCCATGCATCCGCCGCCGCAAACTCCGACCGCGTCCAACACGTTGCCCTCGCAATCGCAAATTCCCTCGGCCAATCCAGGCCCGTCGCAAACACCACAAAGGTCGAACTGCAGGCAGGAACCGTCGTCGTCGCTGGCGAGCTCATTGTAATTGCACGCTGCAGGATCAGTACATCCGAAGACAGGTCCAAATTCAGCGTCGTAAAACACGCCTTCTCCATTGAACGACACCGTACGTACCTCGTCTGTGCCCAATCCCAGAGGTCCCTCGGGCAAAACCTGGAAATTCACCGTACCAGCCACAGTGCCCGTGGTGGTGACTTGCATGATCAGGACCCGCATGGATTCGTCAGGAAGGGCATTGGACGCGTCGCTGAGCACAAACCAAACCGTACCAATATCTGAGTCGGCGCGCAACTCGTCGTTGCCATTCGACGTGAAAAATGCTTGAACATCTGGCTGGGCGTCGTCCACGGCCATTTGAGGGTCGGCCGCATCAACCAACCCCGACAAAAAAGCGGGCCCCGTCAGACCGACCGTCGCGTACGTGTCGTCTTGCAGCTCGGGGAACGTAGAAAACAGCGCAGGCGTCAAGCCAACCGCATTCCAGGACCCGTTCTCTGAAGCGTTGAACACCCCTCCGGGAACCTCCACCACAAGTGGCTTGGTGCTGTTGCCAAACACAGCCGACATCCGATCTCCGGCCTCCATCATGTTGACGTAGAACCGGTAGGTCATGGCGTTCTCCACAACCACAGCGGGCGTGGCTTCCACCGTCAAACTGAAATCGGGAGAGGCGTCCTGCGCGTGGGACCATCCCGCCACCAGCAAGAAGAAACAGGCGGATGTGACGGCCTTGGCAAGGCGAGAAAACTTGAAATCGGGCATGTGTGAATCGTTGACTGGAACACTTGGTACGTGAACCTGCGCAAAAAGTTCGAGAAGAATGGCTGAGCCTGCAATGTCTGGAACGGAAAAAGAAAAAGGGAAGGCTGGTGGCCTTCCCTTTCGAACGGGTTGTGAATGACGGGAAGTCAGTTCATCTTGACAATTTGCACTGAGGTTGGCCGGCCTTGGGCCACCAACACGAGCTGGTACAACCCGGCTTCTGCACCTGTCAAATCCAACGTCTCGCGGAACAACTGGCCTGCACCAACCCATTGTCCTTGGGTCAGCATGCGGCCCTGCGCGTCCAAGACATGGTAGTCTACAGCACCTTGGGTTTGCCCCGTAATCTCCACGGCAAACAGGCCTTGTGATGGGTTGGGGAACACCGAGGCCACCACACCAGCTGCAATTTCCAGAACTGAAGTGGTCAGATTGAACGTCTCGTCCGCGCTGCAGCCGTTGGCGTCGGTCACCTCCACGATGTACACACCAGTCGAAATGCCCGTCAAGTCCTGGTCAGTGGTTCCGCTGACACCTGGGCCAATCCACTCGTATTCATAAGGGGGAAAACCACCTGTGATGTTGATGTCGATGCTGCCCTCACCTGTGACGGCTCCCTCAGACACGATGCCCGAGATTTCGATGGCTGCAGGCTCAGACACGTTCGCGGTGACAGAACCGCTGCATCCGAATTCGTCTTGCACGAAGAAGGTGTACGAGCCCGCGATGAGGTCGTCGAACACGTTGCCATCGGCAAAGTTGACCCCGTCGTCGCTGTACTGGAAAGCGCCGCTGCCGCCTTCGGCAGTCACCGTCACCTCTCCGTCGTTTTCACCTGCGCACTCTGCGTCGATGACGGACGTGCTGGCCACAATGTCCACACCTGGCTCCACCGTGACTGTGGCCGTGGACGAGCAATTGTTGCCGTCGGTCACCACCACATCGTAGTCACCTGGAGCCAAATTAGACGCGGACGTCGCAGTGGTCGCTTCGCCGTTGAATACGAAGGTGTAGGCACCTTCACCGCCCACAGGAGCCCAGGACACCTGGCCGTCGTTGCCTTCAAAGCAAACCTCAGCCATGGCCATGGCGTTGACTTCGATGGCCTCAGGACCAACCACCACACTTTCTGAAATGGTCGCCTGACACCCGTACACGTCCTGCGCAACCACAGTGTAGGTCCCCCCGGAGACAATCAGAGGGCTGGGACCAAAGCTCACGCCATCGGCAGAGAATTCAATCGTGCTTGGGGCGTTTCCGCCGAGTCCCACCACATAAATTTCTCCGTCTTCGATGTCCGCACAGGTGGCGTCCGAGATGCCCGTGCCCCCAGGGGCTAAGCTCACGATGATGGGCGTTGGGCTTGTGATGGCGATGCTGTTGCTCGACTGCTGGATGCAACCGTTGCTGTCCGTCGCCCAAACCGAGACGGTTTGGCCTGGAGCCAACCCGGTCCATGTGGTTTCCATGGTGGTGTTTTCAGGGTCAATCGACAGGAAGTAGGTGAAGTCGCCCGTGCCTCCGGTGGCCGAAGCCACAGACAACTCGGCGTCCTCCTCCCCTGCACATGACACAGGGGCCGTCAATTCCACGACCACATCAATGGGCTCGGTCACAGGTACCACGACCTCCACACTGTCACGACAACCCGCGGCATCTTCCACGAACGCCATGTAGGCGCCCGCGAACAAATTGCCGAAGTTGCCAAAGTTCAAACCCTGTTGGCTTCCAATGCTGTCCAAGTAGAAGTAGTCCGCACCTTGCGCACCCATCGCTTCCACTGCAATGCCTGCATCTGCATTTCCGTGGCATGTGGGGGAGGTGACGTTGGCCAGGGACAGATCCACGGTGCAAGGAAGCACACACGAAAAGTCGTCAATCGTGGCGGCCGGATCGTATATGCCTTCACCCTCCCCGTTGCCTGTGGCTGCAGGGTTGGTGCATCCAAACACATCTGCATCGTTGGAAGAGAATGTCAGAGTCTGCTTGATCTCTTCATCTTGGTCGCCCGCGGGGAAGACCTGCATGTTGAACACGCCGTACACATCGCCTGTGCTGGTCAACTGCGCGAGCAACACGCGGTTGTCTGCCCCACCAAACGCCAAATCTTCCATGGCGCATTCCTCCAGGGTCGTCAAACACTGAAGCAAGTTGAACCAGGACCCACCAATGGGGTCATTGACAACGAATCCGTCCCCTGCATTGAATGCGGCGAAGGCATCCACAAGGGTGGATGGGGTGTTCTGCACAGACGATCCCTCGTCGGAGTTGGAAATACCAATGGTCAGCCAGCTGTCGAACTCCAAGGTTGGGAAAAAGGAGAACAGCGACGGCACTACGTTTTGGGCAAAGTTGCCTGCGGTCTCGTCGTGGAAAAACTCGCCGTCCGTGCCCAACATCAAGGGTGAGTCTTGGTTGCCGTAGACAGCCGAGATGAAATCGGTGTTCGACATCACATCAGCGTAAATGCGGTACGTGGTGTGGCCGGCAAGGTCAGAGATGGCCGTTCCATCGTGCTCCACGACGGTCTCCACGGAGATTCCGGTGATTTGGGCGGTGGCGAGAACTGCAGTTCCCATGGCCACCGCGAGGGTGTACAATCGCTTCATGAAGAAGGTTTAGGTTGTGAATCAGTTTGCCACAAATATACACGGAGGTTCGCCCAGGCGGCGGGAAGTTTTCAGCAAGCCACCCCTTCCTTTGAACATCGCACTTTGGCCAGACCTATTCTCCTCATTCTAAGACAAAAAAAGCCCAGGCCGAAGCCCAGGCTTTCTCCAAAGGAAGAATGGAGTCTTACTTGATCACCAAACGCTGAACGCCACGCGCACCCTCCTGCTCCAACACCACGTGGTAGAACCCGGTACGCAAGCCTTCCAGAGACAACTCGGTTTGGCCGTTCAAGACAAGGTTGTCCCATACGCGCGCTGCGCGTCCTTGGACGTCGACCACACTTACTTGGGCGGCACCAGACAATCCTGCCACGACCACGCGACCTTCTGCAGGGTTGGGGAACAACATCATGGCCTGAGTCAAATCCTGGACAAATGCGTCGCTGCCCTCGCAGTCCGAGCACGTGTTGAAACACACCACGTCGAGCACTTCGTCCATGCCCGAGCGAACATGACGGCGGTTGAAGCCGCCGAAACCATTGTCCACACCGCATCCCGCAAGGGTCCAGTTGGTGGTGTCGCCGTCCATGACGAACACTCCTGATTCTTCAACCACACCCTCGTCGTTGGGGTGGCCAATGCTGTACTTGTAGTCGACGTTGGCGCCACCAGAAATGTTCTCGGTGTGCTCCCACACGCCGTCGCCATCGGCGTCGGTCATCTCGATGGCACCACCTTGCCAGCCGGTGAATCCACCCCACACAAAGACCGCTTGATCGGAGGTCAATTCTTGTTCAGCCATGTTCACACGGAAGGTGATGTTGGCTGGATCGGGGTCTGGGGTGCATGACTCACCTGGGCACGTGTTGAAGCACGCGGTGTAGTTGTTGTTCATGGCGTCGAACGTCGCGATGCGGTTGCCGCCGTTGTTGCAACCAGAGCCTTCCATGTTCTCCTCGTTGCCGTCCCATGCGTTGCTGTTGATGAACTTGAATTCGTGGGTCCCTGGAGGCACCTCAGAAGATACGCTCCAAGTTCCATCGCCGTTGTCCGTCAAAGGCGTCCCTACAGGATCCCAACCTTGGAACGAGCCCGCCAAGTGCACACCTTCAGGTGAAACGGTGGACACCACGCTCATGTCTACGGTGAAGGTGACCACCAATGGCGCCACGCAAGCTGTGCATGAACCGAAACAGTACGCTGCACCCGTCCCGTCAGCGGCAAGCAAGATGTTCTCGCTGTCAAGCATCAACACGCGGTTGCCCAACTCGTTGCCGCAAGCGCCGTCGATCAACTCGTTGGGGTCCGTCCAAACGTTGCCGTTAATGAACTTGAACTCAACTTCAGTCATATCAGCCGCGTCGAAGTGCTGAATGCTCTCGTACACCATGTCGCCATCGGGGTCGGTCATCTCGGTATCGCCTGGCTGCCAAACTGGATCTTGGAAATTCCCCGCCACGTGCACCCCAAATTCAGACACTTCCTCGTCGCTCATGTCCACGCGGAAACGCACGGTGGTCATGCCGCACGCCGCGCAGCTGTTGTAACACACCGTGGATGACACGTCGCCCATGGCGCCGTCCACCATGATCTGGCGGTTCCCGTCGTAAGCGCAGGCATCAGGAATGCTCTCGTCGGACCCCCAAGCGTTGCCGTTGATGAACTTGTACTGGTACGTGGCGGCGGTGTCCGAAGAAAAGCTGTACGACCACGTGCCGTCCATGTTGTCGGTCATGGGCGTGGCCCCAGATTCCCAACCTTGGAAGTTGCCCGCCACGTGAACGCCGTCTGCGCTCACCATTTCGTTGGTCATGTCGACCGTGAGGGTCACCATGGTTTGGCCCCAGGCTGCGGAGCCCAGGAGAGCCACAGCGACAAGAGAGAAAAATTGTTTCATCGTGTAACGTTAGATGGTTTGGTGTAAAAATGACACTTTCGAGCAAATCTAGAGGGAAGGGGCCCGACATTCGTCCCCCACAGAATCCGATTTTCGCAAAATCATGAACAACACTGTCCACAACATTGCTTGCGTTTTCGCCTTGGGGTACAGCGCCTTGGCCGCAGTCGCCCAGACTGGACATGTCGACCCTCCTGGATGGTGGGGCAACTTGGAAGAAGGCAAGGTCGAAGTCCTGGTTTCGCATCCAGCCCTCGGTGTTCCCAAAGACGTGGAAACCGACAACGATGACGGGGTGGCCTTGCTGAACTGGCGCCCTTCCACCTTGCCTGGCCACGTTTGGATTGAATTGGACGTGTCTGGGGTGAGGGAGGCCACAGAAGTCGCCTTGAACGTCTTGCCAGAACGTGGACGGTGGACGTCTTTCCCCTTTCAAGTCGTGCCAACCCTGCCCAGGAACCGCCTCGACCGTTGGGAAGAGGCCCCAGTCATGTACCTCATTATGCCAGACCGATTTGTGAACGGAGACCCGTCCAACGACGAGGTGAAGGGACAGCTTGAACGCGGCATCGACCGAACAGAGATGTACGCCCGTCACGGCGGGGACTTGGCCGGGGTCAAGTCGAAGCTGGATTACCTCGCCGACCTCGGCATTGGAGCAGTGTGGATGACACCCGTGGTGGCCAACGATTTGGCCAAGACCTCGTACCACGGATACGCTTGTACGGACAGCTACCTGGTGGACCCGCGTCTGGGTACGCTGGAGATGTACAAAAACCTCACGGCTGCCGCGCATGACCATGGCATTCGGATCGTGCACGATTGGGTGCCCAACCATTGGGGCAACCTCCACCGCCTCTTGACCCACCCGGTTGACAGCGCTTGGGTGCACAACTGGGCAGGCGGGTTCACCGACGAAAAGCGCACCAATTACAGAAGTGGTGTTGTGCTGGATCCCCACGGCCAAAGCCCGGACGTCGCCGGATTCAACGACGGATGGTTTGACCGCATGATGCCGGACATGAATCAAGCCAACGACGACCTGCAGCGCTACATGGGCACCAACATCTTGTGGTGGATGGCAGAAGTCGGCATCGACGGATTGCGCATCGACACCTACACCTACGGCCAGCAAGACGCCATGGCCGCCATGACCAAACGCGTGTCTGAATCTTTCCCGCAATGTTTCATGTTCGCGGAAGCTTGGGTGCACGGTTCCGCGAAACAAGCGGCCCTCGTCGAAGGCAACGGGTTTGGTTGGGGACCCACCACAGGACTTGATGGCGCGGTGGACTTCGCGTGGCATTTTGCCATGCAGGAAGCCGCAGAACAAGGCGAGGGCTGGGAGCACGGCATTGGCAAAGTCTACGAAGTGCTGGTGGAGGACTTTCTGTATCCCGACCCTCAAAAACTGGTGACCTTTTTG
The DNA here is from genome assembly GCA_913041065.1 of uncultured Flavobacteriales bacterium. GTDB lineage: Bacteria > Bacteroidota > Bacteroidia > Flavobacteriales_D > Sanyastnellaceae > UBA11663. The sequence goes on from CAJWII010000058.1 coordinate 8,355, forward strand.
GACAACCACGACACCCACCGGTGGATCGCGGAAGCCGGCGACGCCGACAAAGCGAAAGCTGGACTGGCGATGCTGCTGATGGGACGCGGCACACCCTGCTTGTACTACGGCACAGAACTTGGGTTTGACACGCGGTGCGAACCCGACGGCAAAGTGCGCCAAGACTTTCCTGGGGGTTGGCTCGAGGACGACCGAAATGCGTTTTCCGCCGAGGGACGTACGCCCGAAGAGTCGGAGTGGTTTGACCACGTCCATGGGCTGTTGTCAATTCGGAATACGTTCCCCCTGGCGTTCCAAGGAGGACTCGAACACTTCTTCCCCAAGCGCGGCGTATACGGGTTCAGTCGAGAACAAGACGACGTTCGCATTGTGACCCTGGTCAACGCGGCGAACGAAGCGCGGCCCTTGCCTTGGGACAACGTGGAACCGTGGATTCAAGATGCTGTGGCGATGGAACGGCTCCAACCCGACGGCACGCTGACTGCAGACGTCTTGAAACCCGAGGACACCCTCGGTGCGTGGTCACATCAGGTTTGGGTGGTTCGTCGCTGAGTCTGAACGCCCCTGACGGAGATCAAGCTTTGGCCGGTGCCTTGAGACGCTCGAGCGCGTCACGCCATTCTTGGGGCACCGAGATGGTCCGCTTTCCCCGGTGGTCAAAGCACACGAGCACCGTTTTGGCCTTGGCCACTGGACGACCTTCGCACAACATGTTGTAGTGCACGTCCATGCTTTTGGTACCAACATCTCCTGCAATGCACGACACCTCCAACGTATCCCCGAGTCGCACGGGACTCAGGTAGTCGATGGTGTGGTGCGCTACCAACACGCCAACCTTCGTCCAATCCCACGCACTTCCTCCTACCGCTTGACGCCACCAGTGGATGCGGGCCTGCTCCATGTAAACCAAGTACTTGGCGTTGTGCACGATGCCGTACGCGTCCACGTCTGAGAACCGAATTTCAGGGCAATAGGGCTGGATGTTGTTCATGCCGCGAAGGTATTGTGAGGGTTGCGCTTTTATTTTTGCCGCATGGGGAGAATGCCACGAAGCCTTCACATCTTGTTGCACCTGTTCGCCTTGGGCTTGGCGCTTGCGGGGGTGGGCCAATTGCCCTCCGCAGTCGCACCCTGGGTATGTCTGGCAGCCCATGCTGTGGGAGCCCTCACCCACATGCCTGAATCCAACCCCGACCGGGATGTGGAATTTTTGGGCATTGTACGCGTCAGCCTCGGGGTGGTCGCGTGCCTCGTGTCCGCAGGACAACATTGGGTCGTGGGGGTCACTGGATGGGGCTATCTGGTGCTCGCGGGAAGCGTGTTGCTGCTCGAAATGGTACGGCCGATGCCTGAAAAATTGGGCTGAAATGGACTGAAATGCCCGGTTTCACCCGGTTTTCGGACGTTTTTCTCGGCCTTATCAACACAAAATAAAGGGTTGTTCACAAAATGCCCTATGAGGCGCCACACCCCGTGCCAACACTGGGATTGCGCCTCTACATTTGGCCACGACACTGTTTTATTCATTTCAAAAACCATTCTCATGAACAAGTCTGAATTGGTCGATGCCATCGCCTCTGGCGCTGGACTCTCTAAGGCCGACGCCGCTCGCGCCCTCGACGCCACAACCGGTGCCATCCACGGTGCTTTGAAGTCTGGTGACCGCGTGTCACTCGTTGGCTTCGGTTCTTTCTCTGTGAGCAAGCGTGCCGCACGCACTGGCCGCAACCCACAGACCGGCGCTGAGATCCAGATCGCTGCCAAGAACGTTGTGAAGTTCAAGGCTGGCGCTGGCTTGACTGTCTGATTGACAATCAATCCTTTTGAAGGTCCTTTCACCCTTGGGTGGAGGGACTTTCTTTTTGGTCCAAATTTGCGCCCGTGCCCTACCCCTCCCCCACGTCTGCCCAGGTTGACCACGCCCACGCGTGCATGGACGTGTTGCGCCCCCTCCTGACTGAAGCGCGATTGGGCCACATTGAACGTGTGTCCGCAGGACGCACCAGGCACATTTCTGTGGTGCTTGAAAACGTGTATCAGAGCAGGAATGCCAGTGCCGTAATGCGAAGTGCCGACGGATTTGGACTGCTCGACGTGCACCTCATCGAGAACGAAAACCCTTGGTCCAGGAACAAGGGCGTGGCCAAGGGAGCGTCCCAATGGCTCCAGCTTCACCGCCATCTCGGTGCGGACAACGCCAAGCAAGCGTGCGTCGACCGAATCAAGTCGCATGGACATCGTTTGGTGGTCACCTCCCCCCATTCATCTGGGCACACGCCTGAGACCTTGCCTCTGGACCAACCGGTGGCCCTGGTGATGGGGACCGAGTTCTCCGGCGCCTCTGACTTCATGATGGCACACGCCGATGCGTTCGTCGAAATTCCCATGCAAGGATTCTCGGAGAGCTTCAACATCAGCGTGGCCGCGGCCGCGCTCATGCACCGCCTCAGCCAACGCTTGCGCGCCTCCGACATCTCGTGGACCTTGCGTCCAG
>CAJWII010000059.1 GCA_913041065.1 uncultured Flavobacteriales bacterium
CCCCCGCCACTCGTCCTGCATCTTCAACACCTCCCATGCACGGTACATGTCTCGACTCCAAGCGATGTCGTCCACAACCATGGCCACCGCCGCGCGAGGTGTCAGCGCCCTGGCCAAGCTCAATGTGGCTTCGCCCTGGTGATGACCGTCGAGGTACACCACGTCCCAGACGTCTTCGCCCAGCGCCGCAATGTGGTCATTGAAGGCCCCTTGCTTGGCCGTGATGTGGTCTTCACACCCCGCTTCCTTCCAGCCCATCTGGGCCAACAGCAAGGTGTCCGGGCATCCCTCCCACGTGTCGATGTGCCATCCCGATGTGGCCAAGTGAGCGGTGGTCACCCCGAGCGACGTGCCCAATTCCAAGAACCGCCCATCGGGTCGCACCGTGCGAAGCCAACGAACCAAAGACTGCACGTCGGCCAGGGGCGTCAAGGAATTTTGGGCCAACTCCGCCACCCGACGCACGTCCTTGCCGTCCTGGTCAGCGCGCTTGTGCGCCCTGGACCCCGCACCCAAATCAGTCCGTGACACCGTGTCTTGAGACGACAACAAAGCCGCACGCCATTGCTCGATGCGGCGCGTGACGGCGGGGTCCGAGGGCGTGCATCCCTCGGGCCAATGTTGGGGGTGACGCTGCAACGCTTTGCCCCATTGGAACAGCACCGGGGAATGCAACTTCCGCCACGACATGCCCGTCCATGGGGAAGCCCATCGGTTGTCGCGCAAGCATCCCCACCAGGGCGAGGTGGCACCTGCAGTTTTGGCTTCAGACCGCTGCATGCCTCAAAGGTACTTCGCTATCTTCGTGCCTCCGGGCGGTTAGCTCAGCTGGTTCAGAGCACCTCGTTTACACCGAGGGGGTCGGGGGTTCGAGTCCCTCACCGCCCACCCTTCCATCAAGCCTCCGCGTTGCGGAGGCTTTTTTGGTCCAAATCACGCAGCAGGTTGCCCACCACGAACAAGCTCCCGCCCACCCAGACGACGTCCTCGGGCTGGGCCACATGGAGCGCGTGGCGGTAAGCGTCCATCACGCGGTCAAAACACCTGCCCGAAAGCCCCAACTGGGCGGCCGTCTCTTGCAACTTGTCTGCCGGCAGCGCCCGAAGAATGTCCGCCTGGCACCAATGGCACATGGCATCTGAAGGCAACAGTGAAAGCACTGCGTCAAGATCTTTGTCGGCGACGGCGCCCCAAACCACGTGGAGTTGACCGCCCAGCTCCCTACAGAGCAGGCTCAACCTGTCGACCACCAGCTTCACGCCGTCCACGTTGTGCCCTCCATCCAATATCACCTTTGGACGTTCAGGGTGGGACAGCACCTGCCAACGGCCTTGCTGACCCGCGTGGGCGGGGTGGTTCCAGAGGCCCTCTTCCATGGCCGAACGAGGACATGTCCATCCTGCAGATTCAAGCACCTCCAACAAGGCAAACGCTGTGGCCCGGTTGACTGCATCCACTGGGCTGTCTTCATCCAAGTCGCGAGAAGGCATGTTTTGGACGCGTTCCAGGGCGAAGTGCATTTCGCTGGACGTGCGCAACGCTGCAGCAAGGATTTCGCTTTGGGCTTCAGGGCGCATGGACCCGAGTACCACCGGCACGCCGTCTTTCAGAATGCCTGCCTTTTCCTTGGCAATGCTTCGAATGTCTGCGCCGAGGAATTGCTGATGGTCCAGGCCAATGTTGGTGATGGCGCACGCCTCTGCAGTGGGGATGACATTGGTTGAGTCCAAGCGCCCGCCCATCCCGGTTTCCAACACCACAATGTCGCACCCCGTCTGAACAAAGTGGTCGAGGGCCATGCCAAACGTCAACTCGAAAAACGACGGCGTGCCCCAATCCTCTGCTTGCCAACGGCACACAAACGCCACCACGTCCGTCTCGGGCATCATTTCGCCGTTGACCCGAATTCGTTCCCGCAAGTCCACCAGGTGTGGTGAGGTGAAGAGCCCCACGCGATGGCCAGCGCATTGCAGGGACGCCGCGACCATGTGACACACGGTGCCCTTGCCGTTGGTGCCAGCCACATGCACAAACTTGAGCTTGCGCTCAGGATGCCCCAGGGCCGCACACACCCTCTTCGTGGCGGACAAGTCGGCTTTGTACGCTGCCGCGCCGAGGCGCTGGAACATGGGGAGTTGAGAAAACAGGACGTCGACCGCCTCGGGGTAGGTCATCTCACTCAAGGTCGAACCGGATGGTGATGTAGCCCGAGCGGCGCGGCTTGGTGGCGTCCGAATCGAACTTCGCTGTCTTGGCGGCACGCATGGCCAACTGAACGTGGTGGGAATCGCGGATGGTGGTCAGTGCCGATTGGTAATCCGGCACTGCTTGGATGACAGAACCCGAGGCATCGACCACAATGTTGATCCGCACGCTTCCCTCTTGCCTTGGCTTTTCATCCAGCTTGGGTTCGCCGATCATGGTCCCCCCACGCAGCATGGCGTCGCCAAAGTCACCGGACACCAGACCGCGGCCTTCGATCTTGCCTGCCTCGTCGCCTTCGTTGCCCACGCCCGATGTCTCTCCTTGAGACCCGCCACCGCCTGCACTCTGCGCGCCTGGGTTGCGGAACAAGTGGGCCGTGCGGTCTTGCCGCTCTGGCTTTGGCTCCGGTTCAGGCTCCAGCTTGGGGTCGGGATCGCTTTGGACGGCCACCTCACTGGTTGCTTGGGTCACCCCTTCTTCCTGGACCACGGGCTGTTCCGGTTCAGGCTGGTTCGACAGGGCCTCTTCCTCCACCGCCTCCTGCACCACTTCGCTGGGGGCCTCGGTCTCCACATTGCCGCCAGACTCTTCCGTGCTGCCGAGGTCGGCAAAACCCACGGCCACGAAACGCTCGCCCGGAGGCGGTTCCTGGGTAGTGAAGGCGGTCAAGAAGAAGCACACCACGAGCACCGTCACAAACAACAACGCGCTCAGCGCAGCCGCCTGCCGACGGTTGAGTTTCTCCTGCTGGAGCCGTGCGTGTTCAAGGGCGCCCTCCATGGTTGTTTCAGTTCGACGCCGGGTTGGATCCCAACATCACCTTCCATTGCTTGGACTTGGCCAAACCAATGAGCTCGACCGTTTGGCCCGTGGGGACGTTGCGGTCCACTTGGAGGTACAGGACTTTCTCTGCTTGCTTCTCCATTTCCAACGTGAGCTTGGGTTCGAGGTCTTCGCGGGAAATCGGGCGTACCTCGCCGTTGAGGTGGTACGTGCCATCTGCTTGGATGCTGACCGTCAGCCGGGATGTCACCGACGTGGTGCCTTTCGACGTCGGCAAATCCACATTCACCCCGTTGCTGACCAGCGTCGACAAGATGACGAAGAAGATGAGCAGCAAGAACACGAGGTCCGTCATGGACGACATGTTGCCCGTCAGGCTGACTTTGTTGCGTTGCCCGAGGTTCATCCGCGCGCAGGTTCTTCGAGGATGTCAATGAATTCGAGGCTGTTGGCCTCCATGCGGTGCACCACCTTGCTCACCTTGCTGACCAGGTGGTTGTAGGCCATGTAGCCCAAAATCCCCACAATCAAGCCGACGATGGTGGTGACCATCGCTTGTTTGGTGCCCGACGAAATGTCGCTGACCTGCACGGTCCCGGCCGCTTCCATGTCAAGAAAGACATTCACCATCCCGATCACCGTGCCGAGGAAGCCCACCATGGGGGCGGCGCCCGCCACCGTGGCCAGGGTGCTCAAATTTTTCTCCAACCGGTAAATCTCCAGCTTGCCCACATTCTCAATCGCAACGCTGATGTCCTTGAGCGGTTTGCCGATTCGGCTGATGCCCTTGTCCAACATGCGGCCCAACGGCGTGTTGCTGTCCGCACAGAGGTTCCGTGCGCTCGACAGGTTGCCCTGCGAGATGTAATCTTTCAGGCGGTTCATGAAGTCGGGGCTGACTTTGTCGGCCTTTTGGATGGCCAAAAAGCGCTCAAAGAACACGTACATCCCAATCAAGCTCATCAGCGCGAGCGGCAGCATGATGTACCATCCGCCCTCCATCAAAAGTTGCAGAACATTCACATCCACCTCGGCAATGTCAGGGGCGGAAACATCGGCCGCTCCAGGGGCGGCTTGAAGAAGAAAGGTGGCCAGGTGGGTCAACATACTCAGGGGTTCAATTCCAGGGTTCGAACGTCCAAGTTCATTCGAATATTGGCCTTCCCCGGAGGAACAGCTCCCAAGTTGTTCAACCGCACGGGTTCACAACCGCGCCTTCCAACGCCCTTGAAATCAGGCGTACATCAGGATGTACACGCCGGCGCCGGCGAAGTACCCGAGAATTGCCAACAAACTGATCTTCTTCAGGTACCACACAAAATCGATGCGCTCCAGGCCCATGACGGCCACCCCGGCCGCGGAGCCGATGATGAGTGCCGAACCGCCCGTCCCAGCGCAGTACGCGAGGAACTGCCAAAAAATCCCATCCTGGACAAACATGCTGTCCCAATCGCCCAATCCCGCGACCACGGGGACCACGTCGTACATGCCCATGCTGGCTGCCACAAGGGGCACGTTGTCCACGATGGCGCTCAACAAGCCAATGGCCATGTCGATCAGGTACACGTCGTTCAAGCTGGCCCGCAGCCCTTCCGCCGCCAAAATGAGGTGGCCTGCCTCCTGCAAGGCGCCCACGGCCAGCAAAATCCCGAGGAAGAACAACACCGACGCGGAGTCGATGTGCCGCAACACCCCCACCACGGTGAGGTGGGCCTTGGCTTCATGGTTTTTGGATTTGTGCAAACGCTCGGTGAGGATCCACAACAGGCCCAGGCTGAGCATCATGCCCATGAACGGCGGCAAGTGGGTCACGGTCTTGAAGACCGGCACGAACAACAGTCCGGCCACACCTGCCGCGAACACCACATTCCGCTCAAACGGCGTGGTGGGGTCCCACTCCTCTTCAGCCTCGGCCTCAGGACGGGCCACCTCCCCCTTAAGCCTGAAGCTCAACAAGCCGAGCGGCACCAGAAGGCACACGATGCTGGGCACGATGAGTTTGGTGATGATTGTGCTTGTCGTCAGTTGTCCGCCAATCCAAAGCATGGTGGTGGTCACGTCGCCGATGGGCGACCACGCCCCGCCTGCGTTGGCGGAAACCACGACCATCCCCGCAAACAGCCAACGCGTCTGACGGTCGTCGATCAGCTTGCGCAGCAGCGACACCATCACAATCGACGTGGTCAGATTGTCCAACAGGGCAGAAAAGAAAAAGGTCAGGATGCACACGATCCAGAGCATCTTGACCTTGTTGCGGGTTTGGATTCGATCAGTGATGACACGGAATCCTTCGTGGGCGTCCACCAGCTCCACAATGGTCATCGCGCCCATCAAGAAGAACAGGATGGAACTGATTTCCTCCATATGGTGCAACAAGCGATGCTCAAAGAATGCCGAAAGCCCCGCATGGCCTGCCCCATGTCCCTCTGCCATGAACGCTTCAAACTGGCCGGCAAGGTGGGCCGGAACGTCGTGCGCGCCGAGCACGAAAATGGCCCAGCACAATGTGCCAGTCACCAGGGCAGAGCCCGCTTTGTCGATGTGAATGTTGTGCTCAAGTGCGATGAACAAATAGCCCAGCACAAAGACGGAAAGAATCAGAAGGTCCATGGTCGTGAATGTCTAAACGCAAGATGAGCCTCAATGTTCGTCGGAACACCGACGCGCACCGAAGTTCCTCACATCAGAAAATTCAGAGCCCGCTCGAACGCCTTGGCGGTGAAGTGGGTGGGCTCCTGGTGGTTCTCGTGGATTTTGGCCAGTGCCTCGCGGATGATGCCGCTGGTGTCCGCAAAAATGGCCGCGTCCGACATGTCGACGTCTTCGTCGCTCATCAGGTAAGCAAAGACCCTGGCCATGCCACAGTTGGCGATGAAATCCGGGATCACCGTGGTGTGGGCATCCGCCCACTCGGCGATCGGGCCGTAGAAAATCTCCTTGTCCGCAAACGGCACGTTGGCCCCAGAGGAAACCACTTCCACCCCAGCCTTCACCATGCGTTCGACCTGGTCTTGGGTGACCAAACGGCTCGCCGCACACGGCAAGAACACCTCGTGTTCCAAATCCCAGATGCGCGCATTCACTTCGTCGAAAGGCACAAGCTCGCTGGTGCGCAGCGCGTTGCCTTCTTTGGCCAGGAACAGCTCCTTCACTTCCTCGTAGGTCAACCCCTCGGGCCGCATCACGCCGCCCACGCGGTCGATGATGCCCACAATGGACGCGCCCGCTTGGGCCAGGTACTGCGCAGCCGCCGCCCCAACATTGCCCCAGCCCTGCACCACCACGCGCTTGCCCTCGATGTTGTCGCCGCGCAAGTCGTACAGGTGACGCACGGACTCGCTGACGCCGTAACCGGTGATCAGGTCGGCCACGCGAATCTTCCGGTCTACATCCGGGCTAATCGTGGCGTCTTCCACCGGCTGGGACACACCCTGGCGAAGGTTGCCGATGCGGCGCACTTTTTGGGCTTCGTTGGGCTGGAAATGTCCCGTAAATACACCCTCTTGCGGGTGCCAAACCCCGTTCGTTTCGGTCATGGGAATGACCTCGTGAATCTCGTCCACGTTCAAGTCGCCGCCCGTCCCGTAGTAATGCTTCAACAGCGGCGTCACTGCCTTGTACCAGCGTTCCAGCACCCCCTTCTTCCGAGGGTCGCCGGGGTCAAAGTCGATGCCGCTCTTGGCACCGCCGATGTGGGGGCCGGACACCGTGAATTTGACCTCCATCGTCTTGGCCAAACTTTCCACCTCGCGCTGATCGAGTCCTTGGCGCATGCGTGTGCCGCCGCCTGCAGCGCCGCCGCGCAAGCTGTTGATGACCACCCATCCGCGGGCTTCGGTCTCGCTGTCTTGCCACGCAAACACAATCTCGGGTGCGCGGTTTTCGTACGCTTTTAGAAGGTCTTTCATAGGGTCGTTTCCTTGCGCGGCAAAGGTAGCGTCAAAGCGCCCCCTGCCCCCACAACGCCCCGCCGCTTGAGTCGCGTTCTGCCCCGGTCACGCTCGACAATGCGTTGTCGATGCCCAACCAACGCAACAAGCCGAGCCACGCGAAGACCATGGCTTCTTTGCCTTCCACGAGCTCCCGTTTCGGCACATGCCAAGCCAGTTTCTTCGCCTCGCCTTGGCGCTCCAACGTCGCCATAAGCGTGGGGTTCCAAACGCCGCCACCGGTGACCAACACACGGGCACCTTCAGGCATGTCCTTCACCACAGACCATGCGATGTACGCCACGGCCGTGGCCAACAAATCCGATTGGGATGCTTGCTCATGGTCGTTCAAGATGGGCAGGACCTCGCCCTCAAGCCACTCACGCCCCAAACTCTTGGGAGGCCTCTCATGATGGTGATCCAAAGTCTGCCAGGCACGAAGCAAGTCCGGCAACACCTTCCCTTGGGCAGCCAAGGCGCCATCCCGGTCCATCGGTAAGGGATGCACCAAGGTGTTCAACAACAAATTGGCCGGACCGATGTCCCAAGCCAGGCGCCGCCCGTCAGGCGCATCCATGCTCACGTTTGCGAACCCCCCGAGGTTCAGCACCGCATCCCATTCTGGAAACAGCACTTGGTCGGCCAACGGCACGAGCGGCGCCCCCTGGCCACCCCATGCCACGTCCAACCGACGCAGGTCCGACACCACGGGGATGCCCCACGTTTGGTGCAGCGTGGCCCCGCACCCCAGTTGGTGCGTCCAGCCTTCTTCAGGTCGATGGTGCACAGTGTGTCCGTGCGACCCCGCCACGCTCAACGCGGCCAAGGGCACGTTCACCTCATCAAGCCAAGATTTGACAGCGTCGGCGGCCCAGGCGGCCCAACGTTTGTCCAATCGAAGAAGGTCCACGGCCGACAATTCCATGGCCTTCCACAGATCCCGACGAAGGGCTTCAGGGTAGGCCAAGGTGGTGGTGTGTTCCAACTGGGCGGTCCACTCGTACGAGTTGGGGCTGGAAACGAGGGGCGACCCGCGCCCGGCATGAACGCGGACCAAGGCCACATCCAAGCCATCCACGGACGTCCCGCTCATCAACCCTAGACAGAGCCAACCTTCGGGAGGGCACCTCCATGTATCTTCGCGAGGCATGGGCCGAAAAGTACGGCCCTGCCCTTATTGACCGAACACCTCTTCCACGACCACAGGCAATGAACCTCAACCTCACCGAAGAACAGCTCGCCGTGAGCGAGGCTGCACGTGATTTCGCCCACAACGTCCTTAAGCCCGGCGTCATTGAACGCGACAACGAACAGCGGTTCCCCGCCGACGAAATTCGCCAACTCGGCGAATTGGGGTTTATGGGCATGATGGTGGACCCCAAGTACGGGGGGTCAGGCATGGACACGGTGAGCTACGTGTTGGCGATGGAAGAGATCAGCAAGATCGACGCGTCCGCCAGCGTGTGCATGAGCGTCAACAACTCTTTGGTCTGCTATGGTCTGCAAGAGTTCGGCACAGAAGCCCAAAAGGAAAAGTACCTTGAGCCCCTCGCCTCTGGAGAAAAAATTGGGGCGTTCTGCCTCTCGGAACCCGAAGCTGGATCTGACGCCACCTCCCAGCGCACCACGGCCTTGGACATGGGCGACCACTACCTCCTGAACGGCACCAAGAACTGGATCACCAACGGCAACAGTGCATCCACGTACCTCGTGATTGCCCAAACCGACCCTGAGAAAGGTCACCGTGGCATCAACGCCCTCATCGTGGAGCGCGAGATGCCCGGGTTTCAGTTGGGTGCCAAGGAAGACAAATTGGGCATTCGTGGATCGGACACGCACACCTTGATGTTCCAGGACGTGAAGGTCCCCAAGGAAAACCGCATTGGGGAGGATGGCTTTGGTTTCAAGTTCGCCATGAAGACCTTGAGCGGGGGGCGCATCGGCATCGCCGCACAAGCCCTCGGAATCGCGTCAGGCGCCTTGGAATTGGCCCTGGCCTACTCGAAGGAGCGCAAGGCGTTTGGCAAGGAAATCCACAAGCACCAAGCCATCTCGTTCAAACTCGCAGACATGGCCACCCAAATTGAGGCGGCGCGTTTGCTCTGCCTCAAGGCAGCGGCGCTGAAGGATGCGGGAGAGAACTACGATTTGGCCTCATCTATGGCCAAGCTCTACGCATCGGACGTGGCGATGAAGCAAACGGTCGAAGCGGTGCAAATCCACGGAGGCTACGGCTTCGTGAAGGAGTACCATGTGGAGCGTTTGATGCGTGACGCCAAAATCACCCAGATCTACGAGGGCACTTCAGAGGTCCAAAAAATCGTCATCAGTCGCGCCGTATTGGCAGACTGATCGGGTTGTTGCGGGCGTCCCACGCGGTCGATACTCCTTTCCAGGTGGTGACCAAGTCGTCCACCCCATCCCCGTCCACGTCCCTCCATTCAAGGCGTTCTGCACGGGTCAACCCTGAAATGCCCACCTCGGCGCTTTGCCCCAAGGTGAATTCCCGAACGCGCTGGGTGGCGTCGATGAACAGCACCGACGTGTTGTCCAGGCCCGACCCTTTGCGGAAGACGGGCGGATGTGAGACGTGAACACGCACCGGGGTTTGGGCGCGGGTGCTTCCATTGCGCTTGAGGAGCTCCACCTGGCCATCTTCACGTCCGACGTAGATGTAGTCGCGGGACCCCAACCTGAGGTGCTGGATGTGTCGCACGGGCGATTGGACATCGACGCCATCAGCCGGCTTGTGGGTCCACCCCGGGGTGGTCTCCCCTTCGCGGCGTTTGTTTTCCACCAAGCCCGTGGCGCTGGACGCCAAGAGGTAGCGGTACCTCCGGTTGCTGTCGTAGTCCACCAACGTCCATGCCGTCCATGTCCCGCGCCGAGGCTTAAGCGGGAAGCCAGACACCTCACGGCCTTTGACATCCACAAGATGCAGGGCCTCTTCCGTGCAAAACAAGGCTTGGCATTTCCCATTGGCGTAGATGTCAATCTCCTCCACGCTGCCGAGCGGCACGTCGGCTTCGATGGACCACACCTCTTGGCCTTCCACGTCCAACGCCGTCACCTTGCCAGCGTCGTACACCACATCCATGTCCTGCTTGGTCCTGTGGTTGCACACTGCTCCCAGCGTGCCCGCAATGACTTGGGGTACCACATATGGGATTGTCACAGACGATGCTTCGGCGTCGGCAGACTTGTCGCCCGAATCCCGCGCAGACCACAATCCGGCCCACGGAGATGAACTGAATGCCCATGTGGCGCCTTCGAATTGGGCCTGGCCTCCGGCATCGGACCTCGACCATGCCCAAGCCGGATCCCCGTTCACCACAATGCCGTCGTCCTTCCATTCCAAGTCCCATCCGTGCTCCATGGTCAACCGATCCACCTCGTTCTGCCAGACCAAAGGATCCTCCAACGTGTAGCGTCCGCCCCCTGCCCAGCGGGTGGCCCATCGTTCCACCGGAATCCCTGCAGCCGCGAGTTGATCTTCTGGGGTGGACCCGGCTTCGGACCAAGGCGCCCACCCGCGCGGACCCGCCCACCAGGGCTCTGGCAAACCTGACGTCAGCCACACCTCACCGGCGCCCGTGATTGACCCCGATTCACGCCACACCACCGTCCCGCTTCCGCGCCAAATCCATCCCCCTTGCGTTCGCACAAGCGACACGTTGAACCCGGGTTCCTCGCGCCAATGCGCGGCCATCGCACCTGGACCTTCCACCCATGCGTCCAGGGCCTCCGGAACACCTCGAAACCATCCTCCTCGCCATGGCCGTTGGAACATGCCAGAAGGCAGGGCTCCCGAA
>CAJWII010000060.1 GCA_913041065.1 uncultured Flavobacteriales bacterium
CTCCCCCAAGAAGAATTGCTCGAGGCCAAGAAGGGCCAAGCCGAGTTGACCATTGGCATTCCTGCAGAAACGAGCCTGCAGGAAAAGCGTGTGGCGCTTGTGCCCGAGGCTGTGGCGCTGTTGGCCGCCCACGGCCACCAAGTCTTGGTCGAAACCCAAGCCGGAGCCAACGCCCAATTCTCAGACAACGATTACAGCGAAGCAGGCGCCAGAATTGTCTACGACAAGAGCCAAGTGTTTCAGGCGAGCATTGTGCTCAAGGTTGAGCCGCCCTCTTTGGAGGAAGTCGCCCTGATGGGCTTGCGCCAAACCCTCATTTCGGCTTTGCAATTGAGCGTCCAAAACGAAGGCCTGCTCGAGGCCCTCAGCGCCAAGAAAACCACTGCCATCGCGTGGGATTTCGTTCAAAATGAAAACGGCATCCCGCCCTTGGTCCGTGCCATGGGAGAAATCGCAGGAAACACAGCCATCCTCATCGCAGGAGAACTCATGGCCAGCGAACAAGGCATGGGGAACATGCTGGGTGGGGTCAGCGGCGTGCGGCCCAGCGAGGTGGTCATTCTCGGTGCGGGTACCGTGGGTGAATTCGCGACCCGGTCCGCGTTGGGTCTCGGTGCGACGGTCAAGGTGTTCGACAACAGCGTGCACCAACTGATTCGGCTTCAAAACGCCGTGGGTCAACGGTTGTGGACGTCCACCCTTCAGCCTTCCGTGCTGGAAGAGGCGCTGAAGACAGCCGATGTGGCCATCGGGGCGGTGCGAGGTTCTGGTTCCCGTGCCCCGATGCTCGTCAGCGAGCCCATGGTGGCCGGCATGCGCGAACGTTCGATCGTGGTGGATGTGAGCATCGACCAAGGCGGGGTGTTTGAAACCTCGCGACTCACCAGCCATGAGCGTCCCACGTTCATCGAATGCGGGGTCATCCATTATTGCGTGCCCAACATTCCATCCTGCGTCTCTCGGACAGCCAGCAAGGCGATGAGCAACATCGCCGCCCCGTTGCTTTTGGGTCTGGCAGCCGACGGGGGTCTGGTGCCTTCCATCAAGGAACGCAATTTGATGACGACTGGGGTGTACATGTTCAACGGCACGCTCACACACGAGGAATTGGCCGTGGACCAAGGCATGCCTTGGAAGCCTTTGGATTTGTTGACGGCGGCGCTCTGAGCGCCTTGGTCTGCCTGCTCTCAGGCTTTTTTGCCTGACAGGGTTGCCTTGATTTCGTGCAGCTTCATGAGTGCTTGCACCGGCGTGAGGTGGTCGATGTCCACTTCCAGCAGTTGGTCCCGGATGGACTCGAGTGCAGGGTCGTCCAATTGGAAAAAGCTCATTTGCATGCCCTCCGACGCAGGGGCAATGGCAGACAAGTCGGGCCCCTCGTGACGCGGCATGTCCGCCTCTTGGGTTGGCACTCCCTCGCCACTTCGGGCCGATTCCAGTGACGCCAAGACGTCTTCCGCGCGGAGCACCAGTGTCCGTGGCATGCCGGCCAAGCGGGCCACATGGATGCCAAAGCTGTGGTTGCTGCCGCCGGGAGCCAGTTTGCGCAGGAACACCACTTTTCCATTCAACTCTTTCACGCTCACGTTGACATTGACAATCCGCGGCAAACGCTGGCTCATGTCGTTGAGTTCGTGGTAGTGGGTGGCGAACAGTGTCAAGGGCCGGTGCTTGCTGGTCTCGTGCAAGTGCTCTGCGATGGCCCAAGCGATGCTGACGCCGTCGTACGTGCTGGTGCCACGTCCAATTTCATCCAGCAACACCAGGCTTCGAGGGGTGAGGTTGTTGAGGATGGCGTGGGTTTCGTTCATCTCCACCATGAACGTGGACTCGCCGCTGCTGATGTTGTCGGATGCGCCGACCCTCGTGAAGATCCGGTCGAGGATGCCCAAGTCGGCGTGTTTGGCGGGCACAAAAGAACCCGATTGAGCCATCAAGGAGATCAGTGCGGTTTGCCGAAGGAGCGCACTCTTTCCCGACATGTTGGGTCCGGTGACCATCAACATCTGCCGGGTGTCAGGATCGAGTTGAATGTCGTTGGCCACATACGTTTCGCCGGGGGGCAATTGCCGTTCGATGACAGGGTGTCTGCCTTCCGCGATGGAGATTCCACGTCCGTCGTGCATGCGGGGGCGGGTGTAGCCCAATTCCACCGCAGACTCGGCATGTGACGCAAGCATGTCCAACAGCCCCATGGCCCTGGCGTTGTCCATCAGCGAAGTCAGTTCTCCTGTGCATGCGCCCACGAGGTTGGAAAACGCGGTCGTTTCCAAGCTTTGGGCCTTGTCTTTGGCCGAGAGGATTTGAGACTCCAATTCCTTCAATTCCTCGGTGATGTACCGTTCAGCCTGTGTCAGGGTTTGCTTTCGGATCCAACGTTCGGGGACTTTGTCCTTGTGGGCGTTGCGAACTTCCAGGTAGTACCCAAACACGTTGTTGAACGCCACCTTCAACCCAGAAATCCCTGTGGCGTCGGCCTCGCGGTCCCGGATGGTGTCGAGGGCTTCTTGGCTGTTGAACGCGAGCTGGCGCACGTCGTCGAGCTCGGCGTTGACCCCAGCAGCAATGACTTCTCCCTTGCCGATGGCGACAGCGGGCTCGTCGACAAGCTCCCCATCCAACCTCGCGAGCAGCTCGCCGCAAGGGCTCAAGGACTCCAAATACGGCAACAAGGAAGCTTCTCCGGCTGTGGCGTCGGCCACCGCTTGCACCGCGTGCAGCCCTCGCCGAATGTGTCCCAATTCGCGGGGGTTGATTCGGCCAGAACTGGCCTTGGAGGTCAACCGCTCAAGGTCCCCCACCCGTCCAAGGATGGTTCGCAATTCGTGACGCAGGGCCACTTCTTCTGCCAGGCGGTCCACGGCTTCGTGCCGTTGACTCAATTGGTCGAGGTCGGTCAACGGCGCCACCAGGGCCCGACGAAGGGCCCGGCCACCCATGGGGGTGCATGTCCGGTCCACAACTTCGACCAAAGAGGTGCCGTCTTCGTGGTTGGGGTGCAGGATTTCGAGGTTGCGCACCGTGAACCGGTCCAGCCACATGCCGTCGCCTGGCCGCAACCGTGCCACGCCTTGGATGTGGGCCGTTTCGCGGTGGTGGGTCAAGTCCAGGTAATGGAGCACGGCTCCTACCGCGATTGTGGCGAGGGTTGCGTCGTCCAGTCCGAGGCCCTTCAGCGATCCCGTGGCGAACTGTTTGGCAATCCACTCCTCCGCGTAAGCTTGGGTGAAGACCCAATCTTCCAGCTTGGTTCGGGGCACGTCGTCGCCAAATAAAGCCCGAACATCGGCTTCGCGCCGCCGGTCGATGAGCCACTCTTTGGGTTCAAGGCTTTTTAGAATGCGGTCCACCCATCGGGCGTCCCCTTCGGCGGCCTGAAATTCACCCGTGCTCAGGTCGAGCAACGCCAGCCCGACGGCCTTGGGTGTCCAATGGATGGCGGCCACGTAGTGGTTGGCCTTGCTCTCCAGCACGTGGTCATGCATCACAAGTCCCGGGGTGACGAGCTCGGTGACGCCGCGTTTGACCAGGCCTTTGGCTTGCTTGGGGTCTTCCAGCTGGTCGCACACGGCCACCTTCAAGCCAGACTTGACGAGCTTCGGGAGGTAAGTGTCCAGGCTGTGATGCGGAAACCCCGCCAACTCGATTTCAGAAGCGCTGCCGTTCCCGCGTTTGGTCAACACAATGTCCAGCACGTTGGCCGCCGCCACGGCGTCAGACCCAAACGTCTCGTAGAAATCGCCCACGCGGAAAAGCAACACGGTGTCCGGATGCTTGGCTTTGATCCGGTTGTATTGCTTCATCAAAGGGGTTTCCTTGCCTGCCACGTCGAGGTTCTTGCGGTGAACGTCGAATGTAGCATGGAGGCCAGGCAGCCCTTGTGTTTGCGGCGACTCCGTTGTTCACAAGGAGTTCACACGGGGCCGGCTCAAAAGTCGAAGGCAGGCCCCGTGCTGACTGGAAGCCCTGCGTCTTGCCACCCGGTGATGCCGTCCTCAAGGTTGTACACTTCGAGGTGTCCCGCTTTGTTTAGCTCTTCCGCAGTCAAGCCACTCCGTCCCCCGCCCGCGCAGTACACAAGTACCGGCCTGTCTCGGGGAATGCTGTTCATGGCTGCGTCGAAATCGTCGTCCCCCCAGTAGTCTTTGTGTGCAGCGCCTGCAAGATGGCCCTCCGCCCATTCCTCCGGCGTCCGCACGTCGAGCAAGAGGCCCCCGTCCAATTCGGCCATCAACCGCTGGAACTGGGCCGCGTCGACGTCTACCATGACCGCGTCGGCGGCTGTCTCTGAAACGGTGTGGCCGTCGCCCCCAGCCGTGGGTTGGGACTCGGAGCACGCCGTCATGAGGCTGCAAGCCAGAAGGAGGGAGGGAAAGCAGATGCGGACCATGGTCAAGAAGCTTCTTGGTGTTGCACGTCGAGCTGGGATTGGGCGTATTTCAACGTCACTTTCAAGGTCTTGGTGTCGGTGCCAGGAAAGTCAAACATCGCGTTTCGCAGAATCACTTCGCAGATGCCGCGCAGGCCGCGTGCCCCCAGCTTGCGTTCCACGGCGTGGTCCACAATCAAGTCAAGGGCGCCGCTGTCGAAGCTGAGTTTGATGCCGTCCATGGCGAAGATGTGCACGTATTGGCGGACAAGGGCGTTTTTGGGCTCGGTCAGGATGCGGCGCAAGGCGTCCCGCTTGAGGGGCCTGAGGGCCGTCAACACGGGGAAGCGGCCAATCAATTCAGGGATCAATCCGAAGGCCCGAAGGTCCGAAGGGTCCACGTAGGCCAACGCTTCCGAGTCGTCCACCGTCATGCCCTGGTTGGCGTAACCAATGGTGCTCTGACGCAACCGGCGGGCGACGATTTTCTCCATCCCTGCGAATGCCCCGCCGCACACGAACAAGATGTTCGCGGTATTCACGGTGATGAGTTTCTGTTCAGGGTGCTTTCGGCCGCCTTGGGGCGGGACTTGCACGTCGGTGCCTTCCAGAAGTTTCAGCAACGCTTGTTGGACTCCCTCGCCACTCACGTCACGCGTGATGGAGGGGTTGTCGCTCTTCCGGGCGATTTTGTCGATCTCGTCGATGAAGACGATACCTCGTTCGGCGGCCTCCACGTCGTAGTCGGCCGCTTGCAGGAGCCGCGACAAGACACTTTCTACGTCTTCCCCCACATAGCCTGCCTCCGTCAATACGGTGGCGTCGGCGATGCAGAAGGGCACGTCCAACATGCGTGCGATGGTTTTGGCCAAAAGTGTTTTTCCCGTGCCTGTCTCGCCCACCAAGATGACGTTGCTCTTGTCCAATTCAATGCCCGACTCGTCGCCGGCATGTTCGTGGGTTAAGCGCTTGTAGTGGTTGTATACCGCGACGCTCAAGGTGCGCTTGGCTGCGTCTTGTCCAATGACAAACTCGTCGAGGTGGGCCTTGATTTCTGCAGGACGGCGCAGGGTGAAGTCAATGGAAGATTGTGCCGCAGCCTCAGCGCCACCTTCTTCCGCCACGATGGCCTGAGCTTGGTCCACACAGCGTTCGCAGATGTGGCCCGTGGCCCCGGCAATCAGAATCTCCACGTCCGCCTTGGGGCGTCCGCAGAAAGAGCATTGGAGGTCTTCGTCTGCCATGAATCAGCTGGGACGAACCAGGACCTCGTCGATCATGCCGTACGCCTTGGCTTCCTCGGCAATCATCCAGTAGTCGCGGTCGCTGTCTTCCCACACCTTGTCGTAGGTCTGACCGCTGTGCTGGGCGATGATGTCGTAGAGCTCTTTCTTGAGCTTTTGGATTTCTCGCGCCGTGATTTCAATGTCGGAAGCTTGGCCACGCGCACCACCCAGGGGTTGGTGAATCATGACCCGGCTGTGCTTGAGTCCTGTGCGCTTGCCCGCGGCCCCGCCGCACAACAACACGGCACCCATGGACGCGGCCATGCCTGTGCAAATGGTCGCCACATCAGGACGGATGTACTGCATGGTGTCGTAGATGCCCAAACCCGCGTACACGCTCCCTCCTGGGGAGTTGATGTAGATCTGAATATCCTTCCCAGGGTCGGTCGATTCCAAAAAGAGCAACTGGGCTTGAATGATGTTGGCGATGTAATCGTCCACTCCGGTGCCGAGGAAGATGATGCGGTCGGCCATCAAGCGCGAGAAGACATCCACCTCGCGGAAGGGCATAGGACGCTCTTCAATCACGGTGCGGGTCATGCTTTCAGGCCCCGACACAGGTCCGTGGGTGGCCGAAATGTAGTCTTCGACAGTGTGGCTGCTCATGCCATGGTGTCCCACGGCATACTTCAGGAATTCTTTGCGGTTGTTCATTGTGCGAATCTGTTGGACCAAATTACACCTACCTCAGGACACCCCACCCCTCAAAAGGGCAGGTTGTTCACAACCGCAGGGGTAGAATCAACGGACCTCTGCGGCGAGCTTTCCGAACTCGTCGAAGCTCACCAATTTCTCCGAAATCTTGACACGCGTCTTGAGGTCGTCGACCACTTTCCGCTCGACAAGCACGTCGGCGATGCGTCGGCGTTCGTTTTCGTCGTTGAGGACGTTTTTGGCCACGTTGCCGAGGGTTTCCTCGTCCATGGGCATGCCGTATTGCGCGTACTGGGCACCCACTTGGCGCTTGGCCTCGGCTTCGAGTTCAGCAGCATCCACCTTGAGGTCGATGGCCTGGGCCACGGTCTGCTGGAGAATTTGCCAGCGCAACGACTCGGCGTATTCGGGGTACTCCTTCTCAAGCTCCTCAGGCGTGAGGGGCTTTTCGTTGGTCAACGCAATCCAGCGCTTCAAGAAGGCGTCGGGAAGCTTGACGTCGATTTTTTCAAGCAAGTCGACCACAAAGCGGCGGCGGAACACCCATTCAGCATCGCGGTCAAAGTGGCCGTCGAGGTCCTCGGACACGCGCTCGCGGAAGGCTTTCTCGTCGGTGACCACGCCTTCGCCGTAAATCTTGTCGAACAGAGACTGGTTGACCTCGTGGGGCTCGAGTCGCTTCACCTCTTTCACAGTGAACCGGAAGTTTCCTTGGAGGTCGTGCACCTGGTCTTGAGAGATGCCCAACATGCGGCCCAAATCGTCGTGGCCACGGCTCACTTTGTGCGGATCGACGTCCACGGTTGAACCTGGTTCGAGGCCCACAAGGGCTTTCTTGGCCTTCTTATCCTCCACAAACTCCACGCTGATGGTGCTGTCGCTGGCGATGCCGCCTTCCAACAGATTGCCGTCGCTGTCGAGTTGGACAAAGGCGCCGACGAGCATGTCGTTGGCCTCCGATTTGTCGGGGTCGGTCATCTTGCCGTGACGGCGCTGAAGATCCGTAACCTGGCGCGCAATGGCGGCCTTGTCCACTTTGATTTTGTGGCGGGTGAACTTGGCACTTTTGCCAAACTCAAGGCTCAACTCAGGCGCGAGACCCACCTCGTAGTTGAAGGTGAAATCACCAGGGTTGTTCCAATCTCCGGCGTCCTCCGTATTCTCGCTTGGGATGGGGTTGCCAAGGACGTTCAGCTTGTTTTCCTGAATGTGGTTCTGAAGCTGCTCGCTGAGCATTTGGTTCAACTCCTCGGCCAACATGGACTGGCCGTATTGACGACGAATGAGTTGCATGGGCACTTTCCCTTTGCGGAACCCAGGCATTTGGGCTTGCTGTTGGTGACGCTTCAACGCGCGGTCAACCCGTGGGTTGTAGTCGTCTGAAGTCAGGGTGACGGCCAATTCGATGTGGAGGTCGTCAAGTGCAGTTTGTGCAATGTTCATGGCGGAGATTCTGGTTGCCTTAGGGTCCCCTGAAAGTGTGCGGGTGGAGGGACTCGAACCCCCACGCCGAAGCACCAGATCCTAAGTCTGGCGTGTCTACCAATTTCACCACACCCGCGTCTTTCAAGGGCCGCAAAGGTAGGCTGTTTTGCTCGCAGGTCAAGCCGTGTGTTGCGTTTGTCAACCCCATCGCTTTCAGCGTCTTTGCGGATCATTTGTTTGCGTTGTGAAGTCGGTGAGTTTGGGGCGGATTGGGGTTATGTGGGTTCTGCCGATTGTGGCCTGTGCTCAGGAGCAGGAGTCCCCCTCCAAATGGGGGGAGCTTTCCGTCCGTCAACATGTGGCGGGGACCCCTTGGTTTGGGCTGGATGTGGTCACAGGACGCCACGCCCAAAGTGCACAATGGGTTGCCGGCTTGCACCACCAGGGTTGGGTTGCTTGGCAGCGACACAGCGTGAGTGCAGGCCAGCGAATAGCGGTCGGGGCGCTTGCCGCGGACTTGCTTGTCCATGTCGGGGTCGACAGGTGGCCACAGGTGCGCCAGGCAGACCCTTGGGTCTCTGTGGATGCCCGATTCAGCCACTTGGTGGATGGGTCGGGGAGGTTTACGGTGGATGTGGGTTGGCATTCGCAAGGGGGATTTGCACGCGCGTTGACGTGGTCCGCCTCGTGGCAGCCGCCCAACCCCAGTGGATTGTTGGGGTGTCCGCAGTTCATTTGGTCTCAACAGAGGCAATGGGGAATCAGGTGGAACCCCCGCCCTACTTGGCTGGAAGATCTGCGCTTGTGGCGTCGTTGGAGTCCTGGGGTGCAGGTGTTCGTCGGAGGCCCGCGGTGGGTATTGGAAATGGGATGGTCGTGGTCCCCAAGCTCTGGCCTGTCTCCCCCGGAGGACACCACAGGGTCCATCGACAGTCCTGGCCGCGCGAAGCCCAGGCAACATGGGTGGCGAGTGGCCCGAGGCCAACGCGGCGTCGTTACGTTCCACCACATGGCTTGGCGATGGGAGGAGTGACCATGGGTTGGACGAGAAGGGTGGCCGTGTTGGCCTCGATTCATGCCTTGTCCGTTTTGGACGGCATAGCTCAAGTTGGGCTTCAGGAGCTGTCGTGGGGTGTTCCGCTGGAGGTGCTGCGCACGTTGGAACGGGAAGTCGAAAAGGGCCATTGCAGCTGGGCTTCGGTGGAGGCGATTGCGCGGCATGTAGACCTCCACGGCAAGCCTTGGGCTGCCGAAACGGCCAGGCTTGTCGAAGGCCTCGACCTGGCCACGCAGGGTTGGCTCGAAGGACAGCCTTGGTGGCGGCGGTGGGCCTTGGAGCAAGTGGCTCGGTCCGCGCAAGACCTGAGGACAAGCAAGCACTCTTGGGTGATGCAACGGTCGTGGTCATCTCATTCGATGGCGCCAACAAGCATGGGCATCTGGCGTGGCAAAACCGATTGGGCCCAATGGACATGCACCACGGTCCACCCGAACACCTGGGGAGGAAGTGTCTTTGGCCGTCGCGGAGATTTGCGCTGGACGCTTGGCGACCACAGCGCAGGATGGGGGCAAGGCCTGACGATCCCGAGGGGTCGGACGTTTGGGACAGAATGGCATGTGGGAGATCCGGGGCTGCCTGCGGCCGGGCGGTTGACGCCGTCTATGCAATCGGGACATCACGGCTTGATGCGCGGGCTGGCGGGCGAGTGGATCCGGGGCGATCGCACCTTTGGGGCGTCCATCGGACCCAACCATGTGGCGGCCGTCGCGAGGTTTGAGGAGGGCGTGGACGTATGGCTCGACCTCGAAGGTTGGATGTCGAAGGGGGACCACAAGTGGGGTGCTTCAGGGGCCTTTGTGGCAGGACCTCACCACATTCAAGGGGCTGCGGCCATGGTCTTGCCCGACAGAATCGTCCTGGGCCACGCGTCTGTCCGAAGGGCTTGGGGCGACATGTGGTTGCTGCAAGCCACAGGCCGGGGGCAGTGGGTGTTGCACGAACCTGACGCGTCTCAGCTCACGACGCTGTGGAGCATGGCTTGCCGTCCCAAGCAAGGTGGGATGCCATTTCAGGTGAGGTTGGCCATAGACAGCCGAAAGGGCAGTTTGGAAGCGAGAATGCAACCCAAGCCAGGATGGCGCTTCTCGTTTGGCACGCGAGGAAAAGATGTCCAGTTGGGCCTGCGTTACCAGCGCAAAGGGGGTCAAGTTGAAGTCACAGCCCGCCGTTCGGATGAGGGGTGGGGCGTGGCCCGACATGTGAAAATGACCCACCACATGGAGGGGCTAAGGCGCGTGAATTTGGGGATGTTGTGGATGGAGGGCGCGGGAGATGGTGCAGTTCAGCGCGCAGTCTTGCCGTGGGCGGACAGGATGACGTGGATGCAAACCCCATCGGAGGGCGCGCGTGGCTCGATTTGGGTCAGGTGGGGAGGTGCGAAGGGGAACAGGACTTGGTCGTTGCATGCCGCCTGGGCACCTTCTCAACAAGTCACCTTTCGTTGTGTGCTTCGATTGTCGTGGGAAGCGTGAAGGGCTGTCCTATCTTGGCTCACGAACCTGAAGACATGGCAAACACCAGCGACATCAAGAACGGCATGGTCCTCAACCACAACAACGGTTTGTGGCAAATTGTGGAGTTTTTGCACGTCAAACCTGGCAAGGGCGCGGCCTTCGTCCGCACGAAGTTGAAGAACATCGAGACGGGAAAGGTGGTGGACAACACCTTCAACGCCGGACACAAAATTGACCCCGTGCGCATCGAGACCCGGGAGCACACGTTTTTGTACAACGACGACGAGGGGTACCACTTCATGAATACCGAGACCTACGAGCAGGTGCGCTTGGACAAGCACTTGATCAGCGCCCCGCAATTCTTGAAAGATGGATTGAATTGCCTGGTGGTGTTCCATGCCGGGGGGGCGCGCCCCTTCAGCTGCGGTTTGCCGAGC
>CAJWII010000061.1 GCA_913041065.1 uncultured Flavobacteriales bacterium
GAAAAACTGCCGCCGCCTCTGAATTCTGCCGCACAGGACAAATCCCCCTTCCTCCACCCGGACGGCAAGACGCTTTATTTCTCCAGCAACCGGACACCAGGCGGTGGAGGTTTTGACGTGTGGCGCACCCAGCGCGATTCCACAGGAAGTTGGTCGCAGCCCGTGAACATGGGATTGCCCTTGAACTCCAACGGAGATGAGCACGGCCTGGTGGTGAGTACCGACGGCACCCAGGCGATTTTTGCCTCGCGCCGTCGAGGCACCCAAGGGCTGGACTTGTGCGCATACGCCCTGCCTGACACCCTCAAGCCTGAAGCGGTGACCGTGGTAAAAGGAGACCTGGGCTGGCCATTGCCTGAGGGTGACTTCACGGTCAGCATTGAATACGTTCAAAGCAAGCGAGTGGAACAAATTGAGGTCTCCCAGGAAGACGGCACCTTCGCCCAAGTTGTCCAACTGGCCGAGGGCGAGGATGTCGTGCTGACGGTGGAGGGAGAAACCGTGGGCTACAACAGCCAAGTGGTGCACATCCAAGGAGATCCGTTGGGCTCGAGCTTCGACATGAGCTTGGACATTGAGCCGGTCGTCGACGGGGCCCCGTTTGAGTTGGAAGACGTGCAATTTGCCACCAAGAAGAGTCAACTGAGCCCCAAGGCCGAGGTCATGCTGCAGGCCCTGGCCAACCGCATGGAACGGCAGCCCAACGCCACGCTGGACATCGAAGGCCACACCGACGACGTGGGGTCGTCGGACGACAATCTGGCCTTGAGCGTGGCCCGTGCGCAAGCGGTGAAGGACTTCCTGACGGCCCACGGGGTCGAGGCAACCCGGTTGAGCGCCGCCGGATTTGGGGAATCTCAACCCAAAACCGACAACGAAACGAAGGTCGGCCGATCGGTCAACCGACGGACCGAATTCAGCTGGCACAACTGAGCCCAAAAGGTGTGAATCTCAGGGGACGAGCGGGCGCGAAATCCCCACGCCTCCGCGTTGAAAAACAAGTTCCACGCTCCGGCCATAGCCTGGGGACGACGGTAGCTTTGAAAAGAACACGTGAGACCCATGCCCTACCCTTTTCTTCGTTCCCATTTGGCCCCCGCGATCCTGGCGATTGGCCTGACTTTTGGCAGCGCCCTCGGTCACAAGGCCTTGTCCCAATGGAGCCAAGCCACGGACCACCACGCCACAGAGCTTGCCCGTGCGAAAGAAGCGTACAACCAACAGCGCTACGCCCTGGCGTTGCACGCGTTTGAAACGTGGATTGACCGAGCAGACCATACAGAATCCAACGATTTCGTCGATGCGAGCTACCACGCAGCCATGAGCGCGCTGGCGCTGTACCACAAGGACGCCGTGGTTCAGGTGAAGGAATTCATGGACGACTTCCCTGAGAGCCCGCTGGCCCTCCAAGCCCATTGGGAACTCGCCAACTACCATTACAAGCGCAAGAACTACTCGAGGGCGTCGGAGGAGTTCATGGGCATCCGGATTCGTGATTTGGCCAAGCCCAAGCGCGACGAACTCCGCTTCAAGTTGGGCCAATGCCTCTTTGAGCGTGAAGAATTCGAGAAGGCCCGCGTGTACCTGTACGACGTCCTGGACGTGGAAGGCGAATTTCAGGCCCCGGCCCAGTATTACTTCAGCCACATCGCGTACCTCAACGGCCGCCCTCAGGTCGCCCTAGATGGATTCGAACGCATCGCAGACCACCCCGCCTTTGCGGAGCTGGTGCCGCTGTACATCGCACAGCTCCTGCACGCCACCGGGCAATTCGACCGTCTGAAAGAATTCGCACCGCCCCTGCTCGACGAGTCGAGTGGGCTGGATGACGAAAGCGTGGCGGAAGTGTCGCACCTTTTGGGCGACGCGTGGTACAGGGATGGCGCCTTCGACACCGCCTCGCCCTACTTGGAGCTGGCCTGGGAGGGCACGGACGGCCCTGGCCGCAACCCTGAATTTGCCTACCAAATGGGGTACACCCGCTACCGCTTGGGCGAGTGGCGTGGCGCATTGGATTGCCTTCCTTTGGCAACGTATGGCGAAGACGAGCTGGCCCAAAACGCCGCGTACCACATGGCAGACTGCTACCTTGAGCTCGGGGACCGCGCCCGGGCCAAGCAAGCGTTCCGAACCGCGTCCCTTCCCGACTTCGATTTGGACATTCAGGAGGACGCGTTTTTCCACTACGCCAAGCTGGCCTTCGAACTGTCCTTCAACCCCTTCGACGACGCCATCGTGGCGTTCGAGTCGTATTTGACCCAGTTCCCAGCCTCCCCCCGTCGCGACGAGGCCTACCGGTTCTTGCTGCAAGTGCACATGACCAGCCGCGACTACGAGCGGGCATTGGTTGTGCTGGACAACATTTCGGAGCCAGACCAAACCGTCATGGCAGCCGCCCAAGTGCTGGCCTTCAACCGCGCAGTGGAGCTGTACCAAAACAAGCAGCTAGACCGGGCTTTGGTTTTCTTTCGAAAGAGCCGATCCAACAACGTGGACCCGCAAATGCATGCCGAGACATTTTACTGGGAGGGTGAGATCTTGTACAACCAAGAAAAATTCACGCCAGCCGCAGCGGCGTTCGCCGAGTTCAGCACCACCCCAGGGAGCTACCTCAGTGAATTGCACAACGACGCCGATTACGCCAGAGGGTACGCCCACTTCAAGAGTGAGAAGTACACCGACGCCTTGTCTGCCTTCCGGTCCTACCTGGAAACCGGACCCCAAGACGAACCTTCCCGGATGCGCGACGCCGAGCTGCGCACGGCCGACTGTTTTTATGCCTTGAAGTCGTTTGAGCAAGCAGGAGATTATTACGACCGTGTCTTGGCGAGAGGAATCAAACCCATGGACTACGCCTTGTTCCAGCGCGCCATGGCCTCGAAACTCGATGAAGATCCTGAAGGGCAAGTCGCGCGGTTGGAACAATTGTTGGCCGACTTCTCTGAAAGCCGTTTGGTGGTGGAGGCCCTGTTTCAAGCTTCCCGAACCCACATCGAAGAAGGCGCGCTTTCCGCTGCTGAGGACAAATTGAACACCCTGATTCAATCCTATTCCGCCACGCCACGCGCCAAAGAAGCGCTCGTCGAATTGTGTTTGGTCCACGTCAAGCAAGGCGAAGACGACAAAGTGCTGAGCTTGTGGGACAACATCCGAACCAACTACGGCAACGACAATGTCGCCGCCGACGCTTACAACATCGTGGAGCCCTTGTTGATTCAACGGGGCTTGTTGGACAACCTTCCCCCAGCTGTGGGCTTGGACGGGGCGGAAATTGAGCAGCGGTTCTTCGAGTCGGCGTCCTACCTCGCGTTGGAGGACCGCTGTGCCGAAGCGATCCCACGTTTGTCTGAATACGTGCGACAATACCCCGGTGGCACGCACATGGCTGAGGCGCAATTCTATTTGGCCAATTGCCTGTTTGACCAAAATCTCTCGGACTCGGCGTACGTCTCGTACGTCGCCGTGCTTGCCCTGCCTGCTGGCGATTTCAGCGAAGCCGCCGCTTTGGGGGCGGCCACCATCGCCTGGAACGCCGGCCAGCACCGTGAAGCCCTCGGGCATTACGAGACGCTGGAAGAACTTGCCGCCATGCAGTCAAACCGCTTGGAGGCAGCCATTGGCCAAATGCGCTGCCACTACCTCCTGGGCCAGGAAGACGAAGCGGCCAATTTCGCGGACCGTGTGATGTACGACCCTGGCACGCCGGACGACATCCAGCGGACAGCCAAGCTTTGGAACGCGCGCATCGCATGCAACCGAGGCGAGCACAGCACAGTCCTGGAGGACTTGGCTGCACTTGTCACCTTCGGAGGAAGTGCGGGCGCCGAGGCCCAATACCTCTTGGCTGAGTACGACCACAACGCGGGCGCCTTCGACGATTGTGAGGAAAGGTTGTTTGAACTGATTGAACAGTTCTACAACCATGACGCTTGGAAGAACAAAGGGTTCCTGCTGTTGGTGAAGACTTACATCGGAATGGACGACTTGTTCCAGGCCCGTGCCACCGCCAACTCCATCCTCGCCAACGTGCAAGTCGCCGAGGTGCAGGAAGCCGTCTCCGATCTCCTCCTAGAAATCGACGGGTTGGAAGCCGCAACCACAGAACCCAACCAAGAATGAAGCAGCCGAATCACCTCGTTTTTTCCCTCGTGTTTTGTACCCTCCTGCCTCTGGCTGGACGAGCTCAGCAGGACACCTTGGACATGGACGTCACTTTCGTGGGCAAACGCACCATGGAGGTGCGGGATGCCGTGAAGTTGAGTTCATGGCCCATGGCCAGGCCGCTGTCCGCGGAAAAGCCCACCTTGAACTACGACTTGCTCTCCAAGCAGCTTCAATTTGAGCCCACCATGACCCCTGTGGAAGCCACGCGATTAAGGGTGGACGCTTCCCTTTCTCGTCTGTACAGAGGCCATGTCCGGGCTGGCGGCGGAAGCAGGGGGACAACCCTGTTGGACGCGAGCTACACGGACTTGCGGTCCCGAGAAGGAAGTTGGGGCACGTCGTTGCACCACGCCTCCACAGCTTCCCCGTCCAACCTGCTTTTCGGACGGATTCACGAAAACACGTTGGACGCTTGGAATTCGCGGTTTGTTGGCCAAGAGAAAATCTCGTTCAGCACCAACGTCGGTCAGCACAAGACTCGGATGTTCGGTTTTGACAGCGTGTTCGTGGACAGCATGTCGATGGACGCGACCGCCCTGCGTTGGAGGCAAGCGGGCGCAGCCCTTCAGCTGAAAAGTCACCAAAAGGACAGCACCTCATTCAACCATGTGTTCAGCTCCACGTTTGACTACCTGACAAACAACCAGGGGCTCGCCGAGCGGCACTTGCGTGGCGAACTCGACCTCCACCGCCATATGGGGGGCAAGCGATTGGACATCGGAATAGAAGCGCAACTCGACCGCACTCAACTGGACACTTCTCGTGCCTACAACCAAGCCATCGTGCAGCTCAA
Organism: uncultured Flavobacteriales bacterium; assembly: GCA_913041065.1. Classification (GTDB taxonomy): domain Bacteria; phylum Bacteroidota; class Bacteroidia; order Flavobacteriales_D; family Sanyastnellaceae; genus UBA11663. Next base: position 4,958 of record CAJWII010000061.1, read on the forward strand.
CCCCAAGCTATCTACAGAGAGGGGGCCCTGGCGCGCAGCGGTGGGGCTTGGCGTGGCCTTGGACGCAGACCAACCTACGAGGGATGAAATTGGCGACGTCGTGCACGTGTACCCCCGAGCCGAAGTGTCCGTCAATATGTTACGAAACCTTTTCGTGCCTTACGCGAAGGTGGGTGGAGACCTCCTGGCGAACAACCTGCACGACGTGCTGGAACTTAACCCCTTCTTTGCCCCTGACCATCTTGACAGCCCTGTCGTGTTCAACGGCCAGACCATCCAAGCCACAGGCTTCCGCTCCACCAACAGGCGCTTTGCATTCTCGGGCGGCGTGCGTGGCACCGTGACCGAACATTTCCGCTTCCATGGGCACGCAAGTTCCGCGCAACACGAGGACTTGTTGCTGTTTAAGCCAACCACAGTCACCCGCGACACCGCCTCCTACGCCTCGTTCGAAGCGGTGTACGACACCGTCAACGTGAGGACCTTGGGAGGTGAAGTTGGCTTGACGGTGGGTGAACGGCTTGACCTGACAGGGAGTTTGACTTTGACCAGTTACAAACTACGGAACGAGGACCAAGCATGGCACCTCCCCAGCCTCCTTTGGGATGCCGCGGTGTCTTACCAAGTCATCGAAGGACTTGAGGTCCAGGCAGACGTGCAATACGTCGGAGAGCGTTACGCCTTGAGCAAAGACCCCGACTACGGCAACCCTGAGCCCTTGGACAACGGCAATTTCCAGCTTGCACTACCCGGCTATTTCGACGTCAACTTGACGACGAACTACCGCTACAACGACCGCCTCGGGGCATGGTTGACGTTCGCCAACTTGGCCAACGCGAAGTACAGCGTCTGGGGTGGCCATCCGGTGCAAGGATTCCAAGTGCTCGGCGGCGTTCAATACGCCTTCTGACGCTGTCCACATTCTTTGTGAATACCCTCGTTTTTTCGTGGAAAAATCAGGGTTTTTCAAGTGCCAAATTCCCGCGTTGGGCGGGGCCGTCCGAGTATCTTCACAGGTACAAATCATTACGATGTCAGAAGAGAACAAAAAAGCCGGCCCTTCAGGGTATGACGCCAGTCAGATCCAGGCCCTGGAAGGCATGGAGCACGTGCGCATGCGCCCCTCCATGTACATCGGCGATGTGGGGGTGCGGGGATTGCACCATTTGGTGTACGAGGTGGTGGACAACTCCATTGACGAGGCGCTGGCAGGCCATTGCGACATCATCTCTGTGGTGATCACAGAAACCAACGGCATTCGCGTGTCCGACAACGGGCGTGGCATCCCTGTTGGCATCCACGAAAAGGAAGGGGTCAGCGCACTTCAAGTCGTCATGACCAAGATTGGTGCAGGTGGCAAGTTTGACAAAGACGCCTACAAGGTCTCAGGTGGTCTGCACGGGGTCGGCGTTTCGTGTGTGAACGCGTTGTCCATCTCCTTGCGTGCCGAAGTGCACCGGGAGGGCAAGGTGTACGAGCAGGAATACTCCCGAGGCAAAGAGCTCTACGCGGTCCGCGAGATCGGCACGTCTGAGAAGCGAGGCACCACCGTGGAATTCCTGCCTGACGAAGAAATCTTCGAGACACTCGTCTACAATTACGACACCCTGGCCGACCGCATGCGCGAATTGTCCTATTTGAACCAAGGCATCACGGTCAAGTTGACCGACGAGCGCGTTCGGGACGAAGAGGGCAACCACCTCACCGAAACCTTCCACAGCACCGAGGGACTGAAAGATTTCGTGACCTACCTCGACGGCAACCGCGAGGCCATCATCCAAGACGTCATCCACGTCAGCGGTGAACGCAATGGGGTGCCTGTGGAGGTCGCCATGACCTACAACAATTCGTTCTCCGAGAACTTGTTCTCCTACGTCAACAACATCAACACCCACGAAGGGGGAACCCATTTGACGGGCTTCCGTCGCGGATTGACCAACACGTTGAAGAAATACGCAGACGGGAGCGGCATGTTGGACAAGTTGAAGTTCGACATCAGCGGAGACGACTTCCGAGAAGGCTTGACTGCGGTGGTGAGTGTGAAAGTGGCGGAGCCGCAATTCCAAGGCCAAACCAAAACCAAACTCGGCAACGCCGAAGTGAGCGCCCCCGTGAGTCAGGCGGTGAGTGACATGCTCGAAGCCTACTTGGAAGAGAACCCCAACGACGCCAAGACCATTGTGCAAAAGGTCATCCTCGCGGCGCAGGCTCGCCACGCGGCACGAAAGGCCCGGGAAATGGTCCAACGCAAGACCGTCATGGGCGGAAGCGGGCTCCCTGGGAAATTGGCGGACTGTGCTGAGAAAGATCCAGCCCTTTGCGAATTGTTCCTCGTCGAGGGAGATTCGGCAGGTGGCACCGCCAAACAAGGCCGCGACCGCATGTTCCAGGCCATCATGCCACTCCGAGGCAAGATCCTCAACGTGGAGAAGGCCATGCAGCACAAAATCTTCGACAACGAAGAGATCAAGAACATCTACACCGCCTTGGGTGTCACCGTGGGGACGGAAGAAGACGAGCGCGCACTCAATCTGGCCAAGCTTCGCTACCACAAAATTGTCATCATGTGTGATGCGGATGTGGACGGAAGTCACATCGAGACCCTCATCCTGACATTCTTGTTCCGCCACATGAAGGACCTCATCGAAAGCGGCTACGTGTACATCGCCACCCCTCCACTTTATCAGGTGAAGAAGGGCTCGCGCTCGATTTACGCGTGGAACGACGACGAGCGCGACCGCTTGATCGCCGAGTTCCGGGGCAAGAGCGGAAGCGACAGCGGCATCCACGTCCAGCGCTACAAAGGTCTTGGGGAGATGAATGCGGAACAGCTGTGGGAGACCACACTCAACCCAGAGAACCGCACCTTGCGCCAAGTCACCATCGAGAACGCTGCCGGTGCGGACCACGTCTTCTCCATGTTGATGGGCGACGATGTACCGCCACGTCGGAAGTTCATCGAGGACAACGCCAAGTACGCGAACATCGATGCCTGACCGCTTCGAGCGGATGAATGTCACTGGCATGACCTGCGGGTCCTGCGTGGCCAAAATCGAACAGGCGCTGGAGGAGCCATCCGGGGTGGAGCACGTCCATGTCGACTTGCAACAAGGCACGGTGATGGTTTCTGGGGGCGCCGCGCTTTCGCGACAAGACCTTGAGTCCGCCATACGCTCCGCTGGCTTCGACGTGGACGGAAGCCTGTTGGCCATGGACATTGACGCCAAGGTTCAGGCCTCGTCCTTCACCCCCCTGCTTGTGGCGGTGTCCCTCATCGGAATGGGCAGTTTGGCTTCGGGAGGAGCGGACGGCTTCATGGCCAAGTTCATGGGAGGGTTCTTCCTCGTCTTTGGCGGATTGAAACTCCTGGACTTGCGTGGCTTTGCGTCTGCCTACGCCAAATACGACCTGCTGGCCGCCAGGCTGCCGGCCTACGGATGGATGTACCCATTTGTGGAAGTTTCCCTCGGGTTGACCTACCTCGCCACGCCGGAATGGACTGGACTGCACGCCCTCACCTTGGTGCTGATGATCTTCTCCGCATTGGGAGTCATTCGCGCCCTGCGCCGTGGTGAGCAGTTGACTTGCGCGTGCATGGGCACCGCCTTCAACCTGCCCATGACCACCGTGACCATCGTGGAAGATCTGGGCATGGCCGCGATGGCTGGCGCCATGCTCGTTCAATTCTCAATGTGAAGCACATGTCAACTTGGAACAACAAACTTGTGTGGGTCACTGGCGCCAGCAGCGGCATCGGGAAGGCTTGCGCCGAGGCGTGGGCCCGGAAAGGGGCCAAAGTGGTGCTTTCTTCTCGCAAGCAAGATGCCCTTGAAGCTGTGGCGCAACCGCTGCGTGAAGAGGGCTGCGACGTCCATGTGGTGACCCTGGATTTGGCGAACTCGGACAGCTTGTCGGGGGTGGCAGAACTCGTGGAAGCGACCCACGGCGCAGTGGATGTGATGGTCCATTGCGGAGGCATCAGCCAACGCTCCAAGGTGCTCGACACCGGCCTCGAGGTGGACCGCAGGGTGATGGAAATCGACTACTTCGGCACGTTGACCTTGACCAAGGCATTGCTGCCCAGAATGGTCAAGCGGAAGAAGGGCCACTTTGTGGTGGTCACAAGCTTGATGGGGCTGTTCTCCTCTCCCCTCCGTTCAGGCTACTGCGGGGCCAAACACGCGTTGCACGGATTCTTCGAATCCCTGCGTGCAGAGCACCACGACGACAACGTCAAGGTGACCATGGTCTGTCCGGGGTTCATCCACACAAACATCAGCATGAATGCCGTGGTCGGCAACGGCTCACAACAAGGCACGATGGACGCCAAAACAGGCGCCGGCATGCCTCCAGAAGCTTGCGCCGCCAAAATGATCCGCGCGGTGGAACGCAACAAAGCCCAAGCGTTGATTGGCCGCACAGAACTTCTTGCGGTCTACTTGAAGCGCTTCGCGCCAGGACTGCTTCGCCGCATCATGCGTCGGGCGGCAGTCACGTGAACTCTCGCCCTTCCACGTGAAGGACTTGCGTTCGCTTCTTCAGGAACCGCAACACCAAAAACGCCAGGGTGCACACGGCCAGCCCCACTTGCCATCCAAACGTCAGATGAGATGGGTCGCCGGCCCCGGCTGAACGCACTGCGTCCAACGCAAAGTATCCCAAGACCAAGGCGTAGGTGCCGTTGTACTCCCGCTTGAGAACGTGCCGCCACGAGATGGCGTTGCCGGCCGCCGTCCATGCACTTCTGCGTGAGCCCCACCGGCCGGGCACAAAGGCGGGTACGCGCTTCGACCACTCGGCGTAGGTTGCTCCGAATTTGGCCTCCAAGAAGGCCTCCTCAGCCATGGCAATCCGCAGGTAATACATCATGTACAGCAGGGTGACCACCATGGCGAAGTCCAGCCGTCCGGTTGCCAACACCAAGCCCATCCACATGAGATAATTGCCCAAGTACAAGGGGTGACGCACCAGGCTGTACATCTCGCGGGTGTTCAACGATTCGGCCACCTGGCCTTCAGACGTGTTCCTGCCTGAGGTGCCCGGTGGGACATGCCCGATGGTTTTGGCACGGACCCAGAGCCCCAAGAGCCCCACCCCCCAGCATCCGACTTGCCACGCCTTTGCATGCGCCCAATCCGGGCACTTCCACCCCATCCAAAGTGCCGGCGGCACCAAAACCAAGGGCAGAAAGCTGCGCCAACGAAACAGCGAATTGCCACGACGGACCAGTTCGTCCTTCAACATGGGGCGCCGACTTGATGGGGGTTGTTCAACACAAGCCACGATTTGGCGGCAGCCATCAAGGGGGCCATCACCACGTCTTTCTCCAAAAAGGGCACCACCTCACGGAACGAGGTCTGCAGGCACGAAAGCGCAGGCGCCATGGCCACGTCTGGATTCCTGAAATCGCTGGCCTGGGCGGCGCACATGGCTTCAATGGCCAGGACTTGCTCGGCATGGCCAAGGACCTTCCACATTTTCAAGGCGCCGTTGGCCCCCATGCTCACATGGTCCTCTTGACCGTTGCTGCTGTCCGCGTTGTCGGCGCTCGAGGGGGTGCACAATTGTTTGTTGTGCGAGACCAAACTCGCCGCCGTGTACTGGGGAATCATGTACCCTGAATTCAAACCGGGGTCGGCCGCCAAGAAGGCCGGCAGGTCG
>CAJWII010000062.1 GCA_913041065.1 uncultured Flavobacteriales bacterium
GCTCACGTGGAGGACGCAGGTCGGTGGAAGTTGGCTTCGGCTACGTGGCGGCTGAGCCATTTTCAAGCTTCGGTCGTGACGCTTGGCTCAACAGCGCGGAGTGGTCGTTGCATTGGAATGCAGAACGTTTGGGTACTTGGCCTTTGCCGTTGAAACGCTTCAAGGCAGTGTCCGAGCCGAGAACGAGGTTCGACGTGGGGGTAGACCGGGAGATTTGGCCTGAATTTACCCGAACCCAAGTCCAATCAGATGTGTCTTATGACTTGAAGACAGGCCGATCCAACAGTGGTCGTGTTGAGTGTGTGCCGTTGAAGGTGTCCTACGTCAATTTGACCAACCGCTCCATCGCATTCCTTGAATGGCTAGATGAAGAGGCCAGCCCGTTGGTGGCTGGCCGGTTCATCAACCACCTGAATGTGGGGTCGTCCATGCTTTGGTCACAGTCTTGGAACAACTCGAGGCTTTCTGGGAGTGTGTCGTTGCAATCGAGTTGGGGTGGCTGGCTTGGCCAAACCTTGGCAAAGCGCTTCACACAAGACCCTGAACAGTTTGATCCAGAAACAGGCGCATGGATGGTTCGCGAAGGCGTTCCCTTGGTGCAACATCAAAGACACCTTGTTCAGGTTCACCTCGTCCCCAAGTTGAAAGGTCCGAGGCAATGGAATCCACATGTTCGCGTGCAAGGGGGATGGGCCGGGGTGGGGGCCAACACCGTTTCCTTGCCCTTGGAGCATTCGTTTTTGTCGGGAGGGGCCAATGGCATCCGGGGGTGGCGTCTCAGGGAATTGGGTCCAGGAAATTTGAATCCATCCGACGCCAACTTGGTTGTGAATGGTTTGGGAGATGTTCAATTCATGGCATCGCTGGAATGGCGCTCCAGTTGGAATTCGCCTTGGGACCTGGCCTGGTTTGTTGACGCGGGCAACGTCTGGCTTCGCGGCGACAACGCGCCTTCCGTGACGACTTGGGATGAGACCAGATGGGAAAGTGTGGCTGTGGGCTCTGGGGTGGGTGTTCGCTACGACTTTGAAGTGGTGGTGTTGAGGCTAGACGCGGGATTGCGTGTGCACGACCCCGTTCAGGTCGCAGGAAAACGATGGTTGGGTCAACGCCCAGGACGCGGGGCGTTGCATCTCGGCGTGGGAATGCCGTTCTGACCGCTATCCACGAAGAGTTCGTGAATTCCGTGAACAACTGAAGGGAACCGACCAAGACAGGCATTCGCACCCACGTAAATTTGCCGCATGGGATGGTTCAAGAGAAACACCGAAGGCATCACCACGTCAAGTGCGGAGAAGAAGGAAATTCCTGAAGGCGCGTGGTACCAATGCCCCAGTTGCAAGACCGTGGTGTCCAAGCAAGATCACGCCAACAACCTGTGGGTTTGTGGCATATGTGACCACCATGAACGCATTGGGAGCGAAGCGTACTTTGATATGCTGTTTGACGACGGAAAGTGCCGCGAAATTGCCCCCAAATTGAGCTCCGCCGATCCCCTGGAATTCAGCGACACCAAGGCCTACACAACCCGCCTTGAAGCAGCCCAAAAGAAGACAGGTTTGACCGACGCCATCCGTGTGGGCTCAGGAACCATGAATGGCCAGCCTGTGGTGATTGCTTGCATGGACTTCTCCTTCATCGGAGGAAGCATGGGGTCTGTGGTGGGAGAGAAAATCGCCCGCGGCATCGATCACGCCATCAAAAAAGGCGTGCCCTTCATCTGCATCAGCAAATCTGGCGGCGCAAGGATGATGGAAGCTGGGCTCAGCCTCATGCAAATGGCCAAAACCAGCGCCAAACTGTCGTTGTTGTCTCAAGCCGGACTGCCTTTTGTAAGTCTCTTGACCGACCCGACCACAGGGGGAGTGACCGCGTCGTTCGCCATGCTCGGCGACCTCAACATCAGCGAGCCGAACGCCTTAATTGGCTTTGCAGGGCCTCGCGTGGTCAAGGAAACCATCGGCAAGGACTTGCCCAACGGCTTCCAACGTGCTGAATTCGTGTTGGAGCACGGATTCTTGGATGCCATCGTCGCCCGAAAAGATCTCAAGGACCAGCTGTCTTTCGCCTTGAAGATGCTTCACGCCTCTTCCTAAGCTGAACTTCTGTGGCAGGTGACCTATCTTTGCCACTCTTATTGTTTCACATTCCGAACATCTAAACGATTTCGCACATGTATTTAGACGCTGAAAAGAAGAAAGAATTCTTCGCCAAGCATGGGAAAGGAGCCAACGACACCGGCTCACCCGAAGGCCAAATCGCCATGTTTTCCTTCCGCATTGCTCACCTGACCGAGCACTTGAAGCAAAACCGCAAAGACTACAACACACAGCGCTCGTTGATTGCGTTGGTCGGCAAGCGCCGGAAGTTGTTGAACTACCTCGCGGCGAAGGACATCACCCGCTACCGGGCGATTGTCAAGGAACTAGGCCTGCGTCGCTGACATCAGATTTCAAACTTTCAAAGGCGGTTGATGGTCAACCGCCTTTGGCATATTGGGGCTTGCCGGCCCACTTACACGTAGAAGAAGAGGCAACATGAACATTCAAAACCAAACCATCGATCTCGGCAATGGGCGCGAGATCACCATCGAAACCGGCAAGCTCGCCAAGCAAGCTCACGGTTCTGTGGTCGTCCGTTCGGGCGACACCATTCTGTTGGCCACTGTTGTGTCCAGCTACGAACCCATGGACGTGGATTTCCTTCCACTCACCGTGGATTACCGTGAAAAGTATGCAGCGGCTGGTCGTTTTCCAGGTGGATTCTTCAAGCGGGAAGCCCGACCATCCGACACGGAGGTGTTGGTGATGCGTCTTGTCGACCGGGCATTGCGGCCGTTGTTCCCTGGCGACTACCACGCCGGAACCCAAGTCATGATTCAATTGATGAGCGCCGACAAAGAGGTGCTTCCAGACAGCTTGGCGGGTTTCGCCGCCAGCGCGGCCATCGCTGTGTCTGACGTTCCATTCGACGGGCCGATGTCCGAGGTGCGTGTGGCCCGCGTGAACGGGAAATTCGTCATCAACCCCTTGCGCTCTGAATTGGAAGCTGCCGACATGGACATCATGGTCGCAGGCACCATGGACAGCATTGTGATGGTGGAAGGCGAGATGCAAGAGGTGAGCGAAGGCGAGATGGTGGACGCCATCGAAAAGGCACACGAAGCCATCAAGGCCCAGTGCGAAGCCCAGAACGAGCTCGCCAAGAAAGTGGGGGCGTTTGGAAACAAGCGCGAGTACAACCACGAAACCCACGACGATGAGTTGCGTGGTCGCATCCAAGAGGAGATGTACCCCAAGTTTTACGAAGCAGGCAAGACTGGCGCCACCAAGGAAGAGCGCAAGTCTCGATTCTCTGAGCTGAAGGAGGCGTTCATGGACACCCTGAGCGATGAAGAAAAAGCGGAAAAGGGTGGACTCGCGAGCGACTACATCAAGTCTGCGCAGAAGAAGGCCGTCCGCGACCTCATCCTGAACGAAGGGCTGCGTCTTGACGGTCGCAAGACCACAGAGATTCGGCCCATCTGGACGGAAGTGGACTACCTCCCGGGTTGCCACGGTTCTTCCATTTTCACTCGTGGAGAAACGCAGAGCTTGACGACATTGACGCTGGGCACCAAACTCGACGAACAACTGATTGATGGCGCCCTTGTTCGAAAGAACGAGAAGTTCTTGTTGCACTACAACTTTCCTCCATTCTCCACCGGTGAAGAGCGCCCTTTGCGTGGCACCAGCCGCCGCGAAGTGGGTCATGGAAACCTCGCGCTCCGCGCATTGAAGCCTGTGTTGCCTCCCACCGAAGAGTGCCCATACACCATTCGTTTGGTCAGTGAAATCCTCGAGTCCAACGGCTCGTCTTCCATGGCCACAGTTTGTGCAGGCACACTCGCACTCATGGATGGCGGCGTGAACATCAAAGCGCCTGTGTCAGGCATCGCGATGGGACTCATCACCGACCTCGACTCCGGCAAATACGCCATTCTCTCTGACATTCTGGGAGACGAAGACCACCTCGGAGACATGGACTTCAAGGTGACAGGCACCGCCGACGGCATCACCGCTTGCCAAATGGACATCAAAATCAAAGGATTGAGCTTTGATCAATTGCGCGAAGCTTTGGAGCAAGCGCGCGAAGGACGTCATCACATCCGCAAGGCCATGCTCACAGAGCTCTCCGAGCCTCGCGACGACTACAAAGACCACGCTCCACGCATTGTGTCTTTGGAAGTTCCTGGAGACAGCATTGGAGCCATCATCGGCCCAGGAGGAAAGATCATTCAAGAAATCCAAGCCGAGACCGAGACCACGATCAGCATCGAAGATGTGGATGGAAAGGGCATGGTGGAAATTGCCGCCTCAGACAAGGCTGCCATCGACGCTGCCTTGACACGCATCAAGCAAATCGCGTTCCCACCCACTGTGGAAGTTGGCGAAGAATACGAAGGCAAGGTGAAAACCATCATGCCATACGGAGCCTTCGTGGAGGTGATGCCCGGCATCGACGGATTGCTGCACGTGAGCGAACTGGATTGGAAGCGCGTTGAAAACGTGGAAGACATCTTGACAGAGGGCGAGCTTGTCAAATTCAAGGTGGTCGGACGTGACCCCAAGACTGGCAAAATCAAGCTCAGCCGGAAAGTGTTGCTCCCCAAGCCCGAGGGCTATGTGGAGCGCCCACCCCGCGGAGACCGTGGGGACCGTCGTCGCGACCGTGGAGGGCGCGAGGACCGTCGTCGCGACCGTGAACCACGTCCGGAAGGCCCGAAGAACGAAGGTTAAATCTTACGTTGGGACGAACCTTTTGACGTTCTTGTCCGTTCAATCTTTGTTGCACACGAATTTCAACAGCACGAATGAGGCAGCTTAAAATCACCAAGCAGGTCACCAACCGGGAGACTGCGTCGTTGGACAAATACCTCCAGGAGATCGGCCGTGTTGACCTGATTACTGCGGAGGAAGAGGTGGAACTCGCCCGTAAAATCAAGACAGGAGACCAGGCCGCGTTGGAGAAGTTGACCAAAGCCAACCTCCGATTTGTGGTCTCGGTGTCCAAGCAATACCAAAACCAAGGCTTGTCCTTGCCTGACTTGATCAACGAAGGCAACCTGGGCCTGATTAAGGCCGCACAGCGATTTGACGAAACCCGAGGTTTCAAATTCATTTCCTACGCGGTATGGTGGATTCGCCAATCCATCCTTCAGGCCTTGGCAGAGCAAAGCCGGATTGTTCGACTCCCCTTGAACAAGATTGGCTCAATCAACAAGATCAACAAAGCGTTTGCCCGTTTGGAGCAAGAGTTTGAGCGTCCACCAACTGCAGCTGAGTTGGCGGAAACGTTGGACATGACCCTGGACGAAGTGAAGCAAAGCATGAAGAATGCTGGGCGTCACGTGTCAATGGACGCCCCGTTGAAGGACGGCGACGAGAGCTCGAGCAACATGTACGACGTCTTGCAGACGGGTGACACGCCTTCGCCGGACACCGACTTGATGACCGAATCTCTTCGCAAGGAAATCGAGCGCTCGTTGCGCACGTTAACCCCCCGTGAAGCCGATGTCGTGCGGCTTTACTTCGGCTTGAACGGAGAGCATCCCATGACTCTTGAAGAAATCGGCGAACGATTTGACCTCACACGGGAACGCGTTCGTCAGATCAAGGAGAAGGCCATTCGCCGGCTCAAGCACACCAGCAGAAGCCGCATTTTGAAAGGCTACTTGGGCTGATTGCCCAAACTCTTCCACAAATGCAATGAAGCCACCGTTCGGTAGGGCTTCCAACGATTGGCCCGCAGTTCAAACGCTGCGGGCTTTTCTTTGACCCCCATCCCAAGGTGAGCTACCATGGCGTTGCGCAGCCCCAAGTCTCCGGCGGAAAACAAGTCCAAATCGCCAAGGCCGAACATGCCAAACATGTCGCAGCTCCAAGGTCCGAGCCCCTTGATCTGGAGCAGTTCCTTCCGCCATGATGAAGGAGACCTTTGGGTCATTTTTTCGAGGTGGAGCCCACCTGACACGGCCATGTCGGACACCCGCAACAGGCATTTTGCCTTGCTATGACTAAGGCCAGCCCCCCTCAATGCTTCCATGGACAATGCCTGGAAGCGCCTGGGTTCGAGCTGGCCGCCACACACCAAATTCAATCGGGCCGAAATCGTCGATGCCGCCTTGACACTCAGTTGCTGGCCCACCACCGTCTGAACGAGGGCTTCAAAAGGTGGGCGGGGGACTGGCAGGGGCAGAGGGCCTTGTCGCTGAACCAATTGGTGCATGTCAGGATCTGTCTCTACAAGCAAGGCAAGAAATGCGGCGTGAACGCGTTCGTACATGCATGCAAGTTGGACATCTTTGCACCATGATGCTTCCAAGGCTTTCGAGAATTCTCCCAGGCGCAGCTTTTCTGCTCATTGCAGGGGCGTTCACGCTGGGCACGCAAGGCTGTCAGAGGCAAAACTGGGACACCAACCCTGAACACAAGCTCAGGCTGTCCACGGACACGTTGTTCTTCGACACAGTGTTTGCCACGGTCGGAAGCGTCACGCTGCCACTCAAGCTTTACAACGACCACGACGCCAGCCTGCGCGTGGAGAACCTTCAGCTGGTCGACGGCTCTTTGAGTGCTTACCGACTGAACGTCAACGGCTTGCCGGTTAAGGACCTCGACACTCCAATGGGGACTTTGTCGCTCCTTCCAGGAGACAGCATGTACGTTTTTGTGGAAGTCACGGTGGATCCCAATTCGGGCGCTGGGGCCACGCCGTTTTGGGTGCGCGACGAATTGACCTTCGTGACGAACGGAAATGTGCAAGAGGTGAAGTTGTTGGCCAGGGGACAAAACGCCGTATTCCACGGAGGCCCGAACCAATACACCACGCTGGCCTGCGACGAAGTGTGGACGGCCGAGTTGCCGCACGTCATTTACGGAAGGGTTCTGGTTGACCCTGGGTGCACACTTACCATCTTGCCGGGAGCAGAAGTATACGCCCACGACGGATCGGGCATCTGGGTTCGGGGAGGAACACTTTTGGCTGACGGTTCTTTGGGGGCACCCATTCAGTTCCGTGGCGATCGGCTTGAGGACAACTACGCCGACACCCCAGGACAATGGGGGCTGGCTTTTGAAATCACAGACACCTTGTCTGGAAGTTTGGTCAATTTCTCGGCATTTCGCGGCGGAATTTGGCTGGACAGAGCGGTGAACTGCGTGCTGGACCACGTCGACCTCAGGCAAGCCACGGTCGGGGTTTGGGTCGACAGCGTCGGCACCGACGCTGACTACGCCTTGCGACTCACGAACAGCGTGTTGTCCAACATGGAGTCCATCGGGCTGCTCTCGCAATCTGGAGACATTGAGGGATACAACAACCTCATTTCCAACTGCGGTCAAGCGTGTGGTTACTTCGCCCTGGGCGGCAACATCCAAATGCATCTGTCCACGTTCGCCAACTTCGGCAACCAGGGAAGTGGGCTACGTCAATTCCCCACCGTCTACATCAACGACTGGTATGAAGCCGCCAATGGGAGCGTTCAAGTGCGGCCCTTTTCCGCAGCCGCAGAATTCAGGAATTGCATCGTCGCGGGCAACAACGCCTCTCTAAATGAGTTCAGCGAGTTCATTGTAGACCTTTGGGATCCGGACATGTACCCATCTCCCTTGTGGACTGCATCTGCGGTGCAGCATCAGATGGAGGTGTTCCCTGACAACATCTTGGACGACCAAACCTCGGTCAACAGCGAACCGCCGTTTGTAAACGTATTCGACGAAGATTTCAGGCTTGCAACATCAGCCTCGTCTTGGACAGGCGTTTCTTCGTCACCGCCGTTCAGTGCCTTTGAAGTCGGCACAGATTTGGCCGGGGAGCCTAGAAGCACATTCGCTCCCACCAAGGGCTGCTACGAGCGTGTCAATTGATTCCGGTGCCCTCTGAGATTGAAACCTTCCCAGGCCTAGGCCCGTATGGGAAGGGCAATCTCGCCTTTCCATGACGACAAGCGTCCTAGAAGCTCTGATCCAATTGTTTGCCCTTTTCGCCGCTGGACGCGGCAAAGAGGGCATCGCCATGGGGCGGCGTCATGCGGCGAGGTACATGCAGCGACAAATGCCCAAAATGCATTTGGAGGACAGCCTTCGACGATTTGACGAATTGGTCAACGTGTTCCAGGACATGCCTGGCCAAGGGGAGGACATGGCAGCCAAGCGCCTTTCCAAGCTCAGCGTCAAGCTGCTCCGTACTTGCTCTCAAATCAACAAAGGCCTGGAGTTGCACGAGAAGCACATCGTGGTCATCCGCCTGTTGGAGTTCTTGCGGGAGTTGCCGGACCCTGAAATGGGTCAAGTCTTTCTGCGCACGGTGGTGGACACCTTCAACATGGAGGACGACACTTACCAAGCCATGCAGATGTTGGTGAACGAGGTGGAAACCCTCGACGGCGCCACTGCCGGAATGTTCGCTTTGTCCGAAGAGGCTCTGGATGGCAGTTTTGGAGGGATGGTGGCTGGCCTGCACATGGAAGAACAAAATTTGTTCCTGCTCCGCGCAGGGATCAACCAAGACTTGCGCATCAACCACGAGCCAGTGCCCATGAATTCCGTGGTGATGTTGGCCCCAGGGGGGACGATGCGCGACGGGTTGGGGGCAACGCTGTTTCACAGCGAATTGGTGGCCCTGGTGAACGCCCAAAAAGGCGAACAGGTGCCTTGGGCCTTCCAAGTACACAACCTCAGCCATTGGTTCCAAAGCCCCGAATCTCAGGCCCTGCACCAATTCAGCTTCGAAGCCCGTGCCGGACAATTGGTGGGCATCATGGGCGGCAGCGGCTCAGGCAAATCCACCTTGCTCAGCATTTTGAATGGCAGCATGCGTCCCACGTTTGGCACCGTCAAGCTGATGGATGTGGACATCCACACCTCGCCAGAACGCGTGGCCGGACTCATCGGCCATGTTCCTCAGGAAGATGTGCTTGTGGAGGAACTCACAGTGCGCGAAAACCTGGCATTCAACGCCAAGCTCAGCCTGTCCCATCTGTCCGAAGCCGACCAACTGGCGCGGGTTGATGAGGTGCTCCAACAGTTGGGACTTTGGGAGACACGCGATTTGCGCGTCGGATCTGTCCTGGACAAGGTCATTTCTGGCGGCCAACGGAAGAGACTGAACATCGGGCTTGAATTGCTTCGCAAACCGGAGGTGCTGTTCCTTGACGAACCCACAAGCGGGTTGTCCAGCCGAGACAGCGCCCAAATCATGGACATCCTCAAAGAACTGACCTACGCAGGTCAATTGGTCTTCGCGGTGTTGCACCAACCGTCTTCCGACTTGTTCAAGATGCTGGACCGCCTCTTCATGCTGGATTTGGGAGGGCATCCTGTGTACTGGGGCAATCCCTTGAATGCCGTGCGCCACTTCAACGAGTTGGCTTCACGGGTGCACGACGACCAATGCGAGTGCTCGTCCTGCGGCAACGTGAATCCTGAGCAAATCTTTGACATTCTTGAAGCCCGAACCGTCGACGAATATGGACGCAAGACCGACGTTCGGCGGACAACCCCCCAAGAGTGGAGCGACTTCTACACAGTCCTTCTCGAACAGGAACCCAACAAACTTGAAGCAGACGCCCCTGTTGTGTCACCGTCTACACAAGCCGCTTCCGGCTGGACGCAATGGACCACTTTTCTGTCACGAGATGTCCTCACCAAGTGGCGCAACAAGCAGTACCTCTGCGTCAACCTCCTCGAGGCGCCAGCCCTTGCCATGTTGCTGTCAGGGTTCATGAGGTTTGCCTTGGTCGACGGCGAATACACGTTCAGGGCGAGCGAAAACGTGCCGCCATTTCTTTTCATCTCTGTCATTGTGGCCCTGTTTTTGGGGCTTAGCGTGAGCGCTGAGGAGATTCTGCGTGACCGGACCTTGCTGAAGCGCGAGCAATTTCTGCAGGTCAGATGGCACAACTTTGTCCACGCCAAGTTGGCCGTGGTGGCCACCGTGTCTTTGGCGCACAGCCTGGGCTTCGTCTTGGTGTCACACACCATACTGGACATCCGTGGGTTTGTGTTGACCCACACCACGGTGTTGTTTGCCGTCGCCTTTTTTGGCAACGTGCTCGGGCTCCTGATTTCGGCCCTCTTCAAGACGGCCAAAGTCATTTACATCGTCATCCCACTTTTGGTCATTCCCCAGATCATTTTTGGTGGGGCGATCATCCGTTTCGAGAGGTTCAACCCCTCCTTTACCCAAACCGATGCCGTGCCTTGGTTTGGCAATGTGATGGCCTCGCGGTGGGGCTTCGAAGCCCTTGCCGTGGACCTTGCGAGGAACAACGCTTACGACCAGGCTTTGATGCCATGGGAAGACCGACTCCATCAAGCGGCTTGGCGTCGGGACTTCTGGTTGTCTGAATTGCGAAAATTGGAAGACCAGTCGTTGTTGGTCTCGGAGCTCGCATTTGCGCAAGACGAATTGAGCCAATGGGAGGGAAGTCCGTTCGCGTGGCCTTTTGATACGCTTTCCCAACCCGATTGGGTTGTGGTCAAGGAGGTCTACAACAATCATTACAAAGCCGCTTTTAAAGCGCGCAACGAGGTCCG
>CAJWII010000063.1 GCA_913041065.1 uncultured Flavobacteriales bacterium
GGCGGCCCGGCGTGAACGTTCGCTTACCACGCCCTTCCCGGGAACCGAGTTTCTCCTCAAACCACGAAAACAAACGCTTGCCAGAGTGCCACACCACCCACACACCTCCAGCGGCGCCCGCCGCCGTCACCGCCCAAGCGACCCACCACGGGTGGCCCGTGGCCATCATCAAAGAGGGCGTGACCACGAATTTGACCACCGCCACAGCCGCCCATGCGGCATACTCCAAAGCCAAAGCCGCATCCAACGCTTGCCACTCCATGGTCTGAAGTTACCCCACAGTCTTGCTCTGGGCCTTTCGGGTGATGCCAACGTATGTTGACTTCCACCCAACCCATGCTTCTGTGTCGCTTACGGAGGTGTTGTGCCAACACATGCGCCAACCTCCCCCGACCTTGGCCACCACCTCCAAGAGGTCGGTCAACTGTTGTTCTGCCTGTGAGGCAGACCAACCGAGCTTGCCCCGCATGGCCTCATCCATGGCCACCATGGGCTGAAGCTCCAGCGGCAGGGTCTCGTTGTCCCTCACATCGAACGCCGTGAAATCTCGACTTGTGCCGGCGCGAAAGCCCACGTCGCGGGGCCATCCCAACGAACTGTCCACCCCAATGCCCATGCCCACCCATTGCCGCCACAACCTTCCTGGACATCCCCGCAAAAAATGGGTTCTCACCTCGTCACAACGCATGCCGGACCACGACTTCAACCGCGCCTGTTCTGCCTGCGCGACGTTGGGGTCTTCCAAGGCACGCCATCCAGGATGCCACCGCACGACCACCTCTGGGCGCTGTGCCAAGGCCTCCACCAACTGAGGCAACGCGGTCCGGGTTGGGTCCAAGCCAACGTCGTGAGGACGGTTGCGCGTCGCGGCAAGCACGTGAAACGTCACTTGTTCTCCTTGATGATGTTCCAGCAGCCAGTCGTAGGTGTCGTAGGGGTCTTGCATCCACCCGCGGTTGACCCTAAACCGCTCCTGAACCACAGCCCAACGACCCAGTCCAAGGTCACGCACCTGCAACAGCCAGGATTTCAGAAGGGACCTTCCCTTGTGCTTGAATGCCACGTCCACGTCGAACGTCCAATCGCAGACCAAGCGTTGCGCAGGCAAACCATGTCCAGCAATGGCATGCCATATGACGTCCACCCAAGGCCATCGGGGCTGTTGCGCCGCCGAAATGACCTGTCCAAAACCCTGAATGGTTCCCTGCAGAGACAGCCAAGCGTCAGGAAAACTTCGAGGACGGCCATGTTCATCCAAGGCCACCCGTCCTGACTGTTCTTCCCAACATGTGAGCGCGTGAAACGTCGCAGCCAAAGGATCGAAAGGCCAACAGTTGGCCTCTGCATCCATGGCACAAGGCACACGCAAGGTCACCTCGCCGTGTTGCCAAGTGGTCCATTCAATTTGAAGGTCGTCTTGAGGTCGCACCTCTGTTGTGACCAAAGGATGGTCGAGCCACCGTCCCAATTCGAGGCCTTCCAGTTCTAGAATGGTCTCGGGCCCGTCTTCCCGGCGCCGCCACGTCCAAGACGTCTTGAACCAACGACAAAAGACCTGGTCCATCACGTATTCCTGCCTGGGTGACAGCGCGTGAGCGCTTCGCAGCATCCACGGAGCATGTGACGCTGACTCACCCATCCAACCCTTCGAGCATGAGGTTCAGCTTGGCTATGAATTCATGGGCAGCTTGTCCATCTCCATAGAGCAATCCAGGGGTGAATGAGCCCTGTTCCAACAACCCGTCAGAGAGGTGCTCCAAGGCCTCTGGGACTGAGCACAACACCGATTGCCCCTCGGTCACTTGCTCCGTCCATTCTGTGGTGTCCCGCAGGACAACGCACCGCCTGCCCAAAGAATAGGCCTCTTTCTGCACACCTCCGCTGTCGGTCAACACCAACGGCGCTCTGTGCATGGCTTCAAGCAAATCCACGTAGCCCATCGGTGCCACGGCATCCACGCCGCACATTGCCAACCTGGCCTGCCAAGGCTGTGACGACGTTTGAAGACCCTTCAGGGCGCGTGGATGAATGGGCCACATCGCGCGTAAATCGCGCGTCTTCAGCCATGCGCCAATCGCCTCCACCCACGACCACAACACCTCTGGGTCGTCGACATTGCTGGGGCGATGCATGGTCATCAACACCCTTCCTGAACGTGCCTTGCTCGCGTCGAATTGTGTGTTGAAATGAACGGCGTTGTCGTGCATGATGTCCCCTGTCTTCAGAACCCAGGGGTGGAGCACAGAGGGCATGGCTCCGTCGGCCGAGTTGTCCACAATGGATTCCCGGGTCAAGTGAGTCACGGCGGCATGGGTCGGACACACCAACACAGATGACATCCGGTCGGTCAACACCCGGTTGACTTCTTCCGGCATCAGCCAATCGTGCGAACGAAGGCCCGCCTCGATGTGAATCAAGGGGATGTGTTCGGCCGTCGCTGCCCACGCCCCTGCCAGCGTGGAGTCCGTGTCGCCAAACACCACCACCCAAGCGGGACGGTCCACGTCGATGGCCGAACGGATGCCTTCCATCATGTCGCCCAAGCGCAGTTCCCGACTCGTGGGGTTAGGTGTCAAGCGCACATCAGGCTCCGGCAAGCCCAGCTCTTGGAAGAATTGCCCGCTCAAGGACTCGTCGTGATGCTGGCCCGTGTGCAACCAAGTGCTGCGCCACCCACCCACATCCATCAACGCGCGGTGCAAGGCCGCAGCCTTGATGAACTGGGGCCTTGCCCCCACCACAATTAATATGTGCTTGGATGCATTCATGAAAGCCAACCTTGATCCGCAAAGCTAACGAACGCTTTTCCGGCGACGATGACGTGGTCCAACACAGGAAGGTCCAAGTGTTTGCCGGCATCGCACAGGGTGGAGGTCAACCGACGGTCCGCTTCACTCGGCTGGGGATTTCCAGAGGGGTGGTTGTGCACCAACACCAGGGCCGCAGCACGCATGGCCAAGGCCCGGCCAAAGACGAGTTTGGGATCGACCACGGTGCCTGTCAAGCCTCCCCGAGAAATGCAGATTTCCGCCAACACGTGGTTGGACCGTCTCAGGAGCAACACCCAAAACTCCTCGTGTTGCAAGTCCCCCAAGCGGGACACGAATCGGTTCCGAACGTCTTGGCTGGTCTTGACCCACGACCCGCCCCGCCGATGATGCCCCTCCCTCCTGCGACCCAACTCCATGGCGGCCGCGACCAAGGTGGCCTTCGCAGGCCCAATGCCATTCACCACCGTGAGGCTTTCCACGGGCCAGGAAGCCAAATTGTTCAGGCAGCCCTGCGCCAATTCGAGCACTTCCTGCGCCAACGATTCGGCCGACCGGCCCTTGTGACCCGTTCCCAACAACAAGGCAATCAATTCTCTGTCGTTCAACGCCCCCAAACCTTCCTGGGCCGCGCGCTCTCGGGGCCTTTCCTGCACAGACATGGCACAAAAAAAACCCGCTGTCCTGGACAACGGGTTTGAAGTTGTTGAGCGTCAGCTCGGAGTCGATGTTCAGAGGCTGGACGCGTGCTTGGTCAAGCTCGACTTCAAGTTGGAGGCTTTGTTCTTGTGAATGATGTTACGCTTGGCAAGTTTGTCCAACATGGCGCTCACCAAAGGCAACAATGCAGAAGCTTCCTTGGCATCGGTGGATGCGCGAAGCTTGCGGACGGCGTTGCGGGCCGTCTTGTGCTGGTAACGGTTGCGGTCACGCTTTTTCTCGTCGGACCGGATGCGCTTGAGGGCTGATTTGTGATGTGCCATGATGTTTACCTAGCTAAAACAGGGGTGCAAATATAGTGAGGAAGGTGGGTCCTGCAACTGTAGGACAAAAAAAGAAGGGCGCCGAGGCGCCCTTCCGTCCTAACAATCTACATGCACCCCGACGTCCGCATGCAACGTTCGCCGGAGGATGCAAGACAAACATACCAGGTCAGCTCGACGACGGCCCTCAAGCGCCTGGTGGAGTCATCCACAGCAAAACCGAAGTTGCCCACATTCCCAACGGTCGTACTTTCGAAATCATGAGGAGCGAGGCACACCTTCCAGTTTTTTTGATGTGGTTCGGGCTTGCCGGAATGGCGGCAGGGGCAGCCTGGGGACAACCCTCCCCCACGTTCGTCGATGTCGGCGCGGCAGCGGGGCTCAACGCCGAAGGCCAACATCACTGCGTGGCTGTGGGAGACTACGACGGCGATGGAGACGAAGACATCTACGTCGGCACCAAATTCCAGCCCAACAGCTTGTACCGCAACAACGGCGACATGACGTTCACCAACGTCGCAGAAGAGGCCGGGGTGGCGGACGAGGGATTCACCAATGCGGCAATCTGGTTTGATTTTGACAACGACGGAGACCTCGACTTGGCCACGGGCAACGGTTGCGGAGGGAGCGACCCCGAACCGAACCGGTTCTACGTGAATCAAGGGGACGGCACCTTCGTGGACATGGCGGAGGCGTACGACCTGAACAGCGCTTTGATGTGCAGGAGCCTGCACGCGGCGGACTACAACCACGACGGCTTCACCGACCTGTACGTGGTCAACATCAACGCCGTGAACCATTTCTACCGCAACGAAGGGGGAACGGGCTTCACCCACGTCTATGACGCCACGGGCACGTTCGACACAGGCGTCGGCATGGGAAGCATTTTCTTCGACTATGACAACGACGGAGACCAAGACCTGTACCTGACCCACGACGCCAACCAAACCAACAAGCTCTACCGCAACCAAGGGAACGGCACGTTTTTGAATTTGGCTTTCATGGCAGGGCTGAACTACCAGGGCAATTGCATGGGCGTGGACGTTGCAGACATCAACCACGACGGCCACCTGGACTTGTACATCACGGACCTCTACCCCAGCGCGATGTTCTTGAACAATGGGGACGGTACATTTGACGACATCAGTGTGTCTTCAGGGACCAACGATTCGGGGATGACCTGGGGTTGCGTCTTTTTCGACTACGACCACGACGGACATTGGGACCTGTACATTGTGAATGACTACCTCTTCGCCCCTTTGCCCAACATCATGTACCACGGCAACGGCGACGGGACCTTCACGCCCGTCAGCGAGGGCAACTTCACCTTGGAACATCCTTACTCGGATTACGGTTTGGCGATGGCGGACTTCGACCAAGATGGAGACTTGGACCTCATCGTGGCGACCATCAAGTCCTCGACCCAGCCAGGCTTGGCCTTGTTGCGGAACGACGCATCTGACGGTCATTGGATGCAGGTCAAACTGGTGGGCACGCTGGACAACCGCGACGCCGTGGGCGCCCGAGCCACCCTTCACCACAGCGGCGCCGCACTCATGGACGAGGTCAACATTGGGCAAGGCTACTCCGGGGCGAGCACCCTCAACCTTCATTGGGGATTTGGGGAAGTGACCTTGGTGGACTCACTCGTCGTGAGGTGGCCCAACGGCGACATGGACACGTACCACGATTTGGACGTCGACGCCGTGCATGAATTGTGGCAACCCACCAATTGCCTGGCCGATTTCGATTATGACTCGGCCCGGACCTCCGCCGACCTGCTCGAAATGCTCAGCGGCTACGGCAACGAAGGGGTTGTCGGGGATTTGGATGGAGACGGCGTGTGCGCCAGCTCAGACCTCTTGCTCTTCCTTGCGGTGTTTGGCACCAGCTGCGAATGAGCACGCCCTCATTTCTGCGTCATTCGCACACATCGCCGAAGGCACCAAGCATCTGAAGCACGTCGGACACAGAAACCGCGCCGTCGGCGTTGAGGTCCTCGGGACAATCGGAAGCGACGCTTCCGTCCGCTACGCAAGTGCCTGACGTGGCATCCCACACGGTGCCTTCGCCGCAACAATCCCCGTCGGCGCAACCATCCGGCGTGATCGTACCTCCGCAATTTTCGCAGGTGCCGAAACACACGACAGGAGCGACAGCATCTGAGCTGCCAACTGTGAGTTCACGGTTGAACCCGCCAAATCCGTTGGGCGCGCCACATTCTGCAGGCACGCCTTCATCCTGGCCCCAATCGTTGCCGTTGATGAATTTGTACTGCACGACCTCGCCTTGCACGGACACGAACGACACCCTGTACAGGCCATCCTCGCCCAATTCCATGGCGGTGCCTCCAGGGTTCCAACCTTGGAACGATCCCGCCACGTGCACGCCGAGGGGCGAGGCTTCGAGGCCGTCCAGGCCGAGTTCCAGCGTGGTGACGTACATGCACGTGCCGTTGTCGACCTCCGCAGAAGGGTCGTAGTTCTGTGCAGCTTCGTCCATGCACCCCAAGTTGGTCACGATGGGCGTGGAGCCGTCGGTGTCTGGTGTCGGTAGCGGGGTGTCCAAAAGCAAGCGCCACTCTCCAGGTTGGAGGTACCATGCGTTGCCCAAATCGTTCACTGTGATTTCCTCGCCGGTGAAGTGGTCGTGCCACACACCGGTGTAAGGGAACCCGGGCACGATGTCCATGGGGATGACGTCAAAGTTGCCCACGAGGACCGCGTTTTGGTCTGGCGAGTACAAATGGATGCGCTTGCCCTTTCCACTGCCGTCCACGTTGAAGTCGTAGGTGCCAAACACAGGCTGCGTCTTTTTCAAGTGGTTGAGCGCCGCGATGGTCTTGGCCAGTCCCACCCGGTCTTCATTCTCCAAGTCTTCCCAAGGCGCGGGCTTCTCGTTGAGCTTGCACCCTTCCTCAAATGTGCCGTTGAGGCAGTCGAAGATGCTGATTTGGTACCCGAGTTCGCCCCAGTTCCACATCATTTTGGGCCCAGGAATCGCCAGCAAAAATGCGTGCATCATTTCCAAGCGGTCCATGGCCGTGGCCTCTTGCTTGACGTCGTAGTCGCCGGAGGCGTTGCCGTATGAAGTCAGCCTGAACGCCGCTCGTTCCTCGTCGTGGCTCTCGGCGTACGTCACCAAGTTGGGCCAGTTCCAACCTCGGTTTTGCCAAGAGCCGTAGTTGATGTCGCCGTCGTAGCCCATGGCCGATTCGGTGTACTGATCGGTCATCTTGCCCCAAAGCATGAAGCCGCCGTTGGCAAGCATCGTTTCTTCGTCATTGCTGCCCAAGTGTTCCAAGATCACGTACGACCCTGGGTGGTTGTTCCAGATGTGGTTGCCGTAGTCGAACAGGATGTCCACCCGGCTTTGGTCGTATTGGGACCAATACCCCACATTGCTTCCAGAGTTGGTTTGGGTCAGGCCCTTGCTGAGGTCGACACGGTAGCCGTCCACGTGGAATTCGTCCATCCAAAAGTCGAAGACACGCTTCCAGAACTCCTTTGTCCATGGGTCTCCGTGGTCGTAATCGTACCCTGGACTGAAGGGGTGGCGCGCCGTTTCATTGAACCAGGGGTTGCTGGCCGCGATGCTTCCATCTCCATCCAGGTAAAGCCTGGCCAGCGGATCGGTGCCGAAGCCGTGGTTGGGGACGATGTCGAGGATGACCGCAATGCCACGGTTGTGGCACTCGTTCACCAATTCCTTGAGCTTCTCCTTGGTGCCGTAGAACTTGTCGACCGCAAAACGGTAGGTCGGGTTGTAGCCCCAGCTCAGGTTGCCTTCAAACTCGCTCACCGGCATGAGTTCGATGGCGTTGAAGCCCATGTATTGGATGTAATCCAAACGGTCAATCACGTCCTGAAACGTCTGGGTATCGTCGAAATCGCGCACCAACGTCTCGTAGATGATGAGGCGGTCCGACGGCGGGCGCTGGAAATTTTGGTCTGTCCAGGAGAACTCGGGCTCCACCGTTTGGAACACAGTCTGCTGCCAATAGGCCTGCCCCGTGGGGTACGAAGGCATGTCAGGATACGTGGCCGCGGAGATGTACTGGTCCTCCCATGGGTCGAGCACCAGGGTGCCGTAAGGGTCGCCAATTTCCAGGTCTCCGTCGCACAAGAAATGGTAGCGGTATTGGACGTCCGGATCCAAGTTGTTCAACTGCATCCAATGCAAATTCCCATCGGTGCTCTTGCGCATCAGGGAACTGTTGTTGATCGCGAAGTTGTTGAAGTCTCCACGAAGGTGGACGTAGGATTTGCCTGGCGCCCGCAATTGCACAATGGCCGTGTTGTCGTCCAATATGTTCACGCCATCCACGGTCCCAGAAGGCGGGTCCGAAATGATGGGGGTTTGGGCAACAACATGGGACAGCAGCGCCAGCGCTCCACACAGGGAAGCCGCTCGACGAAGGGCAGCCGGAAGGGACTTCATGGGACCAAGGTGCATACTCACGCACATAAAAATACAACAATCCTCAACGACCGAGCACAACCAGTTCGTCGGCGAACAACCAAGAAGGCTCTGTCGAGGCGTCGTGCCAAGGAGGGCAAACCCCGGCGTTCACCATAGTCAACCTGACAAATCGAGCCCGCATCCCCTCTCCTTTCAAAGCAAAAGGCACCACGGTTTGCCGCCCGTCGGGCGCCAAGGCGTCGTCGGGTTGGGCGCTTCCCAACAAGTCAAAACGATCGCCGTCTTGGGACACCTCCCAACGGATTTCCTTTGGCAGGAAAATCCACGCGTCTTGGTAGAGGTAACACTGCACCTGCACCTTTTCCAATTCTTTGGAGTCGCCCAAATCCACCGTCACCACCATGTCTTGACCCTGGACCGCTTGCCAGGAGCCGTCCCTGAAATCCAAACTGCCCCGTCGGCCGTCAGCCATGGCTTGGGGGCCGCCGCCGGCGTAGTGCACGCTGGGCACATAACTGAGTTCCAAGGGGCGGTGGGCACCCAAGTGGCCCGCCACGGGAAAGCGCTCCACCACCCCGGTCTTCCTTCCCCGCATGGCCACATCGACGTCCACGCTTCCGATTCCTGACACCCGGAGGGTTTCTCCAACTCGCCCTCGAAGAACGTCTGCACTGGACATTTCCGAATCTGGCGTGAAGGTCACCATGCCTCCGGCATTGCGGATGGCGGGACGCACCGTGACCGCAACCTGACCTTGCATGTCAGGCTGGACATCGACCTCCACCGGCACGCCCTCCAACCCCGGCGTGACACCCAGGAATCCCCACCGTTGCGACAAGGCGTCCAACCGGACCAAAAACGCATCGTACGCCCCAGGTTGCTGGGTCACGGCCGGACCGGACCAAAACACCTCCGCCAGCCCTGTGGCCCTGGGAAAGACCTTGGACATCACGAGGTGTTGCGGGGCGCGCTCCGACCACATGTTGCATTCGCCGCCGACGATTTGGCCTTCGTGGCCCATGGCCTCCTCCGGCACAGGGACAAAGCTGTACGCTTCCTCCAAATCCGTGGACCGCAAGGGGTAGTCGAGGTAGCAGTGGCTGGTGGGAGACACCACCGCGTCCGTACCCAAATGGGTTGCTTCCACCGCGCCTTCCATGCCGCGCCAAGACTGCACCATGGCACCCTCGGGCAAGCCCCCCTCCAAGATTTCATCCCACCCCATGATGCGGCGGCCTTTGCGAGCCAGGTGGGCGCCGATGTCGTTGATGAAATGGGTTTGGAGTTCCGCTTCCGTGTCGAGGCCCAACTCCTCCATCTTGGCTTGGCACTTGGGGCATTCGGCCCAACGCACCTTGGGCACTTCGTCCCCACCGATGTGGATGACTTTCGAAGGGAACATCTCGCACGTCTCATCCAGCACCGCTTTCAGAAACGCCATCGTGCTGTCGTTGCCGGCACAGTACACGTCCTTGAACACCCCCCAGTTGTGGGGAACAGGCAAGGAGTCGCCGGTGCAGCCCAGCCAGGGGTATGCGGCCAGGGCCGCACGGCTGTGGCCAGGCAGTTCCACCTCTGGCACCACCGTCACGTGGCGCTCCGCCGCGTAAGCGACGATCTCGGCGATGTCTTGCTTGGTGTAGGCCCCGCCATGGACCGAGCCGTCAGCTTCGGTTCGGACGCCACCCACCTCGGTGAGCTTGGGGTAGGCCTCAATGGGCAAACGCCAACCCTGGTCTTCCGTCAAGTGCCAATGCAGCACGTTCATTTTTTGAAGCGCCAAGGCGTCGATCATGTCCTTGACAAACGACGGTGCCATGAAATGCCGGCAACAATCGAGCAGCAACCCGCGGTGCGCCAGATACGCGCTGTCTTGAATTGCCACCGCAGGAAGCTCAAACCCTTGGGGACATCCTTGCTCGCAGACCGCCGGCATCAACTGCCGAAGCGTCGTCCACGCACGAAAAGCCCCCTCGGCGTCTTGCGCTTTGGCCACGATACGGTCGTGCTCCACAGTCAAGGTGTAACCTTCAGGACCGAGGGGTAGGGTCGTTTGGGACCACAGCACGTGCGCGTCTTCAGGGCGAGATCTTGACCAGTCCAGACCTGCTCCACTCAACCACGCCTCCATCGGCTTCATGGCCCAATGCTCTGGCCAGGATACCTTCAACACGTTGTCCATTCGGAAGCCCCTTCCTTGGCTGTCTTCGCCTCGCATTTCCAAGGAGGCAGGCATGGGGACAAGTCCCGAGGTTTGGCCTTGAGGCAGCCCATGCACCTGGGGCGAGGCGCAGCCTATCCAAAGGCCCGAAATAAGTCCCAGCGCCAACCCAAGCCACAGCCTCAACGTC
>CAJWII010000064.1 GCA_913041065.1 uncultured Flavobacteriales bacterium
CTCGGATGCCGTCTTCCAACGCGTCGAACCTGCTCACGTCGACGTTGCTGATCTGCGGGGCAATGACTGTGACTGTGCAGTTGAGTTCTTGCGCACGCCCTGCGGTTGACATCACCACCCAAGCAAAGCAGGCCACAGCGAGTCGCAAGGCCTGGGTGGTCCAGGTACAAAGGGGGAGGTGGGACGTGCAAGTCATGGAATCAAAGTTGTGCGCCAAAGGTCAACGAGTTTTTGGGCAAGTTCGTCTTTCGCCTGCAAATCAAATTCCACCGTTCGTCCGCTGGCATCGAGCACAGTCACTTTGTTGGTGTCGACGGCAAATCCAGCCCCGTCGTCTTGCAAGGTGTTGAGCACAATCGCGTCCAGGTTTTTCCGTGCCAACTTGGCCTTGGCGCTGTCCAAGCCTTCGTCGGTTTCCAACGCAAAGCCCACCAGGCGTTGTGCGTCGGTCTTCGATTGGCCCATGCCTCGCAAGATGTCTGGGTTTTCTTTCAAGGCGATGGTCTCAGGCATGTCCGCGCGGTGCCATTTGATGTCGGACGTTTGGGCCGGCCGGAAGTCGGACACGGCTGCGCAGGCCACACCAAAGTCCATGCTGGCCCAGCACGATTGCACGGCTTCGTTCATGTCCACGGCCGTGGAAATGTCGATGCGTCGGTGGACACGCTCAGGGGTGGGCAAGTTCACCGGTCCGACGACAAGTGTCACCAGTGCGCCTTGGTCGGCGAAGGCAGAAGCCAGGGCGAAGCCCATTTTCCCGCTGCTCCGGTTGCCCAGGAATCGCACCGCGTCCAGTGGCTCGTGGGTAGGTCCGGCGGTGATGAGCACCTGCTTGCCTGACCAAGGAAGGGTTTTTTGAAAATGCGCTTCGACGCGGTCGGCGATGTCTTCAGGTTCGGCCATGCGTCCTTTGCCGACCAAACCGCTGGCCAAGGGGCCAGTGCCGGGATCGACGATGTCCACCCCTCGTTCTTCGAGAACGCGGAGGTTGTCCTGGGTGGAGGCATGCGTGAACATGTCCAAGTCCATGGCCGGCGCCACAGCCACAGGGCAGCGCGCGCTGAGGAGTACGGCTTGCAATAAATTCTCGCATTGGCCGTGGACCATGGCCGCCAGGGTGTTGGCGGTGGCTGGGGCCACGACGATCAGGTCGCCCCAAATTCCCAATTCCACGTGGTTGGTCCACACGCCGGCGTGCTCGTCTTCCGTGAAGTCGGAATGCACAGGTCGGTCGATTAACGTGGCCATCGTCAAGGGCGTGATGAATTCGGTGGCGCCTGCGGTCATCACCACACGCACCTGCGCACCACGGCGTTTCAGTTCACGCGCCAACGTGGCGCTTTTGTATGCGGCAATGCTCCCGGTGATTCCGAGGACAATGCGTCTTCCAGAAAGGGGGAAAGAAGGAGAGGCCAGTTCCATGGCCGTCCTCATTTAGGCGTCGAGCTCCTTGGTGCCTGAGTCAACCTCGTCGTCATTGGCGATGTGCAGGGACTCGTCTTGCAGTTCCTTGATCGCGATGCTGTGGGGCTTGGGCAAGCGCTCGTAAAACTTCGAAATCTCAATTTGCTCGCGGTTCTCGAAGACCTCCTCCAAAGAGTCGGTGGGAATCACGAACTCTTCCAGCTTGTCGGCCAACTCCTTCTTCAAGCTGAGTGCCACTTGGTTGCTGCGCTTGGACAAGGCGACGAGCGTTTCGAAGATGTTGCCTGTGCCGGACGTTTCCAAGTTGTGGATGTCACGGGTTTCCGTGGTGCGTTCAGCTTTGATGCTCTTGAAGTTGGTGCTCATGCGTCAGCGATTCGAGTCGGAGTTCTGTGAATTCACATCCAAGTTGGCGATGGCGGCCACGCTGCTGTCGTAGAGACGTTGCGCTAAGGGCATCCACTCGCTTTCCTGGAAGCGGGACGCAAAGGTATGAAAAGCTTGAATAGCGTCGTTGTAGCGCTCGAGCTTTCTGCGTTCCGTGCTCAGCTCGGCGTATTGGAAGTGGCTGTCGATGATCAAAAACTGCAGCTCCTCCTGAAATGCCGAGCCAGGATAGTCAGCCACGGCGTGCTCCATGGCGATGGTCGCGCTCTTGAAATTGCCGGTGGTGTGGTAGATACGGGCGTTCTCGAAGGCCTTGCGCTCGAGCTTCAACCGGAGGTTGTCCACCATGGCCTGGCTGCTGTCGCGCAGCGCACTAGAGGGGTAGCGGTCCATGAAGAGTTGCAGCTCGTCGATGGCGCTGCGGGTGTCGGTTTGGTCCAAGCTGGCGTCCGGAGACAAAAAGTAGGAGCACAGCGCCGCCCGAAACATGCCTTCCTCCACACGTGGGTCGTTGGGGAAGGTCTTGGCGAACGTTTGGAAGTAGTAACGGCTCAGGTAGAAGTCGTTGACGCAATCGTGGGTCATCGCACGGTTCCAATGGACGTCAGGTGCGCGCTCGGTACCTCGGCTGAGTTGCATCAACTCGTCGTAGAGGGGCAGAGCTTTGAAGCAATCTCCGGAGTCGAGCGCCGTATGGGCGAATTCCAACTTCTCTGCCACGGAGCCCGACTTCAAGATTTGGTTGTAGTCGGAGCATTGGGTGAGCCCGACCCATGCCGCGCACGCCAGAGTGGCCAAGAAGGTGCGTTCAAACCGTTTGGGAGCCATGGCGGCGAAAGTACAACGCGTGCACTGAGCATTGGTGAAAACATTGTGAACGAGTTCTCATGCCCTTGGTTGAAGACGGTATGTTTGATCTGCTTACTTTCGCACCTTCTAAATCTCTGATTTTTGGACATTTTTGATCGAATCCGTCAGGAGCGTGGCCCATTGGGACAACATGCCCGCGACAGCCACGGTTACTTCACTTTCCCCAAGTTGGAAGGAGAAATCAGCAACCGCATGACCTTCCGAGGAAAAGAGCTCCTTGTGTGGAGCATCAACAACTACCTCGGCCTTGCCAACCACCCTGAGATCCGCAAAGTGGATGCCGACGCGGCCGCCGATTGGGGCATGGGTTATCCCATGGGGGCCCGCATGATGTCAGGTCAAACGTCCCAGCATGAAGCCCTCGAGCAAGAGCTCGCCGAGTTCATGCAGAAGGAAGACGCTTTCTTGCTCAACTTCGGGTACCAGGGTTGCCAGAGCGCCATTGAGGCGTTGGTCTCCCGCCACGACGTGATTGTGTACGACAGCGAATCGCACGCGTGCATGGTGGACGGTGTGCGTTTGCACCAAGGCAAGCGCTTTGTGTTCCAGCACAACGACATGGAGAGCTTCGAGAAGCAACTGGTGCGTGCCAAGAACCTCACCGACCAAACCGGAGGGGGCATCCTTGTGGTCACCGAAGGCGTCTTTGGGATGGCCGGCGATCAAGGAAAGCTTGCGGAGATCTGCAAGTACAAAGAAGAATACCAGTTCCGCTTGTTCGTGGACGACGCGCACGGCTTCGGTACGGTGGGTGAGAACGGCCGCGGCGCGGGCGACCACCAAGGTTGCCACGACCAAATTGACGTGTACTTCGGCACTTTCGCCAAGGCCATGGCCACCATCGGCGCCTTTGTCGCTGGTGACGAAGACGTGATCGAGTACCTCCGATACAACATGCGCTCGCAAACCTTCGCCAAGTCTTTGCCCATGCCACTCGTGGTGGGCGCGCGGAAGCGTTTGGAGATGTTGCGCAGCCAGCCCGAGCACAAGGAGAACCTGTGGAAAATCGCCACAGCTCTCCAGGAAGGCTTGCGCACCGAGGGCTTCGACCTCGGGGTCACCAACTCGTGTGTGACGCCTGTGTTCTTGCACGGCGGCCTCGGCGAAGCGACCAACCTCACCCTCGACCTCCGCGAGAACTACGGCATCTTTTGCTCCATTGTGGTGTACCCCGTGGTTCCCAAGGACACCATCATGTTGCGTTTGATCCCCACCGCGATCCACACGCTGGAGGACGTTCAGTACACCATTGAAACGTTCAAGAAGGTGAAGGACAAGCTCTTCGCTGGAGAATACAAGAGCGAGAAAATCGCTTCTTGGGCGTAACCACGGCGTTCGCCCATGCGCGTTTTCATTGAGCTGGCCTACGACGGCACCCGGTACCACGGGTGGCAACGCCAGCCTCAGTCCATCACCGTTCAAGCGGTGCTGGAGGACATCATGGCCCGCCTCTTTGGCGGGCCTTGTCCTGTCATGGGGTGTGGTCGGACGGACGCCGGCGTGCACGCGAGTTACTTCGTGGCCCACGCGGATCTTCCGGACGGCGCCCTGGGCGGCCGGGTGGCCGATTGGGAGGAAGCGGCGATGAAGCTCAATGGCATGTTGCCGCACGACATCGGGATATTCGCCATCCACGACGTCGGCCCCAAAGCCCACGCCCGTTTCGACGCGACTGAGCGTGGCTATTGCTACTTGATCCACACGAAGAAGGATCCCTTCTTCGAGAGGCGTTCCACCAGGGTGCACGGCAGCCTGGATCTGGAGGCCATGAAAGCCGCGGCGGCCCATTTGGTCCGGAAAGGTGATTTCGCGTCGTTGTGCAAGGCCGGTTCGCACCAAGGCACGACCATTTGCGACGTGCGGGAGGTCCGTTGGGAAGTGCTCGGCCGCGACCGGCTGGCGTTTTACATCACGGCCGACCGGTTCCTTCGGAACATGGTAAGGGCCACGGTCGGCACCCTGGTCGAGGTGGGGAAGGGCAAGCGATCTCCTGACGACTTGCCGGCCATCTTGGCGGCCAAGGACCGAAGCGCGGCAGGCAAGAGCGTGCTGGGATGCGGCTTGTACCTCAACCACGTGACGTACCCCGCAGACGTCTTCAGCCCAAGGGCCACAGGATATCTTTGACCCATGGCGGAATCTTCCAAGGCGGGCAAGGTATTTGACTGGGAGACGGTCCGCCAAATCTTGGGCGAGGTCCGTCCGTACCGCCGCCGGTTCACCTGGACCGGCGTCATGGTGGTGCTCTTGTCGAGCTTGGTGTGGATCCGTCCGGCGTTGATCCGCGAAGCAGTCGACGTCCACATCGCCGCCGGCGACATGCAAGGACTTCTGAGGGTGTTCCTGACGGTGGTGGGGGTCTTGCTTGTGGAAGCCTTGGTGCAGTACAGGGTCACGTTTTTGGCCAATTGGGTGGCGCAAAGTGTGAGTTTGGACTTGCGAGCCAAGCTCTACCGCCACGTGTCCCACTTTCCCTTGAAGTATTTCGACAAGACGCCCGTTGGCACCCTGGTGACCCGCCACGTGAGCGACATTGATGGCGTGGCCAACGTGTTCAGCAACGGCATCCTCAACGCCGTGGGCGATTTGTTGTCCCTGGTGGTTGTGATGGGTGCCATGATGTACATCGACGCGTCGCTAACCTTGATTGTGCTTCTGCCCATTCCGGTGCTGCTCGCCGCCACACGGGTGTTCCAGCGTCACATCAAGAGCGCCTTTGTGGACGTGCGCAACCGAGTGTCCCAAATCAACGAGTTTGTCCAAGAACACGTGACGGGCATGCACATTGTCCAGGCCTTCAACCGCCAGGAATCCGAGGCCAAGGCCTTCGCCGACATCAATGCCGCCCATCGCGACGCCAACATTCGGTCGATTTGGGCGTTCAGCGTGTTTTTTCCTGTGGTAGAATTGCTCAGCGCCACCAGCGTGGGCCTGTTGCTTTGGTTGGGCACCGGACAGGTGGTGCGCGACACGTTGACCTTGGGCGTGGTTCTGCAATTCATCCTGTACGTCTTCATGTTGTACCGCCCCATCCGTCAGCTGGCCGACAGGTTCAATGTGCTGCAAATGGGGATTGTGAACGCCGACCGCGTGTTCAAGCTGTTGGCCAAGGACGAGCGAGTAAAGTCCCCAACCAATCCCCAATCGCTTTCGTGGCGCGGCGAGATTCGGTTTGAGGGGGTTTGGTTTGCGTACGTGGACAAGAAGGATGGAGAGCCCGATTGGGTTCTGCGTGACGTGAACCTTCACATCCGCCCTGGAGAGCGGGTGGCATTTGTGGGCGCGACCGGCGCGGGCAAGAGTTCCATTGTCAACCTCATTTCCAGGCTCTACGAATTCCAACGGGGCCGAATCACCATGGACGGGGTGGACATTCGTGAGATTCCGCTGGAGGAGTTGCGTGCCCGCGTGGGCGTCGTGCTCCAGGACGTATTCCTGTTTAGCGGATCCTTGCGTGAGAACATTCGATTGCACAACGCGGCCAAAGGGGACGACGCCATCTGGACTGCCATTGAGGCGGTCGGGGCCAAGCGTTTGGTGGAGCGGTTGCCCGAGGGCCTCGACCACGACGTGCGTGAACGTGGAGCGACATTGAGTGTGGGGCAACGCCAGCTGATTGCCTTTGTGCGTGCGTACTTGAGCAACCCGCACATTTTGATCTTGGACGAGGCCACCTCGAGCATCGACAGCGAAAGCGAGCAGTGGATTCAGAGCGCCACTCAAGCGCTCACCCAAGGCAGGACCTCTCTTTTGGTCGCCCACCGGCTCAACACGGTGCGCGACGCCGACCGCATTGTCCTGCTCCAAGACGGCGTGATCGCCGAGCAAGGCACCCACGACGAGTTGGTGGCCCAAGGCGAGATTTACCACAGTCTCTTCGAAAAGCAGTTTCAGTCGATGAACCTCAAGTGAGCCTGGCGCTCACCAGGACTTGGACATCTTGTAGCCGGTGGCGGTCAGCCAAGCCACACGTGCACCTTCTTGGTTGGTGACTTCGACGTCGACATGGGCGATGCGGCCACCGTCTGCCCGAGGGATGGCCCTGGCGGTCAACACGTCATCCACCTGCACTCGGGCCAAATGTTGGATGGTGCTCGTCACGCTGACGGCGTGTTGTCCTTGGGCATTCACGGCAAATGCCAGCGTGCTGTCGGCCAGCGCGTAGGTGATGGCGCCGTGGGCGATGCCAAACCCGTTGACCATGTCCTCGCGCACCGTCATACGGCATAGACAAAGGCCCGGTCCGCTTTCCACCACCTCGAGGCCCAGCCATTGGCTGAAAACATCATCGTTCATCATCTGCTCCACAATGGGGTGCATCTCGGCGTCGCTCATGCACGGAAGGTACGTGTCAGATGCACTTGAAATGCTCAAACGGTTCCAGGCAGGCGTTGCACTTGAAATGCGCTTTGCAGGCGGTGCTGCCAAAGGCGGACACCATGGTCGTTTGGTCGGACTTGCACGATGGGCAGTGGACCACCTTGCCTTGTCCAGTCAAAAAGGCCCTGTCCGCGCTCTTGCCCTGGGGCGGAGCGATGCCGTTGGCTTTCATTTTCTCGTGGGCGGAAGGGAGCAACCAATCGGTGGTCCAAGCTGGGCTCAAGACCACCTCCACACGGGCGTCGGCTTCCAGGGCCTGCAAGGCGGTGGTGATGTCTTCGGCGATGACGTCGGTGGCGGGGCAACCAGAATATGTGGGGGTGATGGTCACGACGAGTTGTCCGCCGTCCACACGCACGCCTCGGACCATGCCCATTTCTTCCACAGTCAAGTAGGGGAGTTCCGGGTCGTTGATGGACCGGACTTGAACCCAGGCTTGCGCGATGCGCTCCCGGTCGGTCACCACGTGGCGTCGGGGTACGTCCGGGGCAGCACTTGCATCTCGGCAAGCATGTAGCTCAGGTGCTCGCTGTGCACCCCTTGCTTGCCGCCACGGTGTGACCATCCTTCCTCAGGCACACGCAGGGTGGCCCGTTCCAGGCAGGCGACGACCTTGTCGCGCCAAGTGCCTTGGAGCTCGTGGAGGTCAGGCATCAATCCGGCCTCGGCGCAGGCCGTGTCAACGTCGTCGGGCATGAACAGCTCTCCGGTGTACGCCCAGAGGTGGTCCACGCTGTCTTGCACCTTTTGGTGACTTTCAGGGGTGCCGTCCCCGAGTCGAATGACCCATTGCGCGGCGTGTTCCCAGTGGTAGTGAAGTTCCTTCACCGCTTTGGCCGCGATGCCCGCCACGTCCGCGTTCGCGGTTTGGCGCGCCAGGAAGGTGTAGCGGTCCAGTGCAAAGGCGCTGAAAAACATTTGACGCACCACCGTGTCGCCGAAGTGTCCGTTGGGCTGCTCCACCAGCAGGTGGTTTTGGAATTCAAGGTCGGATCGGAAGTAGGCCAAAGCGTCTTCGTCGCGTCCTTGGTTTTCCAACTTGCTGGCCAGGGTGAATAAATTCCGGGCCTGGCCGATCAAGTCCAAGGCGATGTTCGACAAGGCGATGTCCTCCTCCAAGATGGGGCCGTGACCACACCATGCCGACAGGCGTTGCCCCAAAACCAGGGCATCGTCACCCAACCGCAGGACGGCTGCAAAGTGTTGCGCATCCGTCATGGCTCACATGTTGTTGACCTCGTCGGGCAATTTGTAGAACGTGGGGTGACGGTACACTTTGTCGTTGGCCGGATCGAACAAGACGTCCTTGTCGTCCGGGCTCGACGCGGTGATGGCTTCTGCAGGCACCACCCAAATGCTCACGCCTTCCTGGCGGCGGGTGTAGACGTCACGTGCGTTCTGCATGGCCATTTGGGCGTCGGCTGCATGAAGCGAGCCGGCATGTTTGTGACCGAGGCCCTGACGACTCCGGATGAACACTTCCCAAAGGGGCCACTCTTGCTTGGATTCACTCATGCCGCATGGGTGGAGGCGTTGGCGTTCTTCTGACGGGTGGCTTCTTTGGTGGCGTAAGCATTTGCAGCATCACGCACCCAGGCGCCATCGTTGTAGGCTTTCACTCGCGCGCCGAGGCGCTCCTTGTTGCAGGGGCCGTTGCCCTTGATGACGTTGTAGAATTCATCCCAGTTGATGGCACCAAAGTCGTAGTGTCCGCGCGCCTCGTTCCACTTGAGGTCGGGGTCAGGCAGGGTCAAGCCCAACAACTCGGCTTGGGGCACAGTCATGTCGACAAACCGTTGGCGCAACTCGTCGTTGGAGAACCGCTTGATGTTCCACTTCATGCTTTGTGCAGAGTGGGGCGAATCGGCATCGCTTGGGCCAAACATCATCAAGGACGGCCACCACCACCGGTTCAACGCGTCTTGCGCCATGGCCTTCTGCTCGGGCGTGCCCTGAGCGAGGTTCAACATGACTTGGAATCCTTGACGTTGGTGGAAGCTCTCTTCTTTGCACACACGCACCATGGCGCGGGCGTATGGACCATAGCTGCACTTGCAGAGGGGCACTTGATTCATGATGGCGGCCCCGTCCACGAGCCACCCGACAGCGCCCATGTCGGCCCAGGTGAGGGTGGGGTAGTTGAAGATGGAGCTGTACTTCGCTTTTCCGGCGTGGAGGTCTTGGAGCATTTGGTCCCTGGTGACACCCAACGTTTCTGCTGCGGAATAGAGGTAGAGCCCATGACCTGCTTCGTCCTGCACCTTGGCCAGCAAAATGGCCTTCCGCTTCAGAGAAGGTGCTCGGGAAATCCAATTCCCTTCAGGCAGCATGCCGACGATTTCGCTGTGGGCGTGTTGGCTGATTTGACGGATCAACGTCTTGCGGTAAGCATCGGGCATCCAGTCTTTGGGCTCGATTTTTTTCTCTTCCGCGACGTAGGCGTCAAAGCGTGCTTCCAGGTTCATTTCTACAGGACTCATGCGCGCGATTTTCATCAAAGTTACACTGAGTCGGGTGTGCGTCGTTTGGTGACAATCACAATGTCCCCAAACCATGGTGTGGACTACTTTCGCTCTCATGCCGACGTTTCACGACATCCAAGTCCAAGGCGTGCACCGCGAGACCGCCGAATCGGTGGTGGTGGCCCTGGACATTCCCGAAGCATTGCGTGCCGATTTCCAATTCGAGGCGGGGCAATATTTGACCTTGCGCACGTCCATCGACGGCGAGGACATTCGCCGGAGCTATTCGCTCTGTTCGTCGCCTGGCGAAGGGGCGTGGCAGGTGGGCATCAAGAAGGTGCCCGGAGGCAAGTTTTCCACCCACGCCAACGATGTGCTCAAGGCAGGGGACACGTTGCAGGTCATGGACCCTCAAGGCCGCTTCGTGTTGGTCGAGGGCGCTGGCAAGCACCATGTTGGATTTGCGGCTGGATCTGGCATCACCCCGATTTTGAGCCAAATCAAGGACGTCCTTAGCACAGATCCTACCTCTTGTTACACGCTGTTTTACGCCAACAAGACCGCCGCAAGTACCATGTTCCGCGAGGCCATTCAAGACCTCAAAGACCGTCATCTCGACCGGTTGCGGGTGTTCTATTTGTTGACACGCGAGCCCGTGGACGCCACGTTGTTGTCCGGACGCTTGGACCAAGCGCGTTGCGCCGACTTGATGAAGGAATTTTGCAGCGGGGCCTCCGTGGATGCGGCGTACCTCTGCGGTCCTGAATCGATGATCAGGGGCTGCAAAGAAGCCTTGCGGGCCTTCGGGTTGACTGAGGACCAAATCCGGTTTGAGCTGTTCACCTCTGCAGGCGCTG
>CAJWII010000065.1 GCA_913041065.1 uncultured Flavobacteriales bacterium
CCCACGGCGTCACCGTCAACAACGTGTTGCCCGGCGCCACCCACACAGCCCGCTTGACCGGTTTGGCAAAGGCCAAGGCCGCGTCCACAGGCCAAACCCCCGAGGACATCCTCGCTGGCATGGCCGCCAAGGTGCCCGCTGGACGGGTGGGGCGACCTGAGGAAGTCGGGCACGCGATCGCCTTCCTTTGTTCACCAGCCGCTGGGTATATCTCGGGCATCAATTTGCCGGTCGACGGAGGTCGAACACCCTGCCTCTGACTTACATTCGTCGCTCGAACGTCAATCTACACGTCGATGAACACAGATCACCACAACGCCATCAAGGCGTTCATGGATCGCGTTGCCGAGCGCAACCCCAACGAACCCGAATTCTTGCAAGCCGTGGAGGAGGTCGCCGAGACCATTGTGCCCTTCATGGAATCTCACCCCAAATACAAGGACGCCCGCATCCTCGAACGCATCGTCGAGCCTGAGCGGGTCCTGATGTTCCGTGTGCCTTGGACAGACGACGCCGGACAAGTGCACGTCAACCGCGGGTTCCGCGTGGAATTCAACAGCGCCATCGGCCCCTACAAAGGCGGCTTGCGCTTCCACCCCACCGTGAACTTGAGCATCCTAAAGTTTTTGGGCTTTGAACAAATCTTCAAGAACTCCTTGACCACCCTGCCCATTGGCGGCGGCAAGGGGGGGTCCGACTTTGATCCCAAGGGAAAAAGCGACAACGAAGTGATGCGCTTTTGCCAAAGCTTCATGACCGAATTGGCCCGCCACATCGGCGCCAACACCGACGTGCCCGCGGGCGACATCGGCGTGGGTGGCCGGGAGATTGGCTACATGTTTGGCCAGTACAAGCGCATCCGAAACGAGTTCACCGGCGTCCTGACGGGCAAGGGCTTGAACTGGGGCGGGTCGCTCATCCGTCCGGAAGCCACAGGCTACGGTTGCGTGTACTTCGCCGAAGAAATGCTGAACCACAAAGGGGACAGCATGAAAGGCAAGATAGTGGCCATTTCAGGGTCTGGCAACGTGGCCCAATTCGCGGCTGAAAAATGCCTGCAGTTGGGGGCCAAGGTGGTGACGATGTCGGACTCCAAAGGCACCATTTACGACCCAGAAGGCATCGACGCCGACAAGTTGGCCTACATCAAAGACCTCAAAAACGTCCAACGCGGCCGCGTCAAGGAGTACGCCGCGGCATTCAGCTCGGCCAGCTTCCTGGAAGGGCAGCGTCCGTGGGGCGTGGACGTGGACGTGGCGTTGCCTTGCGCGACCCAAAACGAATTGAACGGCGAAGAAGCGGCCACGTTGCTTGCCCACGGCTGCATCTGTGTGGCTGAGGGCGCCAACATGCCCAGCACCCCGGAGGCCATCGAGGCGTTTGGAGAAGCGGGTGTTTTGTTTGCCCCAGGCAAAGCATCAAACGCAGGCGGGGTGGCCACCTCAGGCTTGGAGATGTCCCAAAACAGCCTTCGCTACAATTGGACACGTCAAGAGGTCGATGCCAAACTCCAACGCATCATGAAGGACATCCACTTGCAGTGCGTTTCCTACGGGGCCAACGACGACGGCAGTGTGGACTACGTGCGGGGTGCGAACATCGCCGGGTTTGTCAAGGTCGCAGATGCCATGCTCGACCAAGGTGTGGTGTAACTTCGCAACATGTTGAAAGCCCACACTGCAAGTTTGATTCACGCCTTGGCCCTGATTGGCCTTGGCGGGTACGGTTACCTTTCCTCCGACACCCCCTCCGTCACGGCCTTGATTCCCGTGGTGTTTGGGGTGCTCCTCCTCGCCATGAACCGCGGGGTGAAGAACGAGAACAAAATCATCGCCCACGTCGCGGTGTTGCTGACCCTGCTGGTCGTCGTCGGGCTGATCAAGCCCTTGACTGGCGCCATGGGTCGTGAAGACAGCGCGGCCGTGGGGCGTGTGGCCGTCATGCTGGCCTTGGGCGTTTATGCCATGGCCACCTTCGTGAAGAGCTTCATCGACGCTCGGAAAGCGCGCGGCTGACCCTGTTGCCATGCGGCCCCTCGCGGTGTGGTTTGGGACCTTGATGTGCTTGGTGGCGGCCTGCGGGGGCGGCCCCTCAAACAACGTGGGTGTCCGTGTTGAGGCCGAGCCCAACCTCGCTCAGGCGTCGCGCAACTACATCATGAAATGCTCGGTGTGCCACGGACCCGACGGGGCGCCCGTCTTGCTGACGGCCCCTGACCTCCGAACCAGCACCCTAAGCCTGCAGGAGCGCGTGGCCATCATTGCCTACGGCAAAGGGACCATGCCACCTCACCAAGCCATGCTGAGCAAAGCGGAAATCCTAGATTTGGCGTTGTACATCGAAGCATTTAGACCCTGACGCATGGCCAAGCGCAAGCCCCTTTCCACCGCCAAACCCGACGAAACGTGCGTGCTCATCGGCCTGGCCACAAGGCACCAACGGCGGCAGCAGTTGGAAGAATACTTGGAGGAGCTCGCGTTCCTCGCAGAAACCGCGAAAGCAGGCACCCAGCGCGTGTTCATCCAGAGCATGGACAAGCCCGACGTGCGAACATTTGTGGGATCAGGGAAGCTGCAGGAAATCAAGGAATACGTGGAGGAGGAAGAGATCGACATAATCGTCTTCGACGACGAGCTCAGCCCCATCCAGTTGCGCAACATTGAAAAGGAAATTCCGGAACGGAAAATCCTAGATCGGACCAATTTGATCCTGGACATTTTCGCCCAACGCGCCGCCACGGCCCACGCGAAGACCCAAGTTGAGCTCGCGCAGTACCAGTACCTGCTCCCCCGTTTGACCAACATGTGGACGCACCTGCAGAAGCAAAAAGGTGGCATCGGAATGAAAGGGCCTGGGGAAAAAGAGATTGAGACAGACCGACGGGTCATCCGCGACCGAATCGCGTTGCTGAGGAAGCAACTGGCAGGAATCGACAAGCAGATGGCCACCCAGCGCAAGAACCGGGGCGCCATGATCCGCGTGGCCCTGGTGGGATACACCAACGTGGGCAAAAGCACGCTGATGACCCTGATGTCCAAAAGCGACGTGTTCGCCGAGAACAAGCTGTTTGCCACCCTTGACACCACGGTGCGCAAGGTGGTGATCGACAACCTTCCGTTCCTGCTGAGCGACACCGTGGGGTTCATCCGAAAGCTGCCAACCCAACTCATCGAAAGCTTCAAAAGCACGCTGGACGAGACACGTGAAAGCGACCTCTTGGTGCACGTCATCGACGTGAGCCATCCTCAATTTGAAGACCACATGGCGGTGGTGGAGCGCACCTTGGCCGACATTGGAAGCGACAGCAAGCCGGCCATGGTGCTCTTCAACAAAGTCGATCAGTTGGAAGATCCTGAAGGAGAGCGCAGCCGCGAAGATTTGCAACGCGGGATTCAAGAGCGCTACGAAGCCTTGGGCCACGACGTGATGTTTTTGTCGGCCAAAACCAAGGAAGGGTACGACGCGTTTCGCCGCGTGATGTACGAGCGGGTCAAAGAGCTCCACGTGAAGCGTTACCCCTACAACCAATTCTTGTACTGATTACCTTCGACGCATGGCATCCATCCGACAAGAACGCGTGGCCGAGCTCCTCAAGCGCGAGTTGAGCATGATCTTCCAGCGGGAAGCCAACACCTGGTTTGGCGGCCTGTTCATCACCGTCACTCAGGTCCGAATCGGGCCTGACTTGGGGCTGGCGAAAGTCTATCTCAGCTTCATGGCGGTGTCGGACAAAGAGAAAGCCCTGAAAAGGGTCGACCAGGAAAACTGGCGCGTTCGAAAAGCCCTTGGAGGCAAGGTCGGCAAGCAACTTCGCCGCGTGCCTGAGCTGAATTTCTACCTCGACGACAGCCTGGACTTTGTGGACGAGGTCCAGCGCGCATTGAACAGCTGATCGGGCATGCGGTTGCCCCTGCGCCTCGCCCTGCGGTACCTGGTCAAGCGCCGGTCCAGCACGATGGTGCACCTGATTTCCGGTATTTCTGTCCTGGTCATTGCTGCCGTCACGACGGCGATGGTCTGCATTTTGTCGGCCTTCAACGGCATTGAGGACTTGGTCAAAACCCTGTTTGGGACCTTGGACGCCGACCTCGCAGTGGTGCCCGTCGCAGGCCAGGTGGTCCCCGAAAGCTGGGGCAACCACCTCGACAGCTTGGAAGGCGTGGCGGCCTGGGCTGCCGTGCTGGAGGACGAATGCGTGGCTCGGGATGGCGAAACCGTCCGAGTGGCTTCGTTGTTGGGGGTTCGCGCCGACTACCCCCGCGTGGCCCCGATTGACCAAGCCGTCGTCGAAGGCCAATACATGGTCGGTGGCAACACCTTGGGCGTGTCGTGCGCATGCTTGGGGTTGGGCGTTCGGTCTGAGCTGGGCATCTCAAGCGACGAACTGGAGCCGCCGGTGTTTTCATTGTCGGCGCCGATTCGTGGGCGGCGGCTTTCGACTTACCGCGAACGGGCGTTTCGAACCATTCCCATGCACGCCTGCGGCACCTTTTCCATCAACGCCGATTTGGACACCCGCTACCTGATGGTGCCTTTGAAGGACGCGCAATCCCTTCTCGCCAGGGAAGATCAAGTGTCCCGATTTGAAGTTAAAAGCGCCACCGGTTGGGGCCAGGAAGACCTCGCTCTCCAGGTGGAATCTCGCCTCAAGGCCAGGTTGCCCGACGGCGAGGCCGATGGCTTCAGGATCAGGACCCGCGACGAAAAACACAAATTCATCACCCAAACGAACCAAGCCGAAAAGTGGGCGACGTTCGCCATTTTGAGCTTCATTCTGGTCGTGGCCGCCTTCAACATCATGGCGTCCTTGACCATGTTGCTCCTGGACAAGAAAGAAGACCTTCAGGTGCTCCGGGCCATGGGGTTGCCGCAAGCGCAGATGGAATCCACTTTCGCCTTGCAAGGCCTGGCCATCAACGTGATCGGCGGCCTGGCCGGTGTGGCGCTTGGCTCGCTGCTCATCCTGGGACAGGCGACTTACGGCTGGCTAACCTTGGAAGGTTCGGTGGTTCCAGCCTATCCTGTGCGGTTGGCCTGGGGGGACGTGATGGGGACGCTGGCCGTGGTGGTGGTGGTCGGCGGGTTGGGCTCGGCCTCGATGGTGCGCCTCCTGTTGCGGCGCCTCCACACCCAGCCTTGACCCTCAGGCGAACACGTGGTCGCCAAACGCATCGGCGATGTGGTCCAGCTTTTCGAAGATGTCGTCGGGCTTGTCCAAAGTCACCAACGCCAATCGGTGCTCCTTGAAGTGGGGCAACCCGCGGAAGTAGTTCGCGTAGTGCCTGCGCATCTCCACGATGCCCAACCGCTCCCCTTTCCATTCCAAGCTGTGCTTCAGGTGGGTGCGCACCGCCTTGATGCGCTCCGCCATGTCTGGGGCCGGCCCTGGATCGCCCGTGGCCAGGAATTGCTTCACCTGACGAAAGAACCACGGTGCGCCAATCGCCGCACGCCCAATCATCACGCCGTCGACGCCATACTTGTTCTTGTAACGGAGGGCTTTTTCAGGGCTGTCGATGTCCCCGTTGCCAAACACAGGAATTGTCATGCGCGGGTTCTCCTTCACAGCTGCAATCAACGACCAATCAGCTTCCCCCTTGTACATCTGGGCCCTGGTTCGGCCGTGGATGCTGATGGCCTGGATGCCCACGTCCTGAAGACGCTCCGCCACCTCAACGATGTGCTTGGAATTGTCGTCCCAGCCCAAGCGCGTCTTCACCGTGACAGGCAGGGAGCACGTGTCGACGATTTCCTTGGTCATGGCCACCATCTTGGGGATGTCCTGCAAGATGCCAGCACCTGCTCCACGACATGCCACCTTCTTCACAGGACACCCGTAATTGATGTCCACCAAGTCTGGGCCTGCGGATTCAGAAATCGCAGCCGCTTCGCGCATGGACTCAATCTCCGCCCCAAAAATCTGGATGCCGATCGGACGTTCGTAGTCGAAGATGTCGAGTTTGGCCACGCTTTTCGCCGCATCGCGGATAAGGCCCTCTGAGGAGATGAACTCGGTGTACATCATGTCGGCCCCGTAATCCTTGCACAGGGCGCGGAACGGCGGATCGCTCACATCCTCCATGGGGGCGAGTAAGAGGGGGAAATCTCCCAAGTCGATGTTTCCGATGCGGGCCACGTTCGTCGAAGTTTCCGCAAATTTACAGCGCGGCATGAGGCCGCCTTCAATCCTTGCCCATGAGCTTCATCCAACGCGCCTTCCAAACCATGCATCCCGCCGCCCAGGTGGTGTTCCTCGCCTGCCTGGTGTTGACCCTCATGGCTGTGGCCGCGTTCGCAGGAATGCTGTGGGCTGCCGGAGGCGATGTGGCCGCGATGCAGTCCATGGTGACCTCAGGCATGGACGCCTTGGACCGGTCCGACATCCTGGCCATGAACAACCTGAACCAACTTCTGGCTTTCTTCGGCGCTTCATGGGCCTTCGCCGCGCTTGTGGGAAGCGACCACCTGGGGCGGTTTTTCACCGGGGCTCCCACGTGGGGCATGGTGGTGTTGGCGGCGGCCTTGGCGATTGGAATGAGCCCCGTGTTGGACCTGACCTACCGGCTCAACGAATGGGCGCTGGTGCCAGGGTCGGCCCTTCACACGTGGGCTGGCGCGCTGGAGGCCCAAGCCATGGCCATGACGAAGACCATCCTTGACTTGGACAACGGACCAGGTTTGGTGGCGGTGTTGGTCTCGGTGGCCGTGTTGCCTGCCCTGTGCGAAGAGTGGCTGTTCCGCGGCACACTTCAACCCGTCCTCGCCCGCGGTACGGGCAACCTCCATGTCGCCATTTGGGTGTCTGCCACGCTGTTCAGCGCGATTCACATGCAATTTTTCGGATTCATACCCCGGTTGCTGCTGGGCGCCCTATTCGGGTATTTGGTGGCGTACAGCGGGAGCATTTGGCCAGCCGTGGTGGGGCACTTCGTGAACAATGCCGGCGTC
The DNA here is from genome assembly GCA_913041065.1 of uncultured Flavobacteriales bacterium. Classification (GTDB taxonomy): domain Bacteria; phylum Bacteroidota; class Bacteroidia; order Flavobacteriales_D; family Sanyastnellaceae; genus UBA11663. The sequence continues at coordinate 6,949 of CAJWII010000065.1, forward strand.
GTGATTGTGGCCGCATGGATGGGGCCCGAATGGTTTGAACAAGGGTTGGAGCCCCAGGATTTGACCGCTTGGGAAGCCGCCGACTGGGCGCAGGCGGCAGGATGTTTGGTTTTGTTGGTGTGGGCCTTGCACACCTTTGGACAACGCGGTGACAGCGCCTTTTACACCTCGGCGCTGGGCCCCTCCGAAGACTGACCCCAAGACGCCTCCACAAAAGCCTCTGCGATGACCAAGTCCTCTGGGGTGGTCACCTTCACGTTCCAAGGGTCTCCTTCGCACAAGGTCACCACATGGCCGGCAGCTTCCACCACGCTGGCGTCGTCGGTGAATTGCTCCTGATACGGGGTGTTGAAGGCAGATTTGAGCAAGGCCAAGTCAAAGCACTGCGGCGTTTGCACCGCGCGCATGACGCTGCGGTCCACCGCCACGCTGGATTGCTCAGGCTGCACCCGTCTCAAGCTGTCCTTCACGTGCACCACAGGCACCGCGCTGCCATGCTGGGCGGCTGTCTCAAAACAAATGCGGATGGTGGCCACAGAGGGAAACGGACGGACGGCGTCGTGCACCCCCACCACCCCCATGTCGGGCAATTGGGCCAACCCGTGGGCCACCGAATGAAAACGCTCTGCACCACCGGGGACCACCTTGTGCACCCCTGCGGGGCCGTGGACTTCTTCCAACGCGGCAAACTCCTCAAACAGGCTGTCGTGCAGGACCAGTACAACCTCTGCATTCGGGAGAGCTTCCCGAAAACGACGAAGGGTCCACCACATGAGTGGCAGACCCTTGACGTTCAAAAACTGTTTGGCCGTCGTCCGGCGCATCCGAGTGCCAGTGCCCCCGGCGACCATGACGACGTACTGCTTCATCCGTTGAAGCGCGCACCCACCGCGTTCCAATCGACGACCTCAAAGAAGGCGTTGATGTAATCTGGACGGCGGTTCTGGTAGTTGAGGTAGTAGGCGTGCTCCCACACGTCCAAGCCCAAGATGGGGTGTCCACCGCATCCCACGCCTGGCATCAAAGGGTTGTCCTGGTTGGCGCTGCTGCACACCTCCAACTTTCCGTCGTTCACGCAAAGCCAAGCCCAACCGGAGCCGAAGCGGGTCGCGGCCGCCTTGGCGAAGGCGTCCTTGAAGGCATCGAAGCTGCCGAAGTCGCGGTCAATGGCTTCTCCAAGTGCGCCGCTGGGCTGACCGCCGCCGTTGGGGGACATGCATGCCCAGAACAAGTTGTGGTTCCAAAAACCGCCCCCGTTGTTGCGCACGGCGGCGTTGTTGCTGTGGTCGCGGAGCAAGGTTTCAATGTCCTTCCCTTCGAGCTCGGTGCCTTCCACGGCAGCGTTCAGCTTGCTGGTGTATCCAGCGTGATGCTTGCTGTGATGGATTTCCATGGTGCGCGCATCGATGTGCGGCTCCAAAGCGTCGTAAGCGTAGGGGAGTTGTGGAAGTTCAAAAGCCATGAGACTCGTTGTTTTGGTTGGATTCAAAGGTTGTCGAATTCAAAGATACTGCGCCGTTCGCCTGGGTGAAGTTGGATTCCTCGGTCAAGGCATGAATCGCACGGGCCACAGCCTCGTCGCCGTCCATCAAGACCTCGTACGACGCCGACTCCCCCCACAACGTGCGCACCACTTGGGCCTGGAAACGGTGGCGCAACTTGGCCTCCTCTTCCCCGTGGGGGTTGCGCCACGACCACCCACCGCGCTCGGCTTCCTCCCGAAACACAGCGACCACGTCGTCGGTCCACGCGTCGAGGGACTCGATGTCCCGCACCGCATTGCACGATTCAAGGTCTGCACGGTGGCGGTCCATCCAGGAGAACACCGCGTCGCGCAGGACCCCGGTCCAAATCCACTCGCTCACCCACCCGCTGGTGCCTGAGCTGTCCCAGGCCACAAACACATCTGGTGCGATGCCGCCTCCGCCAAAGACCTCCCGGCCCATTGGGGTCGTGTACTTGAGCGAATCGACCAGCGGCATGCTGTCCGCGTGGTACAACTCGCCGGACGCCAGGCGCACGTCAAAGTCTTCCTCGTAGGCGTCGTAGGGTTTTTGGATGGCGCGGCCCGTGGGCGTGTAAAAACGGGCGACCGTCAACCGAAGGGCGCCTGACCCAGGCACCGGGAACTCCTCTTGCACCAAGCCTTTCCCGAACGTTCGGCGGCCCACGACCAAGCCGCGGTCGTTGTCCTGCACGGCCCCCGCGAAAATTTCGCTGGCCGAGGCCGAGCCCTCGTCCACCAACACAACCACAGGCCAGTCTGCATAGGGTCCCCGGCGGCGTGAGATGTAGTTCCTGCGGGGGGACGATTTGCCCTCGGTGTAGACCATGACTTGGCCTTCGTCCAGGAACAGGTCCAGCATGTCCACCACGGCGTTCAAGTAACCCCCGCCGTTGCCCCGCAAATCCACCACGAGCGACGTGGCGCCTTGGGCCGCCAAACTGAACAGCACGCTCTCGAACTCCTGGGCGGTGTTGGCGGCAAACCGAATGGCCTTGACGTAGCCCACTTCCTCTTCCAGCATGAAAGACGCCACAACGCTTTGGATGGGGATTCGGTCGCGGATCAAGTGAACCTGGAAGGGTTCTCCCCGGCGGTCGATGCCCAGGTTGACCTCGGTGCCGCGCGGCCCCTTGAGCAATTTCATGACCCGGCTGTTGTCGAGCTCGGGGCCTGAGATGGACTCGCCCTCGACAGCCACAATGCGGTCGCCGGCGCGGATGCCAGCTTTGTCAGAAGGCCCTCCCGGAATGGCGGCCACCACCATCAGGGTGTCTTGTTGGATCAAAAACTCCACCCCGATGCCTTCGAAATTCCCCTCCATGTTCTCTGACATGGAAGCGAGCTCCTCGCCAGAAAAGTACACCGTGTGGGGGTCCAATTCGTCCAACATGGCCTCGATGGCCACGTCCACAAGTCGGGTTCGGTCGAAGGTGTCGACGTACAAATCTTCGATGCGGTGCAAGACGTTCATCAGCCGGGCTTGGTCGCCGGACCCTCCCAAGTGCTCATGGAACGAGCGGCCGCGCGACAGATCGTGGCCCGATTCCCAGGCACCACAACCCCGGCCCAACCACAGTCCGACCACAAGGGCCAACGCCAATCCCAACGGTTGCCAGTTCTTCATTCAGGAAGAGCAACGATTTGGACCCCCGCTTGGTTCAAAAACTCCAACCCACTTGGGTCCTTGTAAGCGCTCGCGTACACCACCCGAACGATGCCGGCTTGGTGAATGAGCTTGGCGCACTCCCGGCACGGCGACAACGGGATGTACAAGGGGG
>CAJWII010000066.1 GCA_913041065.1 uncultured Flavobacteriales bacterium
TTCGACAGCTACCTCGCTGAGGCGAGCAAGCCGAAGGGCCGGGCGTCTTGGAACAAGAACCACACGCTGACCGTCCACGAGGACATCAACGGCGACGGCGTCATCGACGCAAGCGACGGCAAGAAGACGTCTGCGTTTGACCTCTGGAAGAGCCACCCCGTCGAGGGTGTCGGTCACCGCTGGGGCATGACGATTGACCTCACGACCTGCACCGGTTGCAGCGCGTGTGTGACGGCTTGCCACATTGAAAACAACGTGCCAGTGGTCGGCAAGGACGAAGTTCGCCGCCACCGCGACATGCACTGGATGCGGATCGACCGCTACTACGCTTCTGACTGGTCGCAAGAACGCGGCGCTGAAGAAGGGGTGGGCGTCATCTCCTCCTACACCAAGATGGAAGACCCCTCGGCGAACCCCCAGACGGTTCACATGCCGATGATGTGCCAGCACTGCAACCACGCTCCTTGTGAGACGGTGTGTCCAGTGGCGGCGACGACCCACAGCAACGAGGGTTTGAACCAAATGACCTACAACCGTTGCATCGGAACGCGCTACTGTGCGAACAACTGCCCATACAAGGTGCGTCGTTTCAACTGGTTCAACTACCAGGGCTACGCGAAGTTCCAGCACACCAACCCTTCTCAGGATTCACTCACCCGCATGGTGTTGAATCCCGACGTGACCGTGCGTTCACGAGGCGTCATTGAGAAGTGCAGCATGTGCGTGCAGCGCATCCAAGAAGGCAAACTGTCCGCCAAGAAGGCTGGCACGCCTGTGGAAGACGGCACTGTGCTCACCGCGTGTGCGGAAGCTTGCCCGACCCACGCCATCAATTTTGGTGACTTCAATGACGAAGCGTCTAAGGTGAGCACCAACGCCAACAACAACCGTTCGTACCACGCCTTGGAGGAGGTGGGCATCCAGCCCAATATCTTCTACATGACGAAGGTGCGCAACACTGAGTCCAACGAAGCCTGATCCCCTCGACATGCAGAGAGAAGCAGCCATTCGCGAACCCCTGATTCTGGGGCACAAGACCTACAAGGACATCACGGACGACGTGGTGGGCCCCATCATGGGACCGGCACCTTTGGGTTGGAAAATCATGATCACAATTTCCAGCCTCATCGCCGTGTACGGCGTGGGTTGCATCCTGTACCTCCTGGGCACAGGCATCGGCGTCTGGGGCTTGAACAAGACCGTGGACTGGGCATGGGACATCACCAACTTCGTGTGGTGGGTCGGCATCGGCCACGCAGGAACCTTGATTTCTGCGGTGTTGTTGCTGTTCCGTCAGAAGTGGCGGATGGCCATCAATCGCTCGGCTGAGGCCATGACCATTTTTGCGGTCATCATGGCGGCGGTGTTCCCGGGCATCCACATGGGACGCATTTGGGTGAGCTATTGGGTGCTTCCGCTTCCGAACCAATTTGGATCGTTGTGGGTGAACTTCAACAGCCCGCTCTTGTGGGACGTGTTCGCCATCTCGACCTACTTCTCAGTGTCGTTGGTGTTCTGGTACATCGGTTTGATTCCAGACTTCGCGACCATTCGTGACCGCGTGACTGGGCCGATCCAAAAGAAGATCTACGGCGTGTTGGCGTTCGGATGGTCCGGACGTGCCAAGCACTGGAACCGCTTTGAGGAGGTCAGCCTCGTGTTGGCAGGGATTGCGACTCCTCTCGTGTTCTCGGTGCACTCGATTGTCTCGATGGACTTTGCCACGTCGGTGATTCCCGGATGGCACACCACCATTTTCCCGCCATACTTCGTGTCGGGTGCGGTGTTCTCGGGATTCGCAATGGTGCAAACCTTGTTGCTGATCATGCGCAAGGGCATGAACCTCGAAAACTACATCCACGTCAAGCACGTGGAGTACATGAACATCGTCATCATCGTGACTGGATCCATCGTGGGTGTGGCGTATTTGACGGAGTTGTTCATTTCATGGTACAGCGGCGTGGAGTACGAGAGCTACGCGTTCATCAACCGATTCAGCGGTCCGTACAGCTGGGCTTACTGGATCATGATGTCTTGCAACGTGATCAGTCCGCAGCTGTTTTGGTTCAAGAAAATTCGCCGCAGCCTGGTGGCGACGTTTGCCTTGAGCATCGTGGTGAACATCGGCATGTGGTTCGAGCGGTACGTGATCATCGTGACGTCCTTGCACCGGGATTACCTGCCTTCAAGCTGGGGTGAGTTCCACGCCACAAGCATCGACATCGGCATTTTCATTGGCACCATCGGCATCTTCTTGACGTTGTTCTTGGGCTTCGCTCGGTTCTTCCCAGTGCTCGCCTTGAACGAGTTGAAGACCATTTTGAAGTCGAGCGGTGAGTCTTACAAAAACGAGCAAGCCAAATGAGCAAGATCTTCCACGTCATGTACGACGACGACGCCAAAGTGATGGCTGCGGCCTCCGAGCTCGTCGGTCAGGGTGTGCAGGTGAAGGACGTGTTTTCACCGTTCCCAATCCACGGCATCGACCCCATCATTGGCATCAAGCGCACGCGATTGGCCATTTGCTCATTCATGTACGCCATGACAGGCACATCGCTTGCGATTCTGGGCATGTGGTACTTCATGATTCAAGACTGGCCCATGAACATCGGGGGCAAGCCGAGCTTCTCGCTGATCGAAAACATCCCGGCGTTCATCCCGGTGACATTTGAATTCTCGGTGTTGTGCGGCGCGCACGGCATGGCGATCACCTACCTGCTGCGCAACGGGACGTTGCCAGGCATGCCGGCGTCGAACCCCGACCCTCGCACCACAGACGACAAGTTCGTCGTGGAGATCAGCACAGACAACAACAGCATGTCCGCGGACGAGCTTGAAGCCGCCATCCGCAAGACGGATTTGCTTGAAATCAGCATCAAAGACGCCTAAGCGATGTCAAAGCGTTGGACCCTTCTTGCCCCTGTTGCCGCCTTGATTGTGGCCATGACGGGCTGTGTCACGGACCCCAACAGTCCGGGACTGGAATACATGCCAGACATGTACCGTTCTCCTGCCGTGGAGGCCTATGTGGACTATGGGATGGACCCGTACTACGTGACTGAAGAGGTTGCGTCGTCTCAGCGGAACACCCAAAGCGCCCGCAAGCCTGTGGCAGGCACCATCCCTTTTGTGGGAGCGAACAAGGCATTTGGCCTCCCGTACGCATACCCGAATACGCCAGAAGGGTATGAGGCTGCTGGCGCAGGACTCTTAAGCCCTCTGACCACGACCAAGGCCCACATTGAGGCCGGCATGGAGATCTACATCAAGATGTGCAGCCAATGTCATGGAGAGGAGGGCAAGGGCGATGGCGCGTTGTCGCGCAATGGACACATCGCGGGCATTCCGTCTTACTCGGACAAGTTGAAAGACCTCCCGGTGGGCAAGATGTACCACACCTTGACCTATGGCAAAGGCCTCATGGGCTCGCATGCCTCTCAATTGTCTCAAAAGGACCGTTGGTTGGTGATCGAGTACATCAAGGTTCTCCAACAAGGCGGTGAAATGCCCGAGTTCGACGACGCGGGCAATGTGGTTGAATCGGCGGCAGACGGCGCCATGGCAATGAACAACTGATCATGGAATTCAAGTTTGAAGGACGACTCAAGCGCGTCACCCAAGTGTTGATGGCCATTGGCGCAACTGCCTTGGTCGGCGGCTTCTTGACCGACACGAGCGACCACCACCAGCGTTGGTGGGCCAACCTGTTGATCAACGGGTTCTTCTACTTCAGTATGGCGTTGGCCGCCTTGTTTTTCTACGCGTTGCAATACGCCACAGAAAGTGGTTGGTCGGCAGTGTTGAAGCGGTGGTTTGAAGCCCTGTGGGGATTCCTTCCCTGGGGTGCTGCCGTGATCGTGGTGGTGTTGGTGGCGGGCAAGTTGCACTTGCATCACTTGTACCACTGGATGGACCACACCCTCTACCACGAATACATGGTGGAAGCCGGCGACCACGTGGACTATGTGGACGAGATGGTGGAAGGTGCGGTATTGAACCCCAACTACGACCACGTCATCGCAGGCAAGGCGGCGTATTTCGGAGATGCGTTCTTCTGGTTGCGGACGTTGGTGTACATCGCGACGTTCTTGATTTTCGCCCGCCTGTTCCGCAAGTGGTCCTTGCAGGAAGATGAAGCGCCGAGCCTCGACTTGCACTACAAGCAATTCCGCCGGAGTGCCTTGTTCTTGGTGTTCTTTGCCGTGTTCAGCTCCACCTTGTCGTGGGACTGGATCATGTCCATCGACACGCACTGGTTCAGCACCCTCTTCGGGTGGTATGTGTTCAGTGGGATGTGGGTGAGCTTCATGATTTTCACCAACGTGTCTATGATTTGGATGCGCAGCAAGGGCTACTTCCAAGAGGTCAGCGAAAGCCACATGCACGACTTGGGCAAGTGGATGTTCGCCATTTCCATGTTGTGGAGCTACCTCTGGTTGAGTCAATTCCTGCTGATTTGGTACTCCAACATTCCTGAGGAAGTCACCTACTACATGAGCCGGGTCTTGGGCGACTACAAGGTGCCCTTCCTGCTAATGTTCTTCGTGAATTTCGCGGTGCCTTTCTACGTTCTCATCGCGCGCGACGCCAAGAGAAACCCCCGATTTGTCATCCCCGTGGCCATCTTGATTTTCATCGCCCACTTCGTGGACGTGTACCTGTTGGTCATTCCTGGAACGATGTTCGACCACAACCATTTTGGTTTCTTTGAAGTGGGATTGTTCCTCGGATTTTTGGGGCTGTTCATGAACCGGACATTTGCCACGTTGGCGAAGGCTCCCCTCCTCAGCAAGAACCACCCCATGCTCCAGGAAAGCATGGAACTCCACTATTGATCAGACAACAGACGGACTTATGAAACTCATCACACTTCTCGTCGTCATTGCCGGTGTCATCGCACTGGCCCAGCTGGCCAAAGTCGGCCAATTGACGTCTTTGATCCGCAACAAAAAGGAGGAAGACATCAGCGATGCGGACACCCGATTGAACGGGGGGCTTTTCATTGCGTTCATGGTGGCATTCTACGCGTCCTTCATCTTCTTGATCATCCGCTACGGAGACTACAACCCACCTTCGGCGTCTGCCCATGGGGAGTCGTACGACACGTTGATGAACTTCAACATGTACATCATCATGGCGGTGTTCTTCTTGGTGAATTCCGTCTTGTTCATCTTCGCCAACAAGTACCGCTTCGACAAGGGGCGCAAGGCGCGCTTTTTCGCTCACGACACCCGTTTGGAGTTGATTTGGACTGTGATTCCGTCCATCGTGCTCGCCGTGATCATCATCTACGGCCTCCGCACATGGAACGAAATGACGGGCGACGCATCGGACGACGCCCTGCGTGTAGAGGTGTACTCCAAGCAGTTCGATTGGACCGCGCGGTACCCTGGCGCCGACGGGGAGTTCGGATTGGCGAACTACAACCTCATCACGCCCACCAACCCGTTGGGGATTGTCACCCAAGATGGGGTGACGGAGGCGCTTGCAGAGATCGAAAGTCAAATCGCGTCGCTCGAGTCTGAATTGGCCCACGAGCGGGGACGTTTGTTGGCAGAAATGGCCTCCCTTGAGGACCAACTGCATGCAGACCACCACCACGCCCACGGACATGACCACGACTCCCATGGGGAAGGGCACGGCGATCATCACGACCACCATGGCATTTCGCCAGAGTTCAAGGCCAACCTCGAAGCGCGCTTGCACGAGGTGGAGCACATGCTTGCCAGTGACAAGGTGGTGGTGTTGTCCAACGCAGCGTTGGAAGCCAAGGAGGACAAGCTGCACCGCCTCAAGCGTCATCGCCAACGCATTGAAGAGGTTAAGCCTTTCGATTATGACGGTGGAATCGCCGCGTGGGAAGCGGGTGCTGACGACAAAATCATGAAAGGCGAGTTTCACTTGCCTGTGGGGCGTGAGGTGGAGTTTGTGTTCCGTTCACGGGACGTGATTCACAGCGCATACATGCCTCACTTCCGAGCCCAAATGAACACGGTACCTGGGGTGCCCACGCGTTTCAAAATGACGCCGACCATCACCACAGACAGCATGCGGACCATCCTCGACGCTCCGGATTTCAATTACGTGTTGTTGTGCAACAAGGTTTGCGGTGCAGCCCACTTCAACATGCAAATGGCGGTGGTCGTGGAAACCGAGGAGGAGTACAACGCTTGGTTGGAATCTCAAGAGGAATTCATTGCTGAGAAACCCAACACGGTGGACCCCAACGCCCGCGCTGAAGCGCCTGTGATTGAAACTGAAGAATCTGCAACACTCTAAACATGGCTGGACACGCACACCACGAAGAGAGCTTCATTTCGAAGTACATCTTCAGCCACGACCACAAGATGATTTCCAAGCAGTTCTTGGTGACTGCGATTGTGATGGGCATCATCGCTGTGATGCTTTCGGTTTTCTTCCGCCTTCAACTTGGATGGCCCGGAGAGAGTTTCGCCATCCTTGAAACGTTCCTCGGAAAGTGGGCCCCAGGAGGGGTGCTTGACCGAAACGCTTACCTGGCGCTCGTGACGATTCACGGCACCATCATGGTGTTTTTCGTGTTGACAGGAGGCTTGTCTGGCACGTTCAGCAACCTGTTGATCCCGCTTCAAATTGGCGCACGCGACATGGCGTCAGGCTTCTTGAACATGTTGAGCTATTGGTTCTTCGCGGTGTCGAGCGTCATCATGATTTTCTCGCTGTTCGTGGAAGGAGGTGCGGCCTCTGGAGGTTGGACGGTCTACCCGCCTTTGAGTGCGCTGCCCCAAGCCATGCCTGGTTCTGGCATGGGCATGACCTTGTGGTTGATCTCCATGGTGTTGTTCATCGTGAGCTCCTTGCTCGGGGGATTGAATTACATCGTGACCGTGATCAACCTGCGCACCAAAGGCATGAGCATGACGCGGTTGCCGTTGACCATCTGGGCGTTCTTGACGACCGCCATTTTGGGCGTCTTGTCGTTCCCCGTCTTGGTCTCTGCAGTGGTGCTGTTGTTGATGGACCGTTCCATGGGTACGGCGTTCTACTTGAGCGACATTTTCATTGGAGGTGAAGCGCTTGACGTGACTGGCGGAAGCCCCATCCTGTACCAGCACTTGTTCTGGTTCCTGGGTCACCCCGAGGTGTACATCGTGTTGTTGCCTGCACTGGGAATCAGCTCGGAGGTGATTGCCACCAATTCGCGCAAGCCCATCTTTGGGTACAAGGCGATGATTGGCTCCATCTTGGGCATTGGCTTCTTGAGCTTCATCGTGTGGGGTCACCACATGTTTGTCACGGGCATGAACCCCTTCTTGGGCTCTGTGTTCGTGTTCACCACTTTGTTGATCGCCATCCCGTCTGCGGTCAAGGCCTTCAACTACATCACCACACTCTGGAAAGGCAACCTTCGATTCACCCCTGCCATGCTCTTCAGCATCGGTTTGGTGAGCACGTTTGTGACAGGCGGGTTGACCGGCATCATCTTGGCCGACTCGGCCTTGGACGTCAACGTGCACGACACCTACTTCGTGGTGGCGCACTTCCACATTGTGATGGGCATGAGTGCCATCTTCGGCATGTTGGCAGGCATTTACCACTGGTTCCCCAAGATGTTCGGTCGCATGATGAACAACAAACTGGGCTACGTCCACTTCTGGACCACGTTGGTGGCCGGTTACGGTGTGTTCTTCCCCATGCACTTTGTTGGACTGGCAGGAGCGCCCCGCCGTTACTATGACTACAGTGCGTTTGAATTCCTTGATTTCGTGATGGATTTGCAGCCGATCATTTCGACGTTCGCCATCATCGGCGCCGTGGGCCAGCTTCCTTTCTTGTGGAATTTCTTCTACAGCATTTTTCGCGGACAATTGGCGACCGAGAACCCTTGGAAGTCCAACACCTTAGAGTGGACCACCCCGGTGGAGCACGTGCATGGGAACTGGCGTGGAGCTTTGCCAGAGGTGCACCGTTGGGCATACGACTACAGCAATCCTGACTTCGACGAAGACTTTGTACCACAGACCGTGCCTGTGAAGGCTGGGGAGTCGGCACACTGAGGTCAGCGTCGAGAAAGAACTTGACAAAAGCCCCTGCTTCGGTGGGGGCTTTTTTGGTTCATGGGGTAACTTCGAAACGCATGGTGCACGACGATGACTTTGACGTAAGGGGAGAGGCCGAACAGGCGTCCGACGGCGATTTGGACCGGGTGCTCAGGCCTGCACAGTTTGAAGATTTCACGGGCCAGCGTGCGGCCATGGACAATTTGCAGGTGTTTGTGCAAGCGGCGAGGCAGCGTGGCGAGGCGTTGGACCATGTGTTGTTGCATGGACCTCCGGGACTCGGGAAGACGACGCTGGCCAACATCGTGGCCAACGAGATGGGCGTGGCCATTCGCACCACGTCTGGTCCAGTGCTGGACAAGCCTGGCGACTTGGCGGGGTTGCTCACGAGCCTCGAGCCCAACGACGTGTTGTTCATCGACGAAATTCACCGGTTGTCGCCTGTGGTCGAGGAGTACCTGTACAGCGCCATGGAGGACTACCGCATTGACCTCGTCATCGACACCGGCCCCAACGCCAGGACAGTCCAAATTGAATTGAGTCCGTTCACCCTGGTGGGGGCTACCACGAGGTCGGGGTTGCTGACGGCCCCGTTGAGGGCGAGGTTCGGCATCAACCTTCGTCTTCACTACTACGACGCCAAGACCTTGACTGACATCGTGGAGCGGTCGTCTGGCATCCTGAGCATCGAGATCGAGCCTGCTGCGGCGTACGAGATTGCGTCTCGTTCAAGGGGTACGCCCCGGATCAGCAACGCCCTGTTGCGTCGGGTCCGGGATTTTGCCCAAGTGAAGGGCTCGGGGGTGATCGATCCCGAAGTCACGGCCTACGCCCTCGACGCCCTTCAAGTGGACAAGAAAGGCTTGGACGACATGGACAACCGGATCCTCTCGGCCATCATCGACAAGTTCAAAGGAGGCCCCGTGGGCGCGAACACCCTGGCGACCGCCATTGGAGAGAATGCGGGCACTTTGGAAGAGGTCTACGAGCCCTATTTGATCCAAGAGGGTTTGTTGGTGAGGACACCACGAGGCAGGCAAGCCACCACGGAAGCGTACAAACATCTCGGGCGCAAGCCGTCCTCCACGCCGGGAGACCTCTTCAACGGCTGAGCGGTGGCCCGGACTCTGCACCAAGCCCAAACACGGGCCCAGTGGCTGAAGCACCATGCCAAGGAATTGGGCTTCACGTCCGTGGGCATCTCCAAGGCCCAGCACCTGGACGAAGAGGCGCCGCGTCTCGAGTCTTGGTTGAAGCAAGACATGCATGGCGAGATGGCTTTCATGGAAGGGCATTTCGACAAACGGTTGGACCCCCGGAAGCTCTTGCCAGGCACCAAGACAGTCGTGAGCCTGCTGTTCAATTACCACAACCCCACACCGCCGACGGATGCGGAAGCGCCGCGCATTTCGCAGTACGCCCTTGGCGAGGATTACCACTTCGTGCTGAAGTGGAAGCTCAAGGAGTTGTTGAAGTGGATGAAGCGCGATTGGGGCGACGTGTCGGGTCGGGTGTTTGTGGATTCGGCTCCCATCATGGAACGGGCATGGGCGGCGAAGTCTGGGTTGGGCTGGATCGGCAAAAACAGCTTGCTCCTGAACAGACATCACGGCAGCTACTTCTTCTTGGCGGAGATGCTGCTGGACTTGGAGATCGAACCCGACGCGCCTGTCACAGACCATTGCGGCAGCTGCACGCGGTGCATCGACGCGTGCCCGACCAATGCCATTGTGAAGCCCTATGTGGTGGACGGCAGCAAGTGCATCAGTTACTTCACGATTGAGCTGCGTGGCGCCATCCCGGAGCCTGTGCAAGGCCACATGGAGAACTGGATGTTTGGCTGTGATATTTGCCAGGAGGTGTGTCCGTGGAACCGGCACGCGGAGCCCACGGTGGAACCAAGGTTTGCCCCTCACCCGAGGCTGCTCGACATGACCAAGGCGGATTGGTTGGACCTGACCGAGGAGGTGTTCAAGGAAGTGTTCAAGGACAGCGCCGTCAAGCGTACAGGTTTGGCAGGGTTGTCAAGGAACATTGCTGTTCTCCAATCTGGCGAAGCGAGCCACAAAAAAGCCCCTCCTGGATTAGGAGAGGCTTGATTGAGTTTGTGGCT
>CAJWII010000067.1 GCA_913041065.1 uncultured Flavobacteriales bacterium
CGTTGCAAATCAAATCTCCGTCGAAATCGAGGTAGCAGTTGCCGTCGCAATCGTAAAGCCCAGAGGGATAGTAGTCGATCGCATATTCGCACAAGTCGTTGTTGGCGGACTCGGCGTAGGGGTTGAAGTTGCAGGCCTCAGGGTCGAAGCAATCGCCGAGCTCCAGGCAAAACGTGTAGCTCTCCGAATAGTTGTAGTTGCCGCCCGTGGCCACAAGTGCGCCTCCGACGTAGATGTTGTAGTAGCCCTGGCCGTACCCACAGCAGATGCCGTCTCCAAACGTGTCGGTGATCGTGAAGGTGTAACACCCATCCTCTAGGCAGTAGTTGTAGGTGAACAACTGTCCATTTTGGCCCCAGTTGTAGCCTTCCGTGTCGACGTCGGGGCCTGGCGTCCCCGTCAGCACCCAGTCGATTTCTCCAGGCCAGTTGTCGGTCAACACCTCGATGGTGACCGTCTCGCAGGCTTGTCCTTGGGCGGATGAAACGGCACCAAGAGCCAGGACGACGAGCGCCAGTCGAATCCAGGTTGGAAAGCGAGCGTGCATCTTCATGCCCCTTCAACAACCACCAAACACATCAGAAAGTTGCAGTGCGAGACGACTCAGTCCTTGATGCGGTTGAAGCGCAGGGCATGCAGCATCCATTTGGGCAAGGGCTGGTTGGCGGGGCGTTTCTGCACATCCAAGAACAATCCAAGTTTTTCGAGGACGGGGATTTTGTGGACTTCAATCATCTCAATCCACGCCTCGTCGGGGTCGTCGATGTAGGTGCAGTGGACGCGGGTGTGGTCGCCCATGTTCAGCGCCTCGTTGCTGTCGCAACGGAATCCGAAGCCTTCCTTGTCCAGGACCTTTCCCAGCGGTTTCATGCCTCGGATGTCGAACCCGAGGTGCACGATTCCAGTGTCGGCCCAAATACGGTCTTCAAACAAGAACCGGCCTTTTCTGTCCATGGCTTGCACCAATTCGATGCGTGTCGGCCCCATCAAGGAGGCGAAACCTCCTGTGCCGGGGTTGGACGGCACGAGGGTCACGCGGCGGAAGGTTTGGTCTCCGCCCGGCAAGTGCGCCCAATCTTCGAACGTTCCGGTTTCGTCCAGCAACACCTTGTCGTAGTTCAGGATGTCCATGTACAACTTGAATGAGGCGTCCATGTCGGTCACCCCGACCACGCCTCCCATGACGCCTCCAGAAGGGTGTCCGGAGTTGGAGAACCAGTGGTCGGAGGGGAGGATTTGAAAGAGGTTGTCGTCCAAATCCCGAACGTGGAACGAGTCCTCGCCGAGCGGGGTTTTGCTCAGGGCGGAGTCGCACTTGTGGCCGACCAAGGCACGGGCGTGGGCGTGCATGGCGCGCACGTCGCGGGTTTTGATGAACGTGCATCCGATCCCCAAATCGCCGACCTGCGGCTTGAACACGCACGGGCGAGGCTTGAAACTCGTGGGGCTGACAACTTCCACTGCGCAGCCACCTTGCATGTTCATCACCATGCTGGCGCGTTTCACGATGGTTTCTCCGTTGCAGTGGCTGTCCATCAATGGGGCCGCAGCCACCGCGTCGAAAAACGGGATGTCCAACCCAAACAACTTGCGGTACAGTTTCAAACTGGCGTCCATGTCGGACACGGCGATGCCCATGTGCTGAATGCCTTGGATGGTGTAGTCAGGGGAGTGCCTCATGTGGCCGCGAAGTTAAGGAGACTTGGGACCTTGGATGGGGCGAAAAGACCGGCGAAGTGCCTAGCTTTGCACCATGACTCTGGGCCGTCTGACTTCTGTGTGCGCCGCCGTGTTCTTCATGGGCATTTGGACGGCGTTGACGGCGATGCAATTTGGCCACCAACTGGGCCACGTCGTGTCCGGTTGTTCCCACCATGCGCACCACGGGGTGCACGCACACCACCACGCGTCGTGCACCGTCTGGGAAGGGACTCACGCGGACACCCAATTTTCGGAGCACTTGCATGTGTGTGAAGTGTGCGGTTGGGATTGGGCCCCAGAAAGTCCCCAGCCTGGCCTCGACGAGCCTCGCATTCGGGTTTCTTACGAAGCACAATCCCACGATTGGCCTGTGCTTCAGGCGGCGGTGCTTCCGCACGAGCGTCTGACAGAGCATGACCGGGGACCGCCTGCCGTCGGCTGATTTCCCAGTCCTCCCTTTTCATTCAACCTTCAGCCATGCAGGTCTTGTGTCCTTTCCTTCTTGGGAAGCCTAGGCGTGCGTTGTTGTGGTGGGTGTTGTGTTGGGCTCCAACGTGGTGTTGGGGCCAATCTGAACCTGCCGCAGCGGTGCACGGCCACGTGCTTCAAAGCCCTTCGCAACGTCTTCTTTCAGATGTGCTTGTGGTGGCATGGCCTTGCGGATTGACGTCCACCACAGACGCCTGGGGCACCTTCCGGGTGGCTTGCCCGCATGGAGTGGATTCGTTGACGTTGGTCGCGGAGGGCCACCACACCTCCACTGTCCAGATGGAAGGGCGTGAGCATGTGGACGTGTGGCTGGAGCCGCTGGGCTTCAGCTTGTCTCAAGCGACGGTTTCGGCCGCGCGGCAGGTGGAGCCAGAAGGCCAAACCCTTGACGTGCCTGACCTCATGCGCGTCTTGGACAACACCCCCGGTTTGCAAAGCCTCGACCTCGGGGCTGGCATGATTCAGCCCTTGGTACGTGGACTCTTCGGGTCCCGTGTGGCGGTCCTGGAAGACGGCGTCCCGCAGCAGGGCGGACGCTGGGGAAGCGACCATGGCATCTTGGTGGCTCCTGAGCTACAAGTCGCCACGGCGTGGGTGCCGGGTGGGGGTCAAGTTTGGATGGGGCCTGAAGCGGTGGCTGGGGGATTGAGGTTCCAATCTCCAAGCATCCTGAACACGGAGGGCCAACAAACGTCGTGGGGCTCCAGGGCCCGTCTGGGCCAAACCCAAGCGGCGTTCCACATCCTGCACACGTCGACCGAGGACGAGACCCACTGGCACATGGGCATCGCGATGTCTGCTTTTGGGGCCAGTCAGGTGCCTCAACGGGAATTCTCGTACTTGGACAGGATCTACGCCTTGGAGACGGGGGAGCTCCCGAACACGGCTGGCCGTGGAGGTCATGCTGTGCTTGGACTGGGACGTTGGACGGAGGCGGGGCGACACGTGTCTTGGTCCATGAGGCTGTCGGATGTGCGTCAAGGCATGTTCCCTGGAATCGTCGGTCTCCCGATGCAAGGCGACTTGGCGCCCAACGACGGATCCTTCGAGGTCCGCTTGCCAAGTCAACATGCCTCACGTCTCCAAACCCTTTTGCAATGGTCGGCCCCCGAAGCCGATTCGTCTGAGGGTTGGATTTACAAGGTATCAACCTCATGGAACCGCAGGCAGGAATTTGCCCCGCCTCATGCCCACGGCTGGGGACCTTTGCCGTCGTCTGACTTGAGCTTGTTCCTGGAAGAATTTGCTGGGTTTGCCGAGGCTCGCCACACCGGTGCGCATGGTTCCTTCGGGGCCCAAGCAGAGGTGCAACGCGTGGCCACCTCGGGCTGGGAATTCCTGTTGCCGTCGCACCAGCGGGCGCGTGCCTCGTTCATTGGAGAGGCTCGGCTTGCGGGCTCCACGTTGTCGGGCCGTGTGGACCTGGTTCAAGCGAGCCAAGTGGGACACACGGAACCTCTGTTCAACTCGGCAGGCGAGGTGGTGGGCGACGACGTCCGAGCGATGCCCTTTGACAAGATGCTCCCGGGCGGCATGTTTTCTTGGCAATCTCCGTTGCGATTCAAACGTTCCGACCTGGACGGATTGATGACGGTGGTGGCCTATGGACGGGTGCCAAGCAACCACGAGTGGGGCGCCAACGGCATCCACCATGGCTCGTTCCGGTTCGAGCAAGGCAACCTCGACTTGTCCACGGAATGGGCCTTGGAGGGCCGGGGGCAAGTGGGGACTTTGAAGTACGACGGCCTTGGTTGGTCTTGGCAGGCTCAAGGGTTTGCTGCGTTGCACTCGGGTTTCATCTCGCTCACCCCGAGCGCACATTTTGCCCCCGTGGCCCATGCCGGCCAGATCTATGAATTCATGGCCAACGACGCCTTCCGGACAGGCGCCGAGTGGACCCTTGCGCACCGCTGGGCGTCCCAAGAATTTCATTGGTCAGGATCGGTGCTTGGGCAATGGGAATTGCAAACTGGACTTGGGTTGCCGTTCACGACGCCTGCCCAATCCCGACTGGAATGGTCGGGAGGCCATGGTATGCAGCTGGAATGGAGCCTGGGATGCCGGGCGATTGCCCCAGCTGTGTTGACTGCACGCAATGAGGCATCCTCCCCGGGCGCCGTCCTTGCAGACGTGGCGATTCGTCATGTCGCCGAGCGAGGCGTGTGGGCTTTGGAAGTCCAAAACGCCTTCAACCAGGCGTGGCTTGACCACGTCAGCGCCTATCGAATCCTAGGGCTCGTTGCCCAGGGGCGGTGGGTGCAACTGAGTTTCAACGCATCGTTGAAACACACCAATTCAAAATCAAACAAACATTCATCATCATGAAATTGAACCTTATTCAATGCTCGGCCGCCGCCATGGTGGCCATGGCTTTTGTGTCTTGCCAAGAAACAGATTCGGAAGCACCCACGGCATGCACAGGCTTGGGCGCAACCAACAGTGTCACTGCGGAAGAAATCGAAGCCGAAGCCGGCTACGACGTTGATTTGGAAGACATCTTTTGCGACAACGAAGCTTTGAGCGAAGTGCGCTGGGACATCCACAACGGCGAAGGCCACGCCCACGAAGACGAGGAGGAAGGCGAGGAGGAAGGCGAGGAGGAGCACGAGCACGGCTTGGTGCTGCACAGCGGCACAGATTGGGCCGTGCTTGAAACCCAGGCGCTGTCTGGAACTGAGGCAGAAGTGGATTTGCACGTGGACGTGCCTCTTACCGCGCGCGGAGTGTGGCACGTGATCGTTTCCTTGGTAGACGATGCTGGAAATTCAACCACGTTGGCCACCGATTTGCACGTGGAGAATGACCATTTGCCCGAGTTCATCTTGACAGAGGTGGGAGGTGAAGATCCTGCCATGTGGCACGGCGAGCCCACGTGGGCCGCAGGCACCGATGTGGTTGTGACGGGCACCGTGGCCGACAGCGATGGCGTGGCTTCCGCCGTGTTGGAGCTCATTTCCGAAGACACAGAATCGGTTGTCTGGGAAGTGGCCTTGGACCCAGCAGGCGCCACCAACTTCGAATTCTCTGAGACCGTGACGGTGCCTGCAGACGGCGGGGAGCATCACTTCGAAATGAAGGCCACAGATGCGAGCGGGGTGGATATGGAGACCGGATTCCACGTGGAAGTGGAGTGATTGTCATCCAACCGTCCAACAAGAAAGGGAGGCCAGGCGGCCTCCCTTTTTCATGGGCATTCATTTTTTACGAACTCAATCCATGCGCACCACCACCTCTTTGGTGACCGCGCCGCGTGAGTCCACGTGGAGCAACACTTGGCCAGCAGTGGCTTGATGAGGAACCACCGAACGCCCTTGAAGGTCGTAGGTTCCTGCGGGCCATGCCAATTTGCCGTGAATGACCTCGTTCAAATTGTCTGTGGCGGTTTCTCCCCAAACCAAGGTGCCAGGGGCGATGCTCACTTGCACAGACCCAACCAAGTTCCCGAGGTCGTCGTGGATCTCGACATGGCCTTCTGTGACAAAGTCAGTCACGCCGCTGAATGTCATTTCGCTGGTGGGGTGAATGACCAGGCTGTAGGCGCTGGACGCATTGGGGTTCAGGGTCTCACCGGTACCCAGGCCTGTGGCACCGTCGACAACACGAAGGCCAGCCTCCTGGTCGATTTGGAGTGCCAAGCGGTTGGCAGAAACCACGGCAGATGCGTTGCATCCTGCCGCGACGTCGGCCAGAACCTCGGTGGAGGCTTCCAGTGTCTCGCCAGCGACCACACGGCTGACAGAGGTCGAGCTCCAATCGCCGTTGTTGACAGACAACACCGCGCCGTCCACGTCGTGCAAGGCCACAGGGTTTTTGCCGGCTTCGCCCAAGTCCACCTCAGTGTAGAGGCCTGAAGCAGGGTCGTACGTGCCCACAAGCCCCACTTCGCCGCCCCACACCCAGCCGTTGTTCACCCCAACCACCACAAGGCTGTTGTGGATACAAATGGCCTGGCACGCGAACTGAGGGCCCGTCTCTAAGGTGAGTTCACCCTCGAACGACAGATCGTCTGCGTTGAGCCACGCCAAGTGACTCTCGAGGTCAAGTGGGCCCCATGTGACCGGGTCAAGCCCACCTCGTGTGACATAGAGCATGCCGTCGAGCAACGCCAATTCTTGTGCACCTTCAAGCACCACCTCGTGCAGGATTTCTCCTGTGGTCAGGTCCACCTTCATCACCGTGTTTTCGAGGCAGACGTATCCATGTCCTCCCAGCACCTCGAGGTCGGTCGCAAAGGCGATGGAGTCGAAGGACGCGATCTGGGCGTAGCTAGACGTGGCGAGGTCAATGACCCCGAGGCTCGGGGCTTCCTCAATGACGCCGTTGTTCCAATCGAAGCGGCCTTCGTTAAGCACGAAAAGTTGAGACTGGCCGAGCACAGACATGGACATGCAAGCCAGGAGAAGGGAGAGGGTTGTTTTCATGGATCAAAATCTTTCTGCAAAGAACGGGAAAGCCCGGTCTCGCAGAGGCTTTCTCGTCCCTGAGTAGCACAAGTTGCTGAATAACATGCAGGGTTCGCGAAGTTATTTTCGTATCTTTCTTTGGGAAACCCATGGTGGAATGGCTGTGTAACTCACGTTTCGCCCCCTGGATCCAACCAACATTATGAAGACTCTTTTTCTTCCGCACTCGATTCAAATCGCCCTTGTGCTGCTCGGTCTGGTGTTCGCCCAGTCCGACCTTGCAGGGCAGGTGCATCCCTTGTCATCGACGGGGTATGCAGAGGAAGCGGAGCTGGGGCATTGGCTGGAAGCAAGGCCAGTGGAGGTTCACGACGAAGGTGTGCTTGCAGGCCAAACGACGCACCGCGTCTACATGCATTTCTTGCACGACGACGACTACCTGTTGTCCTGTTCGGGCGACCACGAGGATGTGTTTGAGTTGTCGTCGACGAGTGGCACTTGGTACAACGACCCTTTGAACGCGTCTTGGAACGCCTCGGGGGTGTATCCGGCGTTCTTTGGATCTTTTCCTGAAATTGCCTTCGACAGTTTTTTGACGACAGGTGCGGACAACGCCTCTTCCACGCAACAAGCCCAACTGACGTTGACCAGTTCTGTGGACATCCAATTGCAGTTCAGCGGGGCGTACGGGGATGGGTCTGCGGTGTCCACGGACACTGGCGCGCCGTTCACCTGGTACAACTCCGCGCCAACACCAGGCCATGTGGGGTACGCGGGGGACACGCGTGAAGTGCTTGTGGCGCAAATCACAACCTCTGGAGCGCTTTCAGGTCAAATTCGAGTGCAGTACTACACCCACGGCGACCCCAATCAGGAAACCCGCGCCGTGTTCCCCATTTGCAGCGGCAACGGGGAATGTGGTGCTTGCACGGACGAGACGGCGCTGAACTTCGAGCCGTACCCCGAGGGCACGGTGTTTTACGACGACGGGTCGTGCGCTTACCCCGAAGGCTGTACGGACGTCACAGCATGCACGTATGACGCGAATGCCTTGGTGGACGACGGCAGCTGCCTGTACACCGATGGCTGTGGGGTGTGCGGAGGCACTGGGGTTGACCAAGACGGAGATGGCGTCTGCGACGACGTAGATCCGTGCGTTGGGGAGTACGACGAATGCGGCATCTGCAACGGCCCAGGAATCTTGGAAGGCGAATGCGATTGCGACGGCAATGTCCTGGACGCCCTGGGTGAATGTGGAGGGGTGTGCGTGTTGGACGAAGATGGCGACGGGGTTTGCGACGACTTGGACCCATGCGTGGGGGCGTTTGACACCTGCGGGGTGTGCAACGGTCCCGGTGCGGTTTATGAATGTGGCTGCGCCCCCATTTTGGAAGGGGAATGCGATTGCGAAGGGAACCAACTGGATGCGGTGGGCGAATGCGGCGGCGACTGCGAGGCCGACGCCGATGGGGACGGGGTGTGCGATGTGGACGAAGAGTTGGGGTGTTTGGCGCCTCTCGCGTGCAACTTCAATGCCTTCGCCACAGACAGCGACCCTGATTTGTGCGTGTACCCGTTCACCCCTTGCGAGACATGCTCTGGAGCCACCGACGGCAGCGGGGTGGTGTTGGCCAACGACGACGATTTGGATGGCGTGTGCAACGCCGACGAAGTGGAAGGGTGTCAAGACTCGGAGGCGTGCAACTACCATGCCCTGGCCACAGATCCGCTCCCCTGTGAGTACGCACTTGGGTGCGACCTCTGTTCTGGAGGGACCTTGGGCTCAGGTTTCGTGATTGACTTGGACGAAGACAACGACGGCATATGCAACGACGAGGACACTTGCTTTGGGGTCATCGACGGGTGCGGGGTGTGTGCAGGTCCAGGCGCGGTGTACGATTGTGGCTGCAGTCCCATTCCTCTCGGAGATTGCGATTGTGATGGCAACGAGCTGGACGCCGTGGGGGTTTGTGGTGGCACGTGCGACCAGGACGACAACGAAGACGGCATCTGTGACTACCTGCAGGTGGAGGGCTGCACCAATCCCGCGGCGTGCAACTTTCTGTCAGCGGCCTACATCGACGACGGTTCGTGTTTTTACGCGACGTTGGGATACGATTGCAACGGGGAATGCCTCGACGACGAAGACGGAGACGGAGTGTGCGATCCATTTGAGATTTTGGGCTGCACAGAGCTGGGCAACCCGATGTACAACCCCTACGCCACGGAAGACGACGGATCCTGCATTCAGGGAGGTTGCATGGTGCCAATTGCATGCAACTACGATCCCAACTTGGATTACGCCATCATCGAGATGTGCGATTTTGAGTCGTGTGCCGGCTGTTCCATTCCATTCGCGTGCAACTACGATCCCGCATTGCAATATGTGGTGCTCGAGCTTTGCGATTTCACGAGCTGTGGAGGTTGCTTGGACTTGTTTGCGTGCAATTACGACGCCACAGCCCAAATCTCAGCGCCCACCATGTGCATTTACGAGCAAGACGCCTTGGGTGAATGCGGAGGGGATTGCCTGGAAGACGCCGACGGCGATGGCGTGTGCGATGTGTACGTCCCATGTTCTGACGCGGACGCCCTTGGGGTGTGCGGTGGAACGTGTGAGACCGACGTCAACCTCAATGGCGTGTGCGATGCAGACGAAATGCTGGGGTGCACGTACGTGGAGGCCTTGAACTACGACGAGGGTGCCACGCTCGACGACGGCACATGCACGTTCCCGGACACGAGTTCGCTGTCTGCAGAACAGCCCTGTGAGGGCGACGTGACAGGGGATGGATTCGTGAATGTCAGCGACATCCTGTTGACCTTGTCCAGGTTCAACACCTTGTGTGAATGATTCAACACTGCCTGAGGGGACTTGGAGCTGCTTGGCTCCTTTTGGTGTCTTGTTCGTTGTGTGCCCAAACTTGGAGAGGCGTCGATGCATCCTTCCTTCCTGAAATGATTCATCATGGTGTCGTGTACAGCACCGACGGAGGGGTGTTGGTCGAAGAGCCCCGTGCATGGATGCGCGACCAAGGGGTGAATGTGGTGCGGTTGCGCGTTTGGCACAACCCTCATGAAGGATTGCACAGTTCTTGGCTGGAAGTGGTGGACGAGGCAGAGGTGTGGCACAACTTGGGCGTGGACGTGCTGCTCGATTTTCACTTCAGCGACACGTGGGCAGATCCAGGTCACCAAACCCTGCCCAGCGCTTGGGAAGGGATGTCCTTTGAGGCGGTCAAAGAGGCCATGACGTGCCACGTGCGTTGCGCCTTGGAAGTGTTGGAAGCCCGCGGAGCGCCTCCCGCCATGGTCCAATTGGGCAATGAAATCAACCCTGGCATGATGTGGCCCCACGGGGCGTTGGACAACGGATTTGATGCCCTGTCTGAACTGTTGCAAGCTGGGTCGGATGCGGTGCACGAGGTCTTCCCGGAATGTGCGGTGTTGGTTCATGTGGCGGATTTGCAGGCGGCCCCTTGGTTCTT
>CAJWII010000068.1 GCA_913041065.1 uncultured Flavobacteriales bacterium
GCCTCGCCCACCGCGCATGCGTGGTCCGTGGCCGCACTGCCGCCCGTGGAGCCTGGCGTGCCATCCCAGTTTGAACCGGATTGGGGCGAAACGCTGGCTTGGAAAAACACCGTGCACCACCAAGGGCTCGTGGCCCCCAAGACTTGGCTGGAGAGGCACCCCTTTGACTCCTCCTTAAACATACTGGGCGACTACGCCCAGATGCTTGAATGGCGAAACATGGGTCACCATGTGGCGTGCCATCCCGAGCAAATCCTTTGTCGCGTGGCGCCGGGTGGATTGTCACGGACCTTCAACGCCGCCCTGTACAAGGAAGAATGGCGCATGAAAAAGTCACGCCTTCAGGGGCCGCGCCTTTGGGCTCAGCCCTTCTGGCTCCTGGCCAAATGGGCCTTCAAACAAGTGTCGACGGTCGCCAAAATCTGAGGTTCGTCAACACCCCAATGAAACAGGTCGCCGGCCAACTGCAAGGCCTCGGACCACGACGCTTTGTCCGTCGCCAGCACAGTCTTCACTGCCTCACTGAGGGCCACGGGAGACGCATCTTCCACGACTTCACCCAATCCGTGGTCCCGCACGATGGCCGCCACCTCTTTTCGCGCGGTCACCACCATAGGCAAGCCCGCATGCATGAAGTCGAACAGCTTGTTGGGCAAGCTCATTTCGTAATTGCCATGGCCCGCCTTGTCCAGGCTCAGACCCACATCTGCACTCGCCGTAAGCACCCTCAACTTTTCAAACGGAAGTTTGGGAATGCAGTGCAGCCGCCCCTCAAAACGGGGATCGTCCATGGCCACTCTTGCCTCCTCCCATTCAACCCCTGCACCCACAAGCACAAGCCTAACCCCTTTCATGCCTGGAAGCGCCGCCACAGCTTCCGCCGCCCCACGGTCCCGATCCATGTAAGCCCCTTGCATCAAGGCAATGGGCAAATCGACAGGGACACCGTGCTCCAAAAACGCTTGTCGCCCCTCCACGATGGGCCTGGGCTGGCGGCGAGGCATATTGCGCACCACCCTCACGTCCAATCCATATGCAGATCGGTAGGCCTCTGCAATGCTGTCGTTGACGGTGATGATGCACGGCAGCTTCTGGAAAGCCCACCGTTCAAGCAGGCGCCACAATGCCTTCTTGAAAGGATGCCCTGTCAAGCCTGCAGCCTCGGTGAAATATTCGTGGCTGTCATACATGACAGGCAACTTGCCCCACGCCACCGCGGGCGCCAAGGTGTCCAGGTCGTTGCACCAAATGGCGTCAAATGCCCCACCATGGGATTTGACCCATCGCCACAAGGCCACTTGCAATCCGGCGTAGAAACGAACACCGACCTGGGCGCGCAACGTCAACCTTTCAGCAGAGAAAGGGCCTGAATAAGGAACGGATTTGGGCATGTTGCGACCGACAAGGTGTGGGTCCCAGCCTGCCTCCTTCAACGTATGGCACGTCTTGGCCACCCGTTGGTCAAAATTCAGATCGTTGGAGACCCAAACGGCCACCCGTTTGCGGGCAGTCACAGCTCGCCGTCTTTCACCTTCTGGAGAACCCGCTTTGTGTAACGTGGGAAATCCCCCTGCATCATCCAGCCGAAGTAACCGGGGTCCTTGGCGAGCACATCTTTGACGCGCTTGCCAGTGTGCTTGCCAAACTGAAACACCACCTCTCCTTCGTCGTCGTACACCAACCGCCCCATCAGGTCAGCGTTGTTCCGCATTCTGCAGAATTCCGCCAAGGCTTCCACATCCGAGGGCACTGGTCCCACGGTTTCGCCACGGCTGTTCAGCACCGTGTGGTCTTTGTAGCGTTCCAACTGGGCCAAGAAAACGTCCACCGTGGCCAGCGTGTCAGGCAGGGCCTCATGTGCGCCTTCCAAATCCTTGCCGCAGTAGAAGTCGTACGCCGCACGCAAGGTCCGCTGCTCCATCTTGTGGAAAATGTTTTGTACGTCGACCAAGTGCCGCCCCTCCAGCCCAAAGTCGATGCCCACCCGCAAGAATTCCTCGGCCAACATGGGCACGTCGAAACGGTTGCTGTTGAAGCCACCCAAATCGCAGCCATGGAGCCACTTGAGCAGCCCCGGGGCAATGCGGCCAAATGTCGGAGCTTCGGCGACATCTTCGTCGTACACGCCGTGCACCAAGCTGCTTTCCAGCGGAATGGGCATTTCAGGGTTGACCAAGATGCGATGCACCTTCCCAGTCTGCTCAGGCTTCTTGACCACCGTGCCGTCGGGCATGAGCTTGACCATGGCCATCTCCACAATGCGGTCCACCCCCACTTTGGTCCCCGTCGTCTCGAGGTCAAAGAACACCAACGGCCGCTTCAAGTGCAGCTTCTTGACCATTTCCATCATGTCTTTCTGAGGTTGGAAGAATTAGCCCTCAATGGGGCGGTTGGGGTCGAACCCTTCGAGGTAATCGGCCACGCGACGCACAAAGCTTCCTCCAAGCATCCCGTCCACCACACGGTGGTCGTAGCTGTGGCTGAGGAACATCATGCTGCGCACGGCAATGACGTCGCCCTGCTCCGTCTCCAACACAGCCGGACGCTTGCGAATGGCACCCAGGGCCAAAATGCCCACTTGTGGTTGGTTGATGATGGGCGTGCCCATCACATTGCCAAAGGTGCCCACGTTGCTCATCGTGTAAGTGCCACCAGCGATGTCGTCCGGAGTCAATTTTCCAGCGCGTGCACGAGCGGCGAGGTCGTTCACTTGACGCGCCAGGCCTTGCAAGTTGTACTGGTCTGCGTGCTTAATCACAGGCACAATCAAGTTGCCTGAGGGCAACGCGGCGGCCATGCCGAGGTGGATGTTCTTGTGAATCAAGATTCTGTCTCCGTCCACGCTGGCATTGATGCCGGGGAAATCGCGGATGGCCTTGACTATGGCTTCTGCGATGAGCGGGGTGAAGGTGAGTTTCTCCCCAAACTTATCCTGGAAAGCTTTCTTGTTGGCATTGCGCCACTGCACCAGGTTGGTCACATCGGCCTCCACAAACGACGTGACGTGGGGACTGGTCTGAACGCTGCGCACCATGTGGTCCGCAATCACCTTGCGCATCCGATCCATTTCCACGATGTCGTAGGCCCCGTCGACACTGGTCGCGGTGGGCGCGGCCTGGGCCACTGGCGCTGGAGTCGGCACTGAAGCAGGCTTGGCCTCCGGCGCAGCTTGACCGCGGCCTTTGACGTACGACAGAATGTCCTTTTTGGTGACGCGGCCTTCTGCCCCTGAGCCAGACATGGACTCGAGCTCGGCCATGGAAATGCCTTCTTTCTCGGCAATGCTGCGCACCAACGGCGAATAAAAACGGCCTGAAGGTCCCTTTCTGGCAGGGCCTCCCTCCAGAGGCGCCATCACCTCCTCCACCACGGCCTCAGAAGGCGCGCTGGGCACGGCGGGCGCCGGCGCGGGGGCTTTGGCAGAAGCAGGTGCAGCTGTGTCTCCTGACCCTTCACCGCCCAAGTCGTAACGGGCAATCACAGCCCCCACTTGAACCACATCTCCCTCGGCCACGCACCATTCCACCAACGTGCCATCTTCAGGCGCAGGGACTTCAGAATCCACCTTGTCGGTTGCAATTTCAACGATGGGGTCGTCGGCCTCCACGTCGGAGCCGGCATCCACGACAAATTTGGTGATCGTGGCTTCCGCCACGCTTTCGCCCATCTTGGGCAGGAGAATGTCAATGATGGCCATGAGAGATAATTGCTCGCTGCGAAAATAAGGCATCCACGACCACCGAAAGGTCCTTTTTCCAATGGTAGTCCTGGGTGTGCGTGAAGGCTTTTCGCCGCGCCGCTCGGTCGCCCAGACCGTCCTTCAAATCAAGCAGATGGGGCTTTTCTATGTCCAAAGAACCTGGACTGACCCATGTCTTTTGGCCGCAAAGCACATGCCAGGCAGGCCCCAACCATGAGGCACGCCCGAGCGCCACCAACCCAGGGGCGAACAGCAAGATCAAGGCCGAGGAGGCCACATCAAAGCGGCGCTTGGCAGAGGCCATTTCAGGGCGGTGCAATCCGCGTTGGAAGTCCACGAACGACGGACGCGCTGCACCCCCACTGGCCATCAAATCGCCCGCGTCGGTCCACGCAATGCGGCAATGCACGCCACGTTTTCCGAGCTCGGGCAGCGCCTTCACGATGTGCTCGGCCGTGACATCTCGGCCGCTGAACACCACCTCCTGTACGTTGTGGATTTGCAGGGCGTCGGACAAGTCCTGGACAGTTCCCACCCAGGGAATGGCCTGGATGGATGGACGCAAGTCGTCTGGGGCGAGGGTGTCCTGCGCCCACAGGGCGTGCGCCTGTTGCTTCTGTTGGACCCCTTCAGTTTTGCGAAGCAGATCCACCACAGCGGGCAAATCCTGGGATGCCACCAAGACGCGGCGAATCATCCTGGGGTTGCCCGCTCGTTTCCAACGTCGGTGGGCCACCGCGGCGTGGATGACGCCTTGAAGGAACACAAGCCCCAAGACGCCAGATCGACTGAACCTCCACCCTTCTGGCCAAAGGCTGTACACGATGACGGTCAACGAAGACGCCGCCACCCATGCCGACCACGGACGGAACCGAGAATGCAACCGGCTTGGCTCCGCATGTCCCCCGAACAGCGTCAACGCTGCCGTCTGGAGTGCCCAAAGCAGGGCCCCTTGCCACAAGACGTCGGACCAGTTGAATTGGCGTTGTCCCAAGGCGTCCAGCGCCCAAAGCCACGCGCCAAACACCGCAAGCGTGAGCCCGGCCACCCGAATCAAATCACCCCAGCGCGAAAACATGCGACGCACCACCGCCAACGCAGCGCGCCCGTAAATGGCCACCCGAATCATCCACGAAAAGGCCCGCGCTTGACGACCCTCGTAGTGTTTGGCGGCAAACAGAAGCATGGCGTTGTAAAACACCATGACGTAATTGAGGCTCCCCTTCTTGGTGCTCTCCCCTTTGTAATGAATGATGCTCGTGTTGGCGCAGTAATGGTTCTCCCATCCGCCCAACACCAAACGCCAGCTCAGGTCGATGTCCTCGCCGTACATGAAAAACTGCTCGTCGAGCAAGCCCACTTCATCCAGGGCGTCCTTTCGCATCCACATGTAGGCCCCTGCGAGGATGTCGACGGGGCCGGTGTCGTGTTCACCCAGGTGCCCGGCGTAGTAGGCGTTGAACTTCTGCGATTTGGTTGTGAAGTGGTGCAGCCCGGCCATCCTGCAAAACGCAACCCATGGCGTGGGCAGGCCACGCTTGGACTCGGGTAGGTACTTTCCTGTTCCGTCGTACATCGGAACCCCCATGCCCCCAACTTTGGGGTGGGCAGCCATGTGTTCAAGCCCCTTGGCGAAGGTGTCCTCGCGCACCACCGTATCCGGGTTCAGCAGCAGCACGTGTTTGCCTGAAGACTGGCGAATGGCCTGGTTGTTCGCCACGGAAAACCCCACGTTGTCTTCGTTGGCGATCAGCTTGACCCACGGGAACCGACGCCTGACCATGTCCACCGAACCGTCGACACTCTTGTTGTCCACAACCCACACTTCCACGT
The DNA here is from genome assembly GCA_913041065.1 of uncultured Flavobacteriales bacterium. Classification (GTDB taxonomy): domain Bacteria; phylum Bacteroidota; class Bacteroidia; order Flavobacteriales_D; family Sanyastnellaceae; genus UBA11663. The sequence goes on from CAJWII010000068.1 coordinate 5,534, forward strand.
TGAGCCCCTTGGAGGCCCGCTCCACAGACACCAAACATTGCTCGAGGAACGCCCGAACGTTGTAACTCACAATCACGACACTCAGGTCGGTCATCCCTTGTACGGCAAGCGGTTCAACAACGAACTGGACAGCGTGGCCTCGTCGGCGTACTGCAACGCTTCACCGACAGACACGCCGCGCGCGATGGTGGTGAGCAAGATGTCATGGGACTGGACGCGTTTGGCCAAGTAAAAGGCCGTCGTGTCCCCTTCCATCGAAGCCGGCAAGGCCAGAATGACCTCCTTCACCTCAGTCGACTGGACCCGGGCGACCAACGATTCCACGGTCAAGTCGGCCGGCCCCACCCCGTCCATGGGGCTGATGACGCCACTCAAAATGTGGTACAACCCGCGATACTCTCCCACCGACTCCAGGGCCAACAGGTCGCGGACGTCCTCGACCACACACAATGTAGAGCTGTCGCGATGGGGATTGGCGCAAATGTTGCATATCCCGCCTTCTGTGGGGTTGTGGCACGTGGTGCAAGGCTTGACGCCCTGACGCATCGCCACCATGCTCTCGGCGAAGTCCCGCACGCGGTCTTCGTCGCGGGCAAGCATGTGCAGCACAAGGCGCAACGCGGTGCGTCGTCCAATGCCCGGAAGGCTCGCCATTTGGTCCACGGCGGATTCGATCAACCTCGAGGGCAATTGCATGGTGCGAAGTTACATTTGGCGGCATGACCCCGACCCTTGCGCTTTGCATTTCCCTCGCCTACGTCGGCCTGTTGTTGGCCGTGTCTCGTTGGTCCTCTCTTCGGGCCGGGTCCGAAGAAGACGTCTTCTTTGTGGCCAAAAAGAGCGCGCCGTGGCCCCTTGTGGCGTTTGGCATGGTCGGCGCCTCGCTCTCGGGGGTGACCTTCTTGAGCATCCCTGGATGGGTGCGCGACCAGGAATGGACATACATGCAAATGGTGCTCGGGTACTGCATTGGATACCTGATTGTTGCCGCCATCCTCTTGCCTTTGTACTACAAGATGGGACTGACCAGCATCTACAGCTTTTTGGGCACGCGCTTTGGCACGGAGGCCCGCAAGACGGGGTCGGCGTTTTTCCTGCTGAGCCGAGTGGTCGGCGCGTCCTTCAGGCTGTTCCTGGTGGCCTTGGTCCTCGAGGTCCTCGTGCTGGAACCTTTGGCCGGGGGCGATGTCCCGGGTTGGTGGTTTGCAGGCACGACCGCAGCCATCCTGGCTGTCATTTACGCCTACACCCGCCGCAGTGGCATGGGAACTGTGATTTGGACGGACACCCTGCAGACAGCCTGCATGCTCCTGGCGGTGGTCATGACCGTCGGCGGCATCTTGAACGCCGAGGGACAAGGCTGGCTGGACTTGCCTTCTGCCCTGTCCGACACAGGCATGACCACGGTTTGGGTCACCGACGATTGGAGGGCGAGCAACCATTGGCTCAAGCACATCCTGGCTGGGATGTTCGTGACGGTCGCCATGACTGGACTGGACCAGGACATGATGCAAAAGAATTTGGCTTGCCGCTCGCTTGGCGATGCTCAAAAAAACATGGGGGTGTTCACAGTCATTTTGGTGGCCGCCAACCTGCTGTTCCTCAGTATGGGTGCGTTGCTGTGGATGCACGCAGGCCGAATCGACATGGCGCTTCCCGAAGCCACCGACAAGCTGTACCCTCTTGTGGCGCTGGGTGGCTCGTTGGGGCCCGCTTTGGGCGTGGCATTCTTGGTGGGGCTGTTGGCGTCGGCCTTCAGCTCGGCCGATTCGGCCCTCACCGCCTTGACCACCTCCACGTGCATCGACCTCATCGACACCCCGTCCAAATCGTCCGAGGAAGCCTCACGCATCAGAAAGCAGGTTCATCTGGGTCTTGCCGTCCTCTTGTGGCTGGTCATCTTGGCCTTCAACGCGGTCAACGACAGGTCGGTGGTGGCCGCCCTGTTCACCGTGGCCAACTACACCTACGGCCCGCTTCTCGGGCTGTTTGGGGTGGGCATGTTCACCAAGCTCCGACCGCGCGCAAATTGGATCCCGATGGCTTGTGTGCTCGCCCCCGTCGCCGGGTATGGCTTGGAGCAATCGCTGACCGCATGGGCGGGCTTCAGCTTTGGGTTTGCTTTGCTGCCTGTGAACGGGTTGTTGACAGCCTGCGGCCTCTGGTTCATATCTGAGCGTACCTGACGCCGCTCACCTCAAAGCGAAGTGTACTTTTGGGCTGCAAAATTTCTTCAGCCCAGATGGAACACACCACGTCCAAACTGCTTCAGCGCCTGAGCGAATCAGCCACCATTGCCATGTCACGCAAGGCCCGCGAATTGAAAGACCAAGGCATCGACGTGATCTCCCTGTCTTTGGGCGAGCCCGACTTCGACACGCCTGACGCCATGAAGCAAGCCGGCATCGACGCCATCGACGCCAACGAAACGCACTACACCCCTGTGCCTGGCACACCTCGTGTGCGCAAGGCGATTGTGGAGAAATTCAAGCGGGACAATGGGTTGGCCTACAGCCTGGACGAGGTGGTCGTCAGCACAGGCGCCAAGCAGAGCCTGGCCAACGTGGTGCTCTCGCTCGTCGACCCAGGGGACGAAGTGATCCTTCCTGCGCCTTTTTGGGTCAGTTACGAGGAGTTGGTGAAAGTCGGCGGCGGCACCCCAGTCATTTTGCCGACAAGCATCGACAACGATTACAAGGTCCAACCTGAAGAGTTGGAATCCGCCATCACCGACAAGACACGGTTGGTGATGTATTCCTCTCCTTGCAACCCCTCTGGCTCGGTTTACACCCACGACGAAACAGCCGCCCTGGCCGACGTGCTCCGCAAGCACGACCGCATCATCACCGTCAGCGACGAGATCTATGAGCTGATCAACTTCACCGACAAGCACGCAAGCATGGCCGCGCAGCCAGGCATGTGGGAGCGCACAGTGACCGTGAACGGCATCTCAAAAGGCTTCGCCATGACCGGGTGGCGTTTGGGGTACATTGGCGCGCCGAAGTGGATTGCAGCCGCATGCACCAAAATCCAAGGCCAATTCACCTCCGCGCCCTCCAGCATCACCCAAGCGGCGGCGGCAGCGGCACTTGAAGCCGACCCCAGCGTGACCAGTGACATGGTGGCGGCGTTCCGTCGTCGCCGGGCCTTGATGGTCGAGGGACTCAGCCAAGTGCCCGGCTTCAAAGTCAACCAACCCATGGGCGCGTTTTATGTGTTTCCAGATGTGAGTGCCTTGTTTGGCAAGTCGTTCGAAGGTCGAAAGCTGGAGACCTCCGACGACGTCGCGTTCTTCTTGCTCGAACAGGCCCAAGTGGCTTCTGTGTCTGGGGCAGCCTTTGGCACCCCGGAGTGCATTCGCTTGTCTTACGCGGCAGCAGACGCCGTGCTTGAGGAAGCGGTGTCTCGGATTCAGAAAGCCTGCGCGCGTTTGGCCTAAAGTCCGACCTTTGTGGGCATGAGCAAGGTGGATCAACCCCTTCCCTTTGACATCCTTCCCTGGGAACGCCCCAAGGTGTGTGTCGTCGGAGACGTGATGGTCGACGCCTACATGTGGGGGCGCGTGAGCCGCGTCAGCCCTGAGGCTCCTGTGCCAGTCGTGGATGTCACAAGGCGAGAAATCCGGGCAGGCGGCGCGGGCAATGTGGTGAAAAACCTGCATGCCCTTGGAGCCGAGGTGACCCTGGTCAGCGTGGTGGGACAGGACGCCTCCGGTGCAGACCTGACCAACCTGCTCGAACACATGTGCTCCCCACATCTGATCGTCGATGCCTCTCGGCCAACCACCGTCAAAACGCGCGTGATCAGTGGAGGCCAACACGTGGTGCGTGTGGACGAGGAGTCCACCGAGGATATCCCTTCGGCGGTAGGGCAAGATGTGCTGGACACGTTCCAAACCCTTCTCGATGGCGAAGCCTGCCCTGATGTGGTGATCTTGGAGGATTACGACAAGGGCTTGCTCACCGAAGACACAGTCGCCGGGTTGCTCGCCGTCTGTCAAGCTGCGGGCGTTCCCGTGGCGGTGGACCCCAAGCTCAAGCGCTTCCAGGCGTACCAAGGCGTCGCCCTCTTCAAACCCAATTTGAAGGAATTGAACGAAGGCCTTGGGTTGACAGAACCAGTTCATCCCCAACACGCGTCGACCATGGCCAAGGCCGTGGAGCAGTTGCGGTCCGCCCTCGGGTGTGAGTGTGTCATGGTGACCCTGGGGGAACATGGCACGTGGATACATGCGCCTCAGGAGGACATCGTCCATTTGCACATCCCCGCGGTGCCGCGTGAAGTGATGGACGTCAGCGGCGCAGGCGACACGGTGATCTCTGTGGCAGCCCTGTTGTTGGCGGC
>CAJWII010000069.1 GCA_913041065.1 uncultured Flavobacteriales bacterium
CAGTCGGCAGTGGACTTGGGCTTGGAGCTGGTGGGCCCCAAGTTGCGCGACATGGCCGCAAGGGCGCGGGCCTTGTTCGAGGACCAGGACACCCGCACGCCGCTGTTGGTGCATTGTTGGCGAGGAGGCATGCGCTCAGGAAGCGTGGATTGGCTCTTGCGCACGGCGGAGGTTCCTGCGGCGCGTTGTCACGGGGGCTACAAGGCCTGCCGAGCGGTGCTTCGCGACGCCTTTCAAGCGCCCCGACCCTACGTGGTGCTTGGGGGCATGACCGGCACGGCCAAGACCGACGTGATCCACGCGCTAACCGCCCAACAGGAGCAGACGCTGGATTTGGAGGGCCTGGCCCGTCATTTTGGCTCCTCCTTCGGGAACCTGGACGCCCATCCTCAACCGAGTACGGAGCAATTCTCCAACGAGTTGGCCTGGGCGTTGCGCGCCTTGGACCGCCATGGACGGGAGGGGCCTGTGTGGGTGGAGAACGAGAGCCGCTCCATTGGGTGGGTCCAGATGCCCGAGGACTTTCACAAGCGGTTGCGCGAGGCGCCGTTGTTGGAGCTGGAGCGCACCGGGGAAGATCGCATAACCCACTTGCTGTCGATGTACGGCAAGGCGGACGAAGAGGCGTTGGTGCAGGCGTTTGAGCGGATTCGGACCAAACTCGGGCGGCAGCACGCTGACGCCGCGATCGCCCACCTCCGCGCAGGAAATTTGGCCGAGGCGGCCAGAATCGCTTTGGTGTACTACGACAAGACTTACCGCCATGGATTGGACAAGCGCGAGCACATGCTCACCGTTCAAGCGTTTGGCCTCAACCCTGCGGACACGGCAAATGCGTGCCGTCATGCACATTCAGAATGGAACCCATGGAACCTTCAGACGACATCAAACTGACCCAATATTCCCATGGCGCGGGCTGCGGATGTAAAATTGCCCCAGCCGTGCTTCACAACATGTTGTCGGGCATGAAGACTGGCCCTCATTACCCGCAGCTGTTGGTGGGAAACGACACCAAGGACGACGCGGCGGTGGTGGACTTGGGTGATGGGACAGCAGTTGTGAGCACGACCGACTTTTTCATGCCCATTGTGGACGACCCGCACACGTTTGGGCGCATCGCCGCGGCGAACGCCATCAGCGACATTTACGCCATGGGCGGCACACCCCTCGTGGCCATCGCCATCTTTGGATGGCCCATCGACAAGCTCGATGAAACGGTGGCAGGCCAGGTCTTGGAAGGCGGGCGAAGCATCTGCGAGGAGGCCGGCATTCCCTTGGCAGGGGGACACAGCATCGACTGTCCAGAACCGATTTTCGGGTTGGCGGTGACGGGGCGCGTGTCGGTTGATCACCTTCAGAAGAATGCGGCGGCCCATCCTGGCGACGTGTTGTTCTTGACCAAGCCGTTGGGGGTGGGCATGATCACTACAGCCCAAAAGCGAGGCAAAGTGCAGAGCGACCACCTCGACGCGGCCGTGCGCAGCATGCAAACCTTGAACGACATCGGTGCGACGCTGTCGGCCATCCCAGGTGTCCATGCCATGACAGACGTGACCGGGTTTGGCCTGATGGGGCACCTGCTCGAGATGTGCCAGGGCAGCGGAACCCAAGCGGAAGTGAACGGCGAGGAAGTTCAAACGTTCGACGGCGTTCCTGACTACCACAGCCAGGGCATGGTGCCCGGCGGTGCCCGGCGCAACTTCGCCAGCTACAGGGCGCATGTGGACGTGCCGGAAGGCTACTTGCGCGACTTGTTGTGCGACCCCCAAACGTCAGGTGGCCTTCTTGTGTCGGTGTGTCCCAAGCATGCAGACGAGGTGGCCGAGGTCTTGGCCAACGCGGGTTGTCCGAAACGTCCGGTGGGACGCATGCTTCGCGAAGACGAATCGCTGAAAGAAGGGGTGACGGTCGCTTACCGTCTGAGCTGAGGGTCCAGCGTCATTCGGCGCGCTCGGCGCGCAGTTGGGCTGGTGCCCAGTGGTCCAACAGCACCATGTGTGGCACGCTGCCTGCGATCAGTACGGCCCATGCCCAGTTCAAGCCAATCCACCCTGCAAAGGCTGCACCTGCAACGGCGGCCAGGCCCACCAAGGAGACCAACGTGAATGGCCATGCCCAGCGGTAATACGTCCAAAACTGCGAAGTCAAGCTCTGGTGGTGGAGGAATTCACCCCGCCATGAATCGGCGGCGTGTCCCAAACAGAAGTAGGCTGTGAAGGCCCAGAGGAGTTCGCCTGATTGAGCCAAGGCCCACATGGCCACCACCCAAAAAGCTTCCCGGAGCAGCCGCGTGCTCATGGTCCGTCCTTCGGGATTGCGCTGCCAAGCGATGAAGGCCGTCGCCGTCCAGAGCAGCTTCAGCATGGGCAAGCCCACTCCAATGGTTCGGAGGGTCCACGCGCTGCCGGATTCAGTCATCCAGGTGGCCATCACGTCGCTGGCGGCGCCAGCCTGTGCGTCGAGCAAAGTGCCCAGGATGAGTGCGCCCAGGGCGAAGCCGCGCAAACGGTCCAGCCATTCGGAGGTGCGCACTTCGACGTGGCTTTGGCCAAAATGCCATGAAGCAAGCACCAGGAATGCCCAAGTCGCCAGAACGGGCGCCCACACAAAGGCCACCGCAAAAGCGCCCAAGCCAGCCAGATAGGGTGCCACGAAGCGCCAGGGCGCGGTTTTGGCATTGCGACCAAGGGCGTGGTGGTACGTGATGTGGTCCACTGCACCATGCGGAAGCCCCACGACGACGAACAGCAAGGCACACAGCCCCCAAGTCAGGGCAGTCTGGTCCGCCAGCACAGGCCCCAGCAGCGTCGCCAAAGCAACGGCAGTGGGCCCAAACCAGCGGTGGCCCATCCATGTCAGTGCGTGGTTCATGTCGAAGGGGTGAGAGAAAGAAAGGGCCGGAAACTCGAGGTTCCCGGCCCTTCACAGGTCACGATTTCAGTGGAAAGGGTACAGGTGATTACTTGTCGCTGACAGCGAGAGAGTAGATCACCAAACCGAAACCGATTTTGTTGATGGCGTCACCGATGTTGTAAACCACGTCCATGTTCAATGGAAGGGCATCCACAAAATCGTACCAGCCTGAAGTGCCGATCATGTATCCGAGTGGGTAGATGCCCCAGCCGATCAACACGAACTTGCACAGGATGTTGTGTGCCTTCTGCACAGCTGGCGTGGAAGCGTTTGCGAGTTGCTTGGCTTCACCTGCGTAGATGAGGTACACGATGTAGAAGTAGGCCAAACCTGAGATCAAGCCCCAGATGGCTGGACCAGAACCGTCCATGTACACCGCCTCGCCGAAGTAACCTGTGACCAACATGACCACAGAAGCGAAAATGAGCTTCCACAAGAGGTCTGTTTTGGCACCAGCAGCCTTCAAAATGAGGTAGAATTCCACGCACATCAGAGGCACAGTCAAGGTCCAGTCCACGTAACGGAAGAACGTGGGGCTTTCACCGACAACTGCCCAGTAGTCGCGCATGTAGAAGTAGTGAACTGCGGCGATGAATGTGATCAAGCCGCTCACCAAGAGAGAGGTCTTCCACTTGCCCTCGACAGAGCTCATGGAGAGGAAGAAAAACGCCGACGCGGCCATCATGGCCATGCAGCCCACGAAGAACGTAAAGCCGACGTAGTCGTCCGAGGCCATTGCCTGAACCGACGTGAGAATTGTAGAAATCATTGCTTTGATTTTGGTAAGTACATAGAAATGCGTCCTGTGAACACACCTAAAACCACCGTCTCAAGGGTTTGTTCACCAAAATTTCACTTTTGTTTGCACCGAACTTGTTCTTCGTGCTCAATATCAGTCCCTTTGCACCGGAAACAGGGCATTTCCGTGCGTCGTGGCCTTGCGAAAAAAGTGTTTCGCTTAAACCGCAGCGAGCAACCCCGCCAGTCTGTGGGTGGGCATGCCCATGACGGTGTAGAATGAACCTGAGAGTGAATGCACGCCCACGAGTCCCGCCAAGTCTTGAACGCCGTAGGCGCCGGCCTTGTCCATGCAGGTGCCACCCCCGACGTACAAGTCGATGAATTCAGTCGACAGCGGGTTGAAGGTGACGTCGCATGTGTCAAGCACGCTTTGGATTCCATCTGCCAACGTGGTCACGGCCACGGCAGAGGCCACAATGTGGGTTTGGCCACTCAGCCGACCCAACATGTCCTTGGCGTGGGCTTCGTCCACCGGCTTCTCAAGCACTTTGCCGTGCAAGACCACCACAGTGTCTCCGGTGATCAGGACGTCGTCGTCTCGGAGGACGTCCTTGTATCCCTCCGCTTTTTTCCGCGCCACAAATTCCGCCACGCGGGGTCCCTCAAGCTCGGCAGGCCACGACTCGTCCAAGTCCCGGGCCATGCACTCCACATCCAGCCCCATCATGGTCATGAGTTTACGGCGCCTCGGGCTCTGGCTGGCCAGAACAACACGTCGGCTTTCTAGGTTGGGAAACAGGGTGGCTTGAGACATGTTTGAAACGTTGGATTTCAGTGCAAAAGTAGAGTGCGAGACGGGCGCCGTCACACCCAGGGCCAAGGTACCTTTGCCGCCATGCAGCAACGCATTTTGATTCTCGACTTTGGGTCTCAGTACACCCAGTTGATCGCGCGACGCGTGCGTGAGTTGAACGTATATTCAGAGATCATCCCGTGGAGCGCATTCAAGGAGCTGCCGGAAGGTTGCCTCGGGGTGGTGTTGTCTGGAAGCCCACACAGCGTCAGAGACGAGAACGCCCCTCAGCCCGATTTGTCGGCCATTTTGGATCAAGTTCCGTTGCTCGGGGTGTGCTATGGCGCCCAATATTTGGCCACGCTCAGCGGCGGCAAGGTGGAGGCGAGTGATTCTCGGGAATACGGCCGCGCCAACCTCGCCACTGTGAATTCGGACGACCCGCTGCTGGCAGGCATGACGTCCAACAGCCAGGTTTGGATGAGTCATGGCGACACCATCCTCGAGTTGGGCCCTGGGTACAACACCATTTGCAGCACCGACGACGTGTACTTCGCGGGCTTCCGTGCCGAGGGCAAGCAGGTGTGGGGCATTCAGTTCCACCCCGAAGTTTGGCACAGCACGGAGGGACCCATGTTGCTGAAGAATTTCGTGATGGGCATTTGCGGATGCACCGGTTCCTGGACCCCCGACAATTTTGTGGAGTCCACCGTCAACGACCTTCAGGCCAAAATCGGCGCAGACGACCGCGTCATCTTGGGCCTGAGCGGCGGGGTGGATTCCACCGTGGCGGCCGAGCTGTTGAAACGTGCCATTGGGGACAGGCTGCACTGCATCTTCGTCGACAACGGCCTGCTCCGGAAGAATGAATTCGAGCAGGTGCTTGAAGACTACAAGGACATGGGTCTGATCGTGCGCGGCGTGCGTGCGGGAGACCAGTTTCTTGAAGCCCTGGCCGGAGAGTCCGATCCTGAGATCAAGCGCAAGGCCATTGGACGTGTCTTTGTCGAGGTGTTCGACGAAGCGTCCAAAGGGGTGGAAGGTGCCCGCTGGCTGGGACAGGGCACCATTTACCCCGATGTGATCGAGTCGGTCAGCGCGACAGGCGGCCCCTCGGCCACCATCAAAAGCCACCACAACGTGGGCGGACTGCCCGACTACATGACCCTCGAGGTGGTGGAGCCCCTGCGATTGTTGTTCAAGGACGAGGTGAGGCGCGTGGGACGTGCCATGAACATCAAAGAGCGCATCCTGGGACGTCATCCGTTCCCAGGTCCAGGGCTTGCCATTCGCATCCTGGGCGACATCACCGCCGAAAAGGTGCGTGTGTTGCAGGACGTGGACCACATCTGGATCCAAGGCTTGCGCGACGCCGGCCTCTACGACGACGTGTGGCAGGCGGGGGCCATCTTGTTGCCTGTGCAAAGTGTGGGCGTGATGGGGGACGAGCGGACGTACGAGAACGCGGTGGCCTTGCGTGCCGTGAGCAGCACCGACGGCATGACGGCCGACTGGTGCCACTTGCCTTATGATTTCTTGGCCAAGGTCAGCAACGACATCATCAATAAGGTGCGTGGCGTGAACCGGGTTGTGTACGACATTAGCTCGAAGCCACCGGCCACCATCGAATGGGAATGATCCTCCACATCTTCCGTGCACGAGCGCTCTGCCTGCTTGCGGCTTGCCTTCTTGTGCCGTCGGCAGATGCCCAGATGGATTCTGTGCCGGTGGACACGTTGAGGTTGGCCGTGCTTCTGCCCTTTGGGCTGCAGGTGGACACCCTCGAGGGAGGCATGCTTCCTCGGAAAACCGTTCGCCTCCGGGAAATTGCGATGTCGTGCTTGCACGGGGTGGAAGCAGCCGTATCTCAACTGGGAGAAGCTGGCGTGCCCGTGGAAGTCCAGGTCTTGGACGAGACCCCAGACTCGCTTGGACGTCCCCAGTACGGACAGGCCCATCTGGGCCGGGCCCACGTGGTTGTGGGGCCGTTGATGCGGGAGAACGTCGGGGTCGTTGCACCTAAAATTGACCGCCTCGGCAAGCAGCACATCCTTCTGACCGAACAGCCTGAGCGTTACGTGGAGCGTGGACCTGGCGTTCGATCTGTCGTGCCCTTGGAATTGGCAGGGGTGGAGCGGTTGGCCCATTGGGTGTCGGCCAAGCACGACACCGACCGTGTGGTACTGGTGGTCACCCAAGGCAACGACGCGCTGCTCGAAACGGCGTTTGAGCAGGTGTTCAACGCGCAGCAGCGCGCCAAGTGGCTCAGCGAAGGGGACTCGCTTCGTCATGCGCTGTTGGATACGGTTCAGGGCAGCCGACGGTCTGTCGGCCGCTTGGCCGAGCACCTCACCCCGTACGAACGGAACGTGGTCGTGGGCGTGGCCGGCCGTTCTTCACGCTCGATGTGGGCGGCGCTGCAGACCGAATTGCAGATGAACGACAGCTCCGACTTTGTGGTCTATGCCCATCCGGAAGTTGCGGACATGCCTTTTGTGGAAGGGGATTTGATGGAGCGCTGGCGGTTGACGTTGCCTCTCTCAGCCCAAATCCAGTGGACGGACTCCACCCGTTTCGACGCCTTGCAAAAGTTTAGGGACGTCGCGGGCACGGATCCAGACAAGTACGCCACCTTGGCCCACGACGCTGTCTTGGACGCCGGCGTAAGGCATGCCCCCAACGCCGCTTGGTTTGTGACCTCCATGATGGGGGGGCTGATGTGGAACCAGCGCCAAGAACAAGGGGCTTGGTTCAATGAGAGTTGGGAGCTGCGGCGGTTTGCTCAACTCGGTTGGTGCCCGTTGGACACCATGCCTGAGCTTCCTTCGTTCCAGCCAAGGTTGTTCATCGATCCAGAAATCGAGGACGTCATCCCTGTGCCCGTGGAGTACCGTCACCTGTTTCCCCAGGCTTACGAGCCTGATGGGACGCCCATCCCATGGCCTGGGGCCAAGGAGCGCAAAAAGCCCGAGGACTGAGCGGCGCTTGTCCTTGGATCAAATGCGGTTGTCAATGAGGTCGACGCCGGGGTGCTTCTCTGCAGGGAAGGTGAACATCCCTGGCTTGACTTCCAACGAAGGGGAGAAGGACGTCACGGTGTACGTCACGTCGCTTCCTTCGCGTCCTTTCATGACGATGCGCACGATTTCAAGGGCTGTGTCGTCGATGAACAATTGAAGGGTGTGGTAGGGCTTGTCCTCGCCCGCGTACAGGTTGACATGCGCGCAGTCTTTGTCCCCAATCTGGGCGCGGCCCATCCACTCGCGGCGGAAATCCTCTTCCCACACGGTGAACAACTGAGAAGGGTCCATGCCTTCCTCGCGCATGGTCTCCATGTCGTCGAGGTAGCACTCGTTCATCTCGGGCTCGAACGTCCACACGGACTCCCCGTCGCAGTAGATGACGTAGTCGCCCAAATCCAAGTGGAAGCGATCGCCTTCAATCTGGACGGACCCTTCTTGCGTGAGCTCGAAGTCGTTCTTCAGGTCCACCAGAGTGCTGGTGTACGAGATTTCGTAAGCGGTGTAGGTTTTGGCCTTTGCGCTCAAATCGCCCAACAGGAGGTCTGGATCTTGGCCAAGGGCAGGGGCCAGGGCCATGACGCAAAGTGCGCCGAACATGGAGAGAATCTTCCGCATGGTGCAAACTTACTCGGTTGTGGTGGAGCTGGATTGCAACAACTGTTCCAAACTTGCTTCGTCGGGCACCAACACTTTCCGGGCCTTGCTTCCCTCAAACGGCCCGATGATGCCGGCCGCCTCCAATTGGTCGATCAAGCGGCCTGCGCGGTTGTATCCGAGCTTCAGCTTTCGTTGCAAGAGGGATGTGGATCCCTGTTGGTGCATCACCAACACGCGGGCGGCGTCTTCAAACATGGGGTCTCGGTCCTCCTGGTCGATGCCGCCGCTTGATTCGCTGGCTTCCGCTGGCGGTGGTGGCAATTCGTAGGATTGGGCGAAGCCTTGCTGCGAGCCCACGAATTCGCAAATCTTCTCCACTTCAGGGGTGTCCACAAAACCGCATTGCAAACGAATCAAGTCGTTGCCCGTACTCATCAGCAGGTCGCCACGACCGATCAATTGGTCGGCGCCCCCGGCGTCGAGAATGGTGCGGGAGTCGATTTTCGACGTCACCCGGAACGCCACACGGGCAGGGAAGTTCGCTTTGATGGTGCCGGTGATGATGTTCACTGACGGCCGCTGCGTGGCGATGATGAGGTGGATGCCAATTGCACGCGCGAGTTGCGCCAAACGCGCGATGGGCGTCTCCACTTCCTTGCCCGCGGTCATGATCAAATCCGCAAACTCGTCCACCACGAGCACGATGTACGGCATGTAGTGGTGCCCGAGGCGGTGGATGTCCTTGCCGTTGTCGGGGTGCCCTTCCGCCAATCCCGGAATGATCTTGCGCTTGGTAAACTTGGCGTTGTACTCCTTGATGTTCCGACAATGCGCCGCCTTGAGCAGCTCGTACCGCTGGTCCATTTCCACGCACAAGCTGTTGAGCGTGGACACCACTTTGCTCGTGTCCGTGATGATGGGGTCTTCGCTGTCCGGCAACTGCGCCAGGTAATGACGCACAATCTTGTTGTACAGGGTGAGTTCCACCTTTTTGGGGTCCACCAGGACAAACTTCAACGTCGACGGATGCCGGCGGTACAGCATGCTCACCAACATGGCGTTCAAGCCGACGGACTTTCCCTGGCCCGTGGCGCCGGCCATGAGCAGGTGTGGCATTTTGGCCATGTCGAAGACGTACGTCTCGTTGCTGATGGTCTTGCCCAAGGCGATGGGCAGCTCGGCGTCGCTGTTCTGGAATTTCTCGCTGGCGATGAGCGTGCGCATGCTGACGACGTCCGGGTTGGAGTTGGGGACCTCGATGCCAATGGTGCCTTTGCCTGGGATGGGAGCGATGATGCGAATGCCCAAAGCCGCCAGACTCAAGGCGATGTCGTCCTCGAGGTTTTTGATCTTGCTGATGCGCACCCCAGGCGCAGGCACGATCTCGTACAACGTCACGGTCGGCCCGACTTCCGCCGAAATCCGGTCGACTTCAATCTTGAAATTCTGCAGCGTTCGGATGATGTTGTCCTTGTTGACATCGAGCTCTTCCGACGTGACGCGGTGTTTTCCGTCGCCGTGATCCGCCAGCTTGTCGATGTTGGGCAGCTGGAACTTGGGCAAATCCATCGTCGGGTCAAACGG
>CAJWII010000070.1 GCA_913041065.1 uncultured Flavobacteriales bacterium
TGTTGACGCCCAGTTACGTGTCTGACGACATGCAAGCCTTGGACGCTCGGGCGAAGGAGAAGGGGGTACTGGTGTTGAACGAGATGGGATTGGATCCTGGCATCGACCACATGAGCGCAATGCAAGTCATCGACGAGATTCGGGAAGCGGGCGGCAACATGGTGTCCTTTGCCTCCTATTGCGGCGGGCTCGTGGCGCCTGCTTCTGACGACAATCCTTGGCATTACAAGCTCAGTTGGAACCCACGCAACGTGGTTCTGGCGGGGCAGGGCGGTGCGGCCACGTTCTTGGATCGCGGTCGGGTGCGCATGGTGCCGCCGCACAAAACCTTCCAGGCGCTGACGCCGGTTGAGGTGGGAGGCCGTCGCTACGACGGGTATCCCAACCGAGACTCGCTCGGCTACCAGGAATTGTATGGCCTGCAGGGCATCCAGTCTCTTGTACGGGGCACCCTTCGCGGGGAGGGCTACTGCCAAGCCTGGGACGTACTCGTGCAATTGGGAATGGTTCGCGACGACGTCCGCTTGACGTGGCCTGCAGGCACGACCTGGGCCGGTTGGACGCGGACGTTCTTGCCCGCCCACTTGGATGCTGTGAAAGACGTGCGCAAGGCCGTGGCCCGCGCGACCGAGGTGGCGGACGAAGCGTTGGACAAGTTGGCGTGGTTGGGCCTGTTCGACGACCACAACGGGCCCGCAGGCCTCGAAGGAACCCCAGCCCAAATTGTAGAAGCCTTGGTCACCGTCAAATGGGTCTTGGGCGCCGACGACCGGGACATGATAGTGATGTGGCACAAATTCGAATACGACCTCCACGGCGTGCGCAAGGCCAAGACATCGAGCCTGTCTCTGGAGGGCAAAGACAGCACCTTCACCGCCATGAGCGACACGGTGGGCTTGCCCATGGCACTGGCGGTGAAGCCAATGCTCGAAGGCGCCTTTGGCATCACGGGCGTGGACGTGCCCATGTCCAAAACGTATTACGAGCCTTTGCTCGCCGGGCTGGCAGAGCTGGGCATTGCGTTTGAAGAACGCGAGATCGAAGCCTGAGATGTTGGCGTGGGTTTGGCCGTGGTGTTGGGCGTGCGTCACCTGTTCAGGCGCGCCTGATTGGCCTGCGCAGGGCCAGGTCCATGAGGCTTGGGTGCGCGAAGCCATCGCTTGGCGCATGCAGGTGGGGTTGGACGATTGTCCTGAGGTGGTTCCCGCGCTGGACGCGTGGACCCTCGAGTGGTTGAGTCAATCTGAAGAGATTCACGTCGACGTCAAGAAGGCCGATTGGCCATTCCTCGCGTACGCCCCGGAGTTGCAGACGGTCCTGGTGCAGCGGCTGGCCTTGGTCGAATTGACAAACGGTCCATCACGTCAAGTGGACGTTGTGAAAGACGTGCGGCGTGTGGCCAAGCGAAGCGAGGGGTTGTGGAACGCGGTGCTCGGGCGTGCATTTGACAGCGCCGAGGGCCTTGCGGGCCGACGTGACCAAACGCAACAAAAGGAGGGCTGAGCCTCCTTTTGGGGTCCCGTGGCGGGGGGTCAGCCCGCCGGTCCATCCGGGAAAGTTGTTCAATGTCGTCGTTGGATTGAACGTGGCTCTTGCCTGAATGGTTGCGATGGGGAGAGGTATTTTTGGACCATGCGCAGTTTCGACATCCCCGACTTTTACCGGAGCCCCATCATTTCTCGGGTCAAAGCACGTCGCAAAGCGCTGGATCCCCGGAAACAAGACTTCACGCCGAGCGTGTTGGACTTCGGGTCGGTGCGGATTCAATTGGCGCGTCACTTTGGGTTCTGCTTTGGGGTAGAGAACGCGATTGAGATCAGCTACAAGGCCATCGCGGAGAATCCCGGCAAGCGGATTTACCTGTTGAGCCAAATGATTCACAACCCGGAGGTGAATGCCGATTTGCAAAGCCGCGGGGTCCAATTCCTGCAGGACACCTTGGGACAATTCTTGGTGCCGTTGGAGACGTTGACGCCGGATGACGTGGTGATTGTGCCGGCCTTTGGGACCACCACCGAGTTGGAGGCGCAGCTCACCGACCTGAGGGTGGATGTGCAGCAGTACAACACGACCTGTCCCTTCGTGGAGAAGGTGTGGAAGCGGTCGGCGCAGCTTGGAGGCAAAGACTACACTGTGGTCATACACGGGAAGCCTCAGCACGAGGAAACCCGCGCCACCTTCTCTCACGCCGCAGAGACGGGGCACGCCTTGGTTGTCAAAGACGGCGCCGAGGCCGAGTGGCTGGCGCATTGGATGGAGGCGGGGCGCGCCGACGCGGCGGCTTTTTGGGCCAAGTTTGAAGGGCGCACCACACCCGGCTTCAAGCCTGAGGAGCACCTGCGCCGCGTGGGGGTCGTGAACCAAACCACGATGTTGGCGTCCGACACCCAAGCCATCGCCGACCGAATCAAAGTGGCCGTCGACGTTGACCAGGAGGGCGAATTCGCGAACACCCGAGACACCTTGTGTTACGCCACCAACGACAACCAAAGCGCCACACGAGGTGCGCTGTTGGCGGGGGGGGCGGATTTGGCCTTGGTGGTGGGTGGCTACAACAGTTCCAACACGACGCACTTGGTGGAGCTGTGCGAGGAGACGCTGACGACCTTTTTCGTGCGCAACGAGCTGGAATGGAAGGAAGACGGCGTGCACCATTTCAACATCCACGACGGGTCGATTCAAGTCACGGCCGACCCCTTCCCTGAGCAGGGTGTAGAGGGCGACGTGCCCACTGTGTTGATTACGTCAGGCGCATCGTGTCCTGACGCAAGCGTGGAGCGCGTCTTGCGCCGCGTTCTGGACCACTACGGTGGACGGGATGTGGATGCGGTGTTGACGGAATTTGAGCTTTCCCAGGCCTGAGACTCCGTACCTTCGAGAGGATGAAAGCGCCCAAACTTCGAGGCCCTTTTCGGAACGTGAGGACCGAGCCCCGATCGTTCAAATTCAAGTCCCGTCACCTGCCGGATGAGCGCCCAGATTGGGAGGAACGCAAGCGGCGTGTGCAAGAGGACGTCTTTGGCGCGTCCCAAGGCACCCCGCGCCCGATTCGGTTTCGGCAAGGCGGCAAGTCTTCTGAGGGCCGCGCGGCCAGGCGGGCCGCTTCGGTCCGGGCCAGCCGCATGGCCGCCCTGAGGGCGGCAGGGGTGGCGTTGCTGTTGGTGTATTTGACCTACCGGGCCATCCTTTGGATTGAAACCCAAGACTACGGAGGATTCTTGCAATTCATGAAAGCCAACGGATGAGCCAAACGATTCACATCCTGCCGGACCACGTGGCCAACCAAATTGCCGCGGGAGAAGTCATCCAGCGGCCCGCCTCGGTGGTCAAGGAGTTGATGGAAAACGCGGTGGACGCTGGAGCCACTTCGGTCGAGGTGCACGTGATCGACGCGGGGCGAACGTCCATTCAGGTCGCGGACAACGGGTCGGGCATGTCGGCCGAGGACGCGCGGCTGTGCTTCGTGCGACACGCCACGAGCAAGCTGTCGACGTCGGACGACCTGTTCAACTTGGCCACGAAGGGGTTCCGTGGCGAAGCGCTTGCCTCGATTGCGGCCATCTCACAAGTGGAAGTCACCACCTGCCAGGAAGCCGCTGAAGTTGGGGTGAAGTTGACATGCCACGGGTCCAAAGTGACCGGCGAAGAACCCAAGGCGCGTGCCGTGGGAACCACCTTCCACGTGAAGAACCTGTTTTACAACGTGCCCGCCCGTCGGAATTTCTTGAAGTCCGACGCCGTGGAGTTGCGCCATGTGGTGGACGAATTTCAGCGCGTGGCCTTCGCCCATCCGGAGCTTTCGTTTTCGCTGACCCATCAAGGCAACAACCTGTTTTCCCTGAAGCCCGGGACGTTGCGTCAACGGGTGGTGGGCATTTTGGGGCCCAAACACGACGAGCGCCTCGTGCCCGTTCAAGAAGACACCGACGTCGTCCAGGTGGAGGGTTTTGTGGGCAAGCCGGATTCGGCGCGCCGCACGCGGGGCGAGCAATTCTTGTTCGTCAACGGCCGCTTTGTCAAGCACGGGCTGTTGCATCGCGCCATTGTCCGCTCCTACGAGGAGCTCATCGCCGAAGGCAGCCATCCGCTGTATGCCTTGTACCTCACGGTGGACCCTGCCCGCCTCGACGTGAACATCCACCCGACGAAGATCGAAGTCAAATTTGACGAGGAACAGCCCATCCAGGCCATCCTCAAATCGGCCGTCAAGCGCGGGCTCGGGGCCCACAATGTGGCGCCGACGTTGGACTTCGATGTCGAGACGGGACTTCACATTTCGGATCTGAAGCCTGGCACCAACGTGTCGGAGCCCCGCGTTCAGGTCAACCCGGATTACAACCCCTTCCGCGCCCCAACCCTCGGCCAGGCCCATGGCAGCTGGTCGACCGGCTCCTTGAAGCCGGCCCGTCCCTCCTCGGATGGCTGGAAGGAGTTGTACCCAATCATGGACTCCCCTGACCCTCAGGCGGAGGAGCCTTCAGGGCCTTCTGAGCTCGACCTGGCGTCCCAAGATTCGGGGTTGGAGGTGTTGCAATGGCAGGGGACGCACTTGATGGTGCCAACGGCAGAGGGCTTGTGTGTGGTCCACATTCGCAGGGCGCACATGCGCGTGCTGTTCGAGCGTTACCTCGCCCAGGAGACCTCGGCCACCGTGAGCCAAACCCTGTTGGTCCCCGAGGAGATCACCTTGAGCCAAGCGGAAGTGATGGCGCTCGTGGAGGTGGACGCCGACTTGAAGCGCATGGGCTTGGACCTTCGTCAGGTAGACGGCGAGACGGTGGCCGTTCATGCGGTGCCCTCGGATTTGGCCACCCACTTGCGCGAGGCAATCGACGGCATCTTGGAATTGTACCACGACGGGCAATGGGAAGGGGGGGAGGACCGTCACGTGCTTTGGGCCAAACAATGGGCCAAGCGCACGGCCATGTCGGGCCAAGCGCACTTGCCGTTGGAGGCCCGACGCAACTTGGTGCAGGCCTTGTGGGTCTGCGACACGCCCTCGGTGGATCCCATGGGGCGCGTGACTCAGGCGATGTGGTCTGGGTCGGACATTCAAAACCTGTTCAACTGATGCTTCAAAACACACCTCAAGTCGTCAAGAACCTGATCATCCTCAACGCGCTGATGTACTTCGGCTCGGGGTTGCTTGGGGATGCGGCGGTGCCGTTGCTGGCTGGGACGTACCCGGGTTCGCCCTTTTTCCAGCCCTGGCAATTGGTGACTCACATGTTCATGCACGGGGACCTCGGGCACATCTTCTTCAACATGTTCGCGTTGTACATGTTTGGCTCCCAGCTTGAGCGCGTGTGGGGGGCGCAACGGTTTTTGACCTACTACATGGCCTGTGGGCTTGGGGCGTTCATGCTCCACGAGTTGGTGATCGGGCTGCAGTTCTACGCAGAATTCGGCACCTTCTTCCCAGATGCAGAGCAGTTCATTTCGTCCGAGGCGAGCCCGTTGATGCGGACGCGGGTTTTGGAGTCGGTGTTTGGGCGCGTGGTGGGGGCGAGTGGCGCGGTGTTTGGTTTGTTGCTGGGCTTCGGTATGCTCTTCCCGAACACCCGACTGATGTTGCTCTTCCCGCCGATCCCAATCAAGGCGAAATACTTTGTCTTGGGGTACGGCGCGATTGAATTGATGCTCGCGTTGCAAAACAGCCCAGGCGACAATGTGGCGCACTTTGCCCACCTTGGAGGCATGGTGTTTGGGTATTTTCTGTTGAAGCGTTGGCAGCAAGACCGCGGACATTTCTATTGAGCCATGTTTGAACAGATCAAAGGAATCTTGGCGGCAGGGAGCATGCTGCGGCGGTTGGTTTTGGTGAATGGCCTCGTCCTTCTCCTTGTGACCACGTTGGGGGCCATGGACCGGCTGACGGGCGGGAGCGTGTCGGCAGTGTGGCCTGCGGACGGCGCTTGGTTGCTGGCGACCTCTTGGAAGTTGGAGGTGTTGGCTTCAAGGCCCTGGAGTGTGGTCACCCACATGTTCACCCACCAGGGGATTTGGCACTTTGCCATGAACATGTTGCTGCTGACTTGGATGGGGCGACTCTACCACGCAGAAGTGGGGTCGCGCAGGTTGTTGAGCACCTACCTGGCCGGAGGGCTTGCGGGTTTCTTCGCCTATTTCTTGCTCACCAACGGGTTCAAACCCTTACAAGGGGAAAGCACCTTCGCCCTCGGGGCTTCGGCGTCGGTGATGGCCGTGTTTGGTGCGGCTGCCACGTTGCGCCCTGAATCCAGGTTCAACCTGATCTTGTTTGGTCCCGTGGCGCTGAAGCACCTCTTCTGGGGCTATGTGGTGTTGGACTACTTCGGACTGAGCCAGGGCGCGAATCCCGGGGGGAATGTGGCCCACCTCGGAGGGGCGTTGTTCGGGGTGTTGCTCGTCAAGCAGGACATGAAAGGGGTCAACTTGGTGGGGTGGCTTGAATGGTTGCTGGACGCTGTGATGTCAGGGAGCATGAAGGTGCCGCGTCGAAAGCGCAACAAATTCCGTGCGTCTACCTCCAGCCGTTGGACAGCCCAGGAGCGCGCCGAATCGCGTGCACCGGTGTCAGACGACGAATTCAACGCCGACAAAGCAGACCGCCAAGCGCGTTTGGACGCGATCTTGGACAAGATCTCCAAGCACGGTTACGACCATTTGTCTGCTGAAGACAAACGGTTCTTGTTTGAACAAAGCCAACGCTGACCATGACGAAGAAACCCGCTTCCGTCTCCAAATCAAAGCCAACGGCCAAAAAGCCACCCAAAAAGGCGGCGCCCCTAAAGGCCTCCGCAAAGTCCCGGACTGAGTCCGGACCCAAGCCGCGGAAATGGGATTCTGCCACCTTCTTGGTGCTTCCAGGGCTTGTGCTTTTGGTGGTCGGCGAAGTGGCGGCGCGTGTGTCTCCTGCATGGGTTCCCTGGCTGGCTCCAGCCGGCTACGTGTATGGGTTGGCTTACCCTTTGCTGGCGGTGGGGACCGTGTGGCGGTTGACGTCCTTCCGATGGTTGAAGTCGCTGGGGGCCCTTGCGGTGTTGCTGTTGACTTGGCCGTCGTTCTCCCACGTGTTTTCGGTGGGCCTGTCCAAGCCGGACGTGGCGATTTCGGAAGACAGCTTTGAAGTCACCACCTTCAACGTGCGGCGTTTGGACGAATTCGAGTGGCTTGATGGAGACCAAACCCGCGAGGACATCGCCACATGGTTGGCGGAGCAGCCCGACGGCATTTGGTGTTTCCAAGAATTCCCCAAGCGTGGAAAGGCCACGTTGCGGTCGGCCGGTTTTTCGTGGCTCAAGCCCAGTCGCCGGCTGTTCACGTGGCCCCGCGAGGCAGGGCCTGCGCTCGCCAGTTCGTACCCTGTGAAGGACTGGACGACCTACATGTTTCAAGACAAGGGCGCTGGAAGAGGCCGTGTGCTGCAGGCCGATGTGGAGACGCCAGCGGGCATGGTCAGGGTGTTCAACGTCCACCTCCAGAGCTTGCACTTCGACCACGCCGACTACAATGCGGTGGAAGAGGGGCCAAGTCGAGAGGAAGGGGCCCGCTTGTGGGGGCTCATCACCAACGCCTCCAAAGCCCGAGCCTTGCAAGCAAGCGAATTGGTGCGGCGCATGGAGGAGAGTCCTTACCCCGTTATTGTGGCTGGCGATTTCAACGACACACCCATGTCGTACGCCATGCATGCCCTCCGTGGAAGCAGGGCCGACGACACCTTCGCCGCAGCTTCGTGGGGGCCTGGCGGAACCCATCTGGGCGCCATTCCAGGCCTGCGCATTGACGGGATCCTGGCCGACACGACGTTGCAGTGCGTCTATCATGAGACCCATGGCGTCGAGTTGAGCGACCACCGTCCTGTGACAGCGGTCTTGCAGGCCAAGAAGTGAGGAGGCAGGTCGGTTCAGACCATCACGTTGCCGAGGTCTTTTCCGCGAGAAGAGAAGGCCTCGTACAAGCTGACGTTCAGCCCAATCAGCAGAAGGCCGTAGAGCAGGTCGTCGGCAGGCATCGAGAAAATCCGCCATCCTGAGTTGTGGTCGTTGTTGTACCAGACAATGTGATCGGCAATCGCTTCTGGCTGGTTGTGAAGCATGGGGTACTTCCAAAACTCAATGCCCGTGAGCACCCCGTTGCTCAAGATGAACGGCACGAGCAGCACGGTGTACGCAAACCAGAAATGCCCCATCCAGGGACGCCATTTGGCCAACACGCCGATCAGCCAAACGGCGCAGAGTGCACTCGTCAGCCCGAGGTATGCATGGTCCCAAAACCCGAAGGCCAAGCCAACGCACAGCACAGCCACAGCCATCGTAATCGAACGATGACCAAATCCAAATGGGTGTCGGGGAAAGTACTTTTTGAAGCACGCGTAGGTGAAGACGCACGCGTAAGGAATCGTGATGAAGAACAGCCATTCCTCCAACGGCAGGCCCCAAAGCCCGAGTCCCGAGAGGTGGGCGTCGTTGAACCCCCAAATGCCTTGGGCCGTGAACACGATGTCCCATGCGATGAACCCCGCCATGGTCAGCAGGCACGCGGGCCAGAAGTGCTTCCACTCCTTCACAAACCCCACCCGACGGTCAAAGCTGGCAATGAGAGGCACGGCCATCACCGCCACATTCACCCAGAGGTAGGTCCAATCGTTCATGCCCGTTGTCGTTGGTTGCGCAGGGCTTTCCGCGCTTCACGAAGGTAACGAGGGGGGACAAAGAGCATACCGAAACATTCGCCGTCCTCTTTGCCCAAGTGTTTGTGGTGAACCTTGTGGGCCTTGCGAATTGCCATGAGGTAAGCGTTGTTGGTGCGCTTGAACCAGTTGAATCGGCGGTGGATGAAGACGTCGTGCACCAAGAAGTAGGTCAACCCGTACAACGCGATTCCAGCCCCAATCCAAAACCTGAAGTCGGCGTAGATGCTGCCGGTCACGAAGCAGTAGGCGCTGGGGATGGCGAAAATCAGGAAGAAGGCGTCGTTCTTCTCGAAGAAACCTGGTCCGTTGCTGTGGTGGTCTTCGTGGAAGAACCACATGGCTCCGTGCATCAAGTACTTGTGGGCGAGCCAAGCCACGCCTTCCATGGCAAAAAACGTGGCCAACACAATGGATATGGAGGAGAGGGTCATGGTCAGAGCGTCCAGGGCAACAAATTCAACGCAACGAAAAAGGTTGCAAACACCAACAACAACAAGCCAGAAAGTCGGTTTGTTTTCAGGTCTTCCACGTCTCGCCACAGGAGTCCCAGACCAAACGCCGCCACCCACCAGGTCAGGTAGTTTGTCCAAGGGATGTTGCCTTTATGCCAGGTCCACCAGCCTGCCCGAATCGCCACCGGTTCAATCAACCCGTCGAGGATCGTCATCAGTGTTGCGGCCAGTGCGGCCCGCGTCCAAGGTGAGACTTCCCTGCCGTTCCTTCCCAAGAGC
>CAJWII010000071.1 GCA_913041065.1 uncultured Flavobacteriales bacterium
CCATTGTCAACCCTGCCACCGTCACCTGCTTCTTGACGGAAGCGGTGGTCGCCTCTATCCACGAAAGCGGCATCCTCCCTCCTGGCGTGTTGCAATTGGTGTGTGGCTCTGCAAGAAACATTCTTGACCACGTCGATGAACGGGATGTGGTGACATTCACAGGTTCCGCTTCCACCGGGGTCGGCTTGAGGCAGCACCCACGAATCGCCCAACACGCCGTGCCATTCAACATGGAAGCCGACTCGTTGAACTCGGCCATCCTTGGGCCCGACGCTGTGGCTGGGACCCCTGAGTTTGACTTGTTCGTCAAAGAAGTGCGGAAGGAGATGACCGTCAAGTGTGGTCAGAAGTGCACCGCAGTGCGCCGCGTGTTTGTGCCCGCAGCAGTTCAGGAGGAGTTCCAAGCCGCGTTGATGGCTCAGTTGCACAAGACCCAAGTAGGGGACCCTCAAAAGGAGGGTGTACACATGGGGGCTTTGGTTGGAAAAGCCCAAGTTCAAGATGTGCTTGATCAAGTAGCTCGATTGGAAAAGGAAGCCGAGTGGCTGTTTGGGCAAGACAAGAAGGCCGATGTGCTTGCGGACAATCCTGAACGAGGCGCTTTCTTGCCGGCCATGTTGCTGAAGCATGCCAATCCGCACGAAGCAACTGCGGTGCATGAAGTGGAGGCGTTTGGTCCGGTGAGCACTGTGATGCCCTACGACGACGTGGAAGAAGCGGTGGCGCTGGCGAACAGGGGCCTGGGGTCCTTGTGTTGCAGCATCACCACGCACGATCCCAAAGTGGCTCGAGAATTCGTCCACAACGCCGCGCACATGCACGGTCGGATCCTGGTGCTGGACAGGGACTGCGCCAAAGAGAGCACCGGACACGGCTCCCCCATGCCCCTGCTGGTGCACGGAGGCCCCGGTCGGGCCGGAGGCGGGGAAGAGATGGGTGGCTTGCGCGGCATCAAGCATTACATGCAACGCACTGCCATCCAAGGTCACCCCACCATGCTCTCAGCGCTGACTGAGCAATACCAACCTGGCGGCGCCCAGCCGGAAAGTGAGCCCCACGTGTTTCGAAAGCACTTTGAGGATTTGGAAGTTGGTGACACAGTTACCACTGCAAGACACACCGTCACCGAAGCGGACATTGTGAATTTTGCCAACGTGTCGGGAGACCATTTCTACGCACACGTGGACGAAACGAGCTTGGAGGGAACGATGTTCGAGGGTCGTGTGGCCCACGGGTATTACATCTTGAGCAAAGCCGCTGGCCTATTTGTGGAACCCCGCAAGGGACCTGTGCTCTTGAATTACGGCATCGACGATTGTCGCTTCACCAAGCCAGTCTACCCTGGCACCACCATCGGCGTCAAATTGACGGTGGTCGAAAAAATCGCCCAAGAGCGTCGCGAGCCCGAAGACGTGGCCAAGGGCATTGTCCGCTACCGTGTGGAAGTGGACGACCATGAAGGCGAAACCGTAGCGGTGGCGACCATCTTGACGATGGTAAAAAAACGCGACCAAGGCCCCGACGCGCTTTGAAGTTGACGCTCCTCTCAAGGTCCATACGTACAGGGATGCTGGCGTGGTTGCTGTTGCCATTCCAAGGAATGGCGCAGTCCGACCTTGATTCCTTGGATGTCTGGGTGCGGCGGATGCACCCAGCGCCCTTCATGCGTTGTGCCCCCTCTGACTGGGAATCGAAGCTCGACGCGCTCAAGTTGGGTTGGCAGGACATGACCCACATGGAGCATGTGCGGGAAGTGAACGCCTTGCTCCAAAAGTTGCAAGACAGCCACGCTGCTGTGTCGGCGTGGGACTGGATGTGGGGCGTCGAGCGTGAGCATGGAAGCGTCCCCATTCGCTGGGCCGTAGAAGGCAATGGGCTTTGGGTGGCTGCATCCGCAGTCGACGGCTTGTCCACAGGGACTCGCATCCTCTCGTTAAATGGCATTGAAGCCTCCGAGTGTGCCGCCCTTGTCCGTGACCTGGGCAACGTGGAAGGCTCGAGTCCAGTGGGTCGGGACAGAACTGGCGTCCACAGTCTGACAGCCTGGGTCATGGGCCAGACCCAATCTGACACATTGCACGTGCAATGGTTGGACCGGGCTTCTGGCGCCGTCAAGGTGAAGGCCGCTCATGGCGTGCCTTTGCGGAAGGCTGGCAAGGCTTGGCGGCCCATTTCCCAGAGGAAACCTGCCGTGCAATGGACGTTTCCCGACGAAGACAACCCACTGGGATTGAAAAGGGCTTCCCTCCTGGCCGTTTCCTCGTTTTCCCAGGGCAGTTTTGGCAGGGACCAACGCCGCCTCTGGAAGGGGTTCCAACGCGCCAAAAAACTGGGGCTTCCCGTGGTGATTGACCTGCGCGGCAACGCGGGTGGGCAATCGGCCAGGATGGAGATGCTTTGGAGGCATGTGGCGATGGGCAGACGCAAGCTTCCTTTTGGCCTGGTGGCCAAACAAAGTCCAGAAACCCGCCGCGACATCCACCGACATTATCGAAGACTGCGCAAAAGGTGGGTCGACAAGCACAAGGACACCTCTCAAGATGCGAGGTACATCTACGACCTGGCCAATCTCCCGCTGGGAGAGCTTGACACACTTGAGTTCGGTGTCCAACCGCTCGTGGATTGGCGCTTCAAAGGGCCCGTTTGCTTGCTGATGGATGGCGAATCGGCTTCGGCAACGGTGTCGTTTGCGGGGGCATTCAAACAAGGACGTCGCGGCCCGGTATTTGGGGAGCCGTGCTTGGGGGGCCAAGAAGGTACCATGGGCAACCCCATGCTCAAGATGTTGCCCGAATCAGGAATCGTGGTCAGCATATCTACAGCAGTGTACATGGCCGAGGCCCATGGAGATTGGACCAACACCTCCCCAGTCCGGCCAGACGTCTTCATTCCGCAGATGTGGCGCAACGAGAACGCCTTGCGTGCGAACTTGCAGACATGGATAGACTGCCACACCTCGGCCGAATGAACCTTTTCACCTTCAGGTGGGCCGTTGTGATGGCGATGTGTGCCGCTGGCACCGACCTCCAGGCCCAGCTGACGAGGGCCCTGACCGAAGGCATGCGGTTGAGCAACCAAATCTCCAGTGCGCTTGCGCTCGAGCCAGACGTGCAAAAAAACGTGATGGAGGTGGCCTTGCAGGGAGATGCGTGTTTGGCCCATTGGAGGGCACATCAAGATTCGGCGGAAGCCTCAAGCATGCCAGAAGCCCAACTCTTGAACGTCTTGGCCATGGTGCGCAAGGAAACCACTCGGTGCCGAACTGAGCGGCAAGACAACATCCGCAACCTGCTTCCAGACAGCCTGAAGGCCAAGTTCAATGCACTGGATGAACCTGCCCGTCCCAACGTGTTGCATTTTGGGCCGCACAACCGGATGGACTGCGAGGTCTGCATCACCCCCAACCCCCCTCAAGAATGACACTCCGCCTGCTTTTTGGATGCTTCACCTGGCTGTCTATGGCCGGAATCGCATGGACGTCGTGCGGCACCCACGTCAAACCTCTCCACCAAGAGGTCAACCCTTGGATTGGCACTGGCGGACACGGCCACACCTACCCCGGGGCCACGTCGCCCTTTGGGATGGTCCAACTCAGTCCCGACACCCGGTTGGAAGGCTGGGATGGATGCGGTGGCTACCATGACACGGACAGTGTGATTTACGGGTTCAGCCACACCCATTTGCAAGGCACTGGAGTCAGTGATTACGGAGATGTGCTTGTCATGCCCTGCACCCAATTCAGGCAAGGCGACCAATGGCGGGACAAGTACAAGAGCGGATTTCGAAAGTCCACAGAACAGGGACACGCGGGATACTACGCCGTCACCTTGGACGACCACGCGATCCGCGCTGAGCTCACCACCACACCACGAGTGGGCGTGCACCGGTATCGCCTAGAGACCCCTGACACGCTGACCTGGATTGTGGACTTGGAGCACCGTGACGACTTGGTCCATTACAGCATCGAACCGCGTGGGTCGCGGATGTTGGTGGGACATCGCGTGTCCAAGAATTGGGCAGAGGAGCAACATGTGTACTTCGCGATGAAGTTCGACCAGGATTTCGATTGGGGAGATCAATTGGGCGTGATCTCCAAATCCGACACGCTTGCAGACGGCACCCTGGCGCAAGAGATGACCATGGTGCCTGTGTTCGTGGCGGACTTCGGCATGGTTTCCGAATTGAATGTGCATGTGGCCCTGAGCTTTTGCGACATCGAGGGGGCCCTTGCCAATTTGGCCGCCGAGGCCCCCGAGTTTGGATTTGAGACGCATTTGGCCCAAAACCAAGCGCGCTGGGACAACCAACTCGGCCGCATCGAGGTGAAGGGTGGCACCCCGCCAGATCGAACCACATTCTACACCGCACTCTACCATGCAACCACCGTGCCCAATTTGGCCAGCGACGTGGACGGACGCTACCGAGGCACTGACCTTCAAGTGCATCAGCTGAATCCCGACGAAGGTGATCACTACACCGTCTTCAGCTTGTGGGACACCTACAGGGCCCTGCACCCCCTTTTGGCGTGGCTTGAACCGACCCGAACCAGGGACATGGTGCGCACCATGCTCCGGATGTACCGCGAAGGCGGCCAGCTGCCCGTGTGGGAATTGGCCTCGAATTACACGGGCTGCATGATTGGATACCACAGCGTGCCGGTCATGGTGGACGCCCTCGCGTGGGACATCGGCGACTGGGACCAAACCCTGGCCCTCGAAGCCATGGTCCAAGCTGCGGACAGCATGCACCTCGGCCTCGACGCCTACGCAGAGCTTGGCTACATCCCCTCAGACCACGAGCACGAGAGCGTGTCCAAAACCCTGGAGTACGCCTTCGACGACGCCTGCATCGCCAGGATGGCAGCCCACCTCAACCAGGCCGATGTCGAGACCCGTTTCCGCCGCCGAGCCGCCCACTGGACCAACTTGTACAATCCCGCCGGAGGCTTCGTCCAGCCCAAGAGGAAAGGCGCTTGGAATGAGGGTTTTGACCCTAGAGAGGTGAACTTCAACTTCACGGAAGCCAACGCATGGCAATACCTTTTTGCGGCCCAGCACGACGTCCAAGGCCAAGCCGAGTTGGCGGGTGGTGATTCAGCCTATTTGGCCAAAATTGACGCCATGTTCAGTGCCCCTATCCAGACTACCGGACGCGTGCAACCTGACATCACCGGGCTTCGGGGCCAATATGCCCACGGCAACGAGCCCAGCCATCACGTCAGCTACTTGGCCTCCTACGCTGGGGCGCCGTCACAAACTGCGGACAGGGTCAGGGACATCTGCAAGAACCTGTACAACGATTCCCCAGCAGGTCTTTGCGGCAACGAAGACTGCGGACAAATGAGCGCTTGGTTCGTTTGGAGCGCCTTGGGCATGTACCCCGTGGAACCCGGAAGCGGCGAACTCGTCCTCGGCAGCCCCCTGTTTGAGCAGACGGTGGTTCGACCTGCGCAAGGCGAATCCACCACCCTGAATGCCCTAAAAGCAAGCACCCGACCATACATCGACCAGGCCACATGGACCAACTTGGATGACCATGTTGCGAAAGGGTCCTTTCGGTCGTTTGTCACCACCCAACAACTCCGGCAAGGGGGAACCTTGGATTTGAAGATGTCGGACAAACCAGGCGATCGATTTGGGGTGATGCCTGAGGACCGACCGACGTCTCGGTGGGAATCCCGGGACTTTTTGGCGGTGCCAGGCATTGAAGCGTCGAGGACATTTCAATCCGAGAGCGCCACGTTCCAACTTCAACACATCCAGCCTGAGGCTGTGTTGAGCTACTGCGTCAACGACGGAGCCACGTGGGAAGTCTATGAAGGCCCTGTGACAGTCCAAGAAACCAGCCAAATCTCGGCGCGGGCCACCTTGGACGGCTTGACCTCCAACACGGTGGAGCACACCATGCTGAAAGTGGACCACGGATGGCGCATGACCCTTGAGCATGCCCCGGACAATCAATACCTGGCGGGCGGAGACCAAGCACTCATCGACGGCCTCGAGGGCGGACATGACTTCCGCACGGGGGAATGGCAAGGGTTCTGGGGTGCTCCCATTGTGGCGCGCATTGATTTGGGACGCGTTTGCGACGTGCAACGGGTCGAGATCCATGCGCTCCAGGACATCAAACCCTGGATATGGGCCCCACGTTACGTTGAATTCTCTGCATCCAAGGACGGCCGGGATTTCAACGTCGAAGGGAGGGTCGATATGAACGTTGCAGAAGACGACACAGACGTGCAAGTGGTGACCTACCGGTTGGATAAACGGATCCGTACCCGTCACCTCGAGATTGCTGCGGCGCCTCATGCCCCGATTCCCGAGTGGCATTTGGGCCAAGGCAACGACCGCTGGATGTTCTTCGACGAGATTCGGGTGGACATTCAAACGCCATGAACCACGCCAACAATCCATTCTTGGGCCAAGGTTTGGCGTCGACGACCCTCCGCCCTCTCGGGCTTGAAGTCAAAGGGGCCGCTGGACCTTGGATTCACCTGAAAGGAGGCGGAAAAGTGTTCGACGGCATCAGCGGGATTGGTGTGTCCAACTTTGGCCACGGACATCCAGCCATCTGCGATTCTCTTCACGCGCAACTGGACCTAAACCTGCACACCATGGTGTACGGCGAGTTCATCCAAGACGTGCAGCGCCAGGCGGCCGCCAGCCTCCGAGATTCCTTGCCGCCGCATTTGGACAGTGTGTATTTTTTGAATTCAGGTGCAGAAGCCGTGGACGCCGCGCTCAAACTGGCCAAACGCCTGACCGGCCGCACCAAGCTCATGGGCGTGCAAGGTGGCTACCACGGAAACACCCACGGCGCCTTGTCGGTGTCATCCAACGAAACGAGGAAGGCGCCTTTCAGGCCCCTGCTTCCTGAAGTGTCTTTCCTCAATTGGAACGACATGGCGGACCTGAAACACATCGACCCCAACACCGCCGCGGTGATCGTGGAAACGGTGCAAGGCGACGCCGGCATCCGCATCCCTGACAAAGCGTGGCTCCAAGCCCTCGCAAACACCTGTCGAGAGCTCGGCGTCATGTTCATCTTGGACGAAATCCAATGCGGCATGGGACGAACGGGAACCACCTGGGCGTTCAGTCAGTTTGACGTGGTGCCTGATATCCTGTGCATGGGCAAGGCGCTGGGCGGAGGCATGCCTGTGGGCGCAATTGCTACGTGTACGCACAGGATGAGCCAATTGGCCCACTCTCCCTCGCTGGGACACATCACCACCTTCGGGGGGCACCCCATGGCCTGCGCGGGTGTTCGTGGCTCCTTCAAGGCACTTGCCCAAGTGGACATGAAACAGGTGGAGACCCAGTGTCAAACCTGGCAAGAGGCCCTCGCCTCACACCGTGCCGTCCGTCAGGTCCGACGCATCGGGGCCTTCATGGCCGTGGAGATGAAACACGCTGACCACGTGTCACAAGCCGTGACGGCTGGTTTGCAGCCCGCCAAACAAGGCGAGACGGGCGTTTTGATGTTCTGGTTCCTGAGCGTTCCTCACGCCTTTCGATTGGCCCCACCGTTGACGGCCACAGACCGGGAAATGGAAGATGGACTCGCATTGGTCCTGAAGGCGCTGGACAACGTCAAGTGAGTGGAGGCAAGCCGAGTTGAGCCCGAGACCAAGCGGCCAAGGCCGTGATGGATCGATTCGACTCTGGAAGAAAGTCTGGCAAGAGCTGCCATCCATGCACTGCTTGAGGCTCTGAACGAACCGTGAGGCTCACTTGGTCTTGTCGCAGCTTGAGGCTGAGCTCCACCACATCGGGGGCCAAAAACTCGTCTTCCGCATATTCCAAGTACATTTCAGGCCATCCCTCGTACGTCCCGAGCAAAGGACTGACGTCTGCAGAAGACCTGTCGTGGTCGCCCAAATACTGCGCCGCATACTCTTCGGCATCTTGGTGATCAAAGGGACTGTGCGCCACGGCATTGACTGCCACTGACGCGGCATTGGTGCGCAAATCGCACCAAGGACTGAGCACGGCGACGCCAGCAAGTGCTCCTGCCCCAGCCTCTTCGTCGGCCATCATTTGGGCCACGGCACCCAAAGCCAAGTTGCCTCCGGCAGAATCGCCAATCAGGACCATCTTCCCGCCTTGTGCAGACCAATGTTGCACCGCGCGATGCACGTCCTCATGGGCGGACGGGTAAGTGTGCTCGGGAGCCAGACGGTAGGAAGGCAACACCACCCTGCACCGAGAGGCACGGGCCAAATGAACGGCCGCCGCGCGGTACACTTGGGGGCTGCCAAAGGCAAACGCCCCGCCGTGGACCCAAACCAGGGTCCCTTCGTCCCGCTCCTTCCACGTCACCACGGCTCCTTGCCACGAGTCCTCATGCACGCGTTGAAACTCGCCACCCCAAGGACCAGGGTTGAGGCGAGACGCCAATTCAATGGCCTGTCTGATTTGCTGAGGAGAGGCATGCGCGACGTCTCTGCGCAACGCGCGTGCGGCGCGATGCGCATGCTCCAGCCAAGGAATCGAGGTCTCCGACCAAGGTTTGAACCAGGACATCAGTTCAACGTGCAGACAGGGTAACGGTTCACAGTTCCCTCGTTGTGCGGGCTCTCTTCGTACAACCAGCGCAGCGTCAAACCAGGGTTTTCCGCCCATTCCGGGTGGTCCGACTGGGCCGCTTTGAACCTGGCGCGAAGGGCGGGATCTGCGTCCAGCATTTCCTCGGCGGTGTCTTCAAACACGTAACCGGAATAGTATTCTTTCCGCTGCAGGGCGGCGTCGAAAAAATTCCACACAAGAAGCGCGTCGTGCGCCATCGGATCGAGAACCTCCACGAGGTAGCGCTTCGCCTCTTGGTCTGAGGGAATCAGCCAGTCACCCGCGTACAGTTGGACGGGCAACACCGTCGACGACACGGAATCCACGGTCAAGGGATGGTGCCCTTCGTAGGGCTTCGTGGCCGAGTGGAACGATTCGACGGTGGTCACGTTTGCCAACACCACAGTGTCCGACGCCACTTGCGTCATGACCACGCCGTTGGCGGCCAAACGCGCTTGCGCCCTCCGCCAGGCCTGAGGCAACACCCAATGCCGAGGCACGTTGGATTCAGCCACGACCTCGTAGTGGTTGGCGAACGGGATGGCTCGGGTCCAAACCGAATCCCGGTTGTACCTCAAGCGAGTGCCACCTGTCACGGGACTCCACACCTTTTGGGCCTCAAAACCTGAAAACACGATGCTGTCTTCCTGCGTCTTGGACAGCGCCCACCGCACCGGCA
>CAJWII010000072.1 GCA_913041065.1 uncultured Flavobacteriales bacterium
GGTCCCCACCGACGACCCAAAACGGCTGGTCCATCGATTCGAGAAACGATTTGGGGTTGGGGGCAGGGGCTTCGGCCGGCTTCAATTCGTGCAGTGGTGCGTCCGTGGCTTTTCCATGCTGTTCCCCATGGTCCAATCGGATGGACAACCCATCGTGGCTCAATTGGACCACTTCTTGGCCTGACCTACGCCAACGCACAGCCTTCCATCCGCGCATGGCGAAGAAGGCCCAGAACCCCATGCAAATGAGGTAGAAGTGACGCTCCCCACCGGAGAAGCTCCATGCACCGTAAGCCAACATGGCGCCCAAGGCCCCCCATGCGCCCAGCCAGAGCTCGAGGCTCTGTCGCTGCCAACCCGGAATGGCCCCTGAAATGGTGGCCATCCACCGGTCGCTGGAGCGGCTGACCACGATGCGTTCTCCGATGCGGTGACTCTTCATGTGGAGGGGTGGGCAAGGGCCCGTCGATACAGGGTTTCGTATTGGGGCAAGATCTTGTGAATGAGGAACTCCTCGGCCCGTTGAAGTGCAGCTTCTTGGAACCGGGAAAAGTTGGCGCTGTCGAGCACGTGCAGGGCGTCTTGGGCCATGCCTTCCACATCTCCCACGGGACGGAGCATGCCTGTCTTGCCGTGCAGGTTGACCTCAGGCAGCCCTCCCACATCTGTCGAAATCACGGGGACCCCTGCAGCGAAGGCTTCCAGGGCCACCAGCCCAAAGCTCTCCGTTTTAGAAGGAAGCACCAACAAGTCGCTGATGAGCAAGGGTTCAATGGGGTTCTTGACTTTGCCCAAGAACACGACGTCTTCGGCGACCTTCAATTCGAGGGCGCGCCGTTCCGCCGCTGCTCGGTCGGGACCGTCTCCGACCATGAGGAGTTTGGCTTCTTTGGAAGCGCGGAGGAGTGCGAACATGGCCACCACATCGCACACGCGTTTCACAGGCCGGAAGTTGCTGATGTGGCAGAGCACAGGTGCTCCAGAGGGCGAGAGTTCGTCTTGGAACAACGTGTTGGGTTCACGTTGGAAATGGCTCGGACAAATGAAATTGGGTACGACCTCAATCAGATGCTCGCCAAATGTCTCCACCGACACCCGCTTCAGGTCGGATGACACCGCGGTGACGACGTCGCTTTCCTCCATGGCGTCGCATATCGACGGCTTGAACGACGCGTCCTGGCCAAGCAGGGTGATGTCTGTGCCGTGCAGGGTGGTGACCACAGGAAGGCGATGCCCTTGTTTGGCCAAAATCCGCCGGGCATTCAACGCCGCGCTCGCGTGGGGGATGGCGTAGTGCACGTGCAGCAAGTCGAGCGCATACGCCGTGGCCACCTCCACCATTTTGGACGTCAAGACCAGTTCATACGGGGGGTAGTCGAAGAGCGGGTACTTGGACACCTCCACCTCGTGGTAGAACACGCGGGGGTGAAACGACCCCAAGCGCACGGGTTGCGTGTACGTGATGAAATGCACCTCGTGCCCCTGGTCTGCCAGGGCTTTGCCCAACTCCGTCGCCACCACGCCGCTGCCGCCGTAGGTGGGGTAGCACACAATTCCAATGCGAAGTGGGGCAGCGGTCATGGCTCAAAAACGGCTTGTGGCCCCCAAATGTTCGAGCACCACGCGTTGAATTTCTGTCCTTGTGTCGAGGCGCAGCAGGGATTTGTTGGACGCATCTGGATAGGTGCGGTTGCTCAGGAATACGTAGACCAAATCGTAGGTCGGGTCCACCCAAACCAACGTGCCTGTGAAACCGCTGTGGCCGAAGCTTTCCCATGACGCGAGGTCGCAGGTTGGGCCAGAATCGGGTTCCAGGGCGGGCTTGTCGAAGGCGATGCCCCGGCGGTTGTCGCCGTCAGGGAAGGCCCGATTGGTCCATTGCCCGAGCACGTCTTCTGGTACGATGCGAATGCCTTTGAACACTCCGCCTCTGCGCCACGTCTCGGCGAGCTCCGCGAGGTCGTAGGCGTTGGAGAAGAGCCCGGCATGGCATGCGACACCGCCCATCATCGCGGCTCCGGGATCGTGCACGGTGCCACGCACTTCGCACTCTCTGAATTCTCGGTCCCATTCGCTCGGGGCAATGCGCTCCAGCGGCACGCCGTTCTTCAGCGGGCAGTAACCCATGCTTTGCCATCCCATCGGAGCCGCCACGTGGTTGGTCACCCAGTTCTCGATGTTCATTCCCCACGTAGACAAGACTTTGTCCCACATGTAGAAGCCGAGGTCGCTGTAGCGGTAGTCGCCGGGGGCGTCCAGCTCGGCGTTCAGGATGGTGTTCCAGATGGTGTCCAAATAGGCTTCTTCCATGAACATGCCCGGGGTCACAGGCACGTGGCATGATGTGTCCGGGGCATCGCAGAAGGCGCTCGTGGTGTCCTCAAGGGCGCTTCGGTAAAACGGGATCCAGGATGCAAGCCCCGCCTGGTGGCTCAACAGTTGGCGTGGGGAACGGGTGCCTAGAGGATGGCCCTTGAGGTCGGGCAGCAGGTCGTGCACCTGTCCATCTTCTTCCAACAGCCCAAATCCTGACATGTGCATCAAGGCGTTGCCCGTGGCGGCAACCTTGGTGATGGAGGCCAAGTCGTAGACCGCATCGGGCGTCGTGGGTTGTGTGCCGTCCAACGTGCCCACGGTGTGGTCCACCACGATTTGGCCTGCATGGGCGACCACGACCCTCGCACCAGGCATGGCGCGCCTGTCCAAGGCCAACTGCAGCAGGCTGTCGACTTGAGCATTCGGGGTGTCCCAAAAGGCCAAACGCCCATCCACGGGGCGTCCCAAGCGCATGGCGCCTTCCAGGTTCAGGCCATCTCCCTCGCGCCATGGGGTGGCCAAAGGTGTGACAGGCAGACTGCCGCCGATCGGGGTGACGCCGGCCACGGCGTCGGCCACAGCATGGCAAGTTCGTTCGTCGTCTTGGTAAGCGACCAGGATGCCGGCCACGTGGGGCTGAAGAACCACGAACTCTGACAAAGCGTAAGGATTGCCCATCCACACCACCATGACGTTCCTGGGGTCGAGGTTGCGCTCGGCCAAGAGCTCTGCGACGCGTGCCAGACCTTCAGGCTGGACGCCGAAGTTTCGTGAGGGCCGGTGGCTCATTTCGGTGGCGGTGACCAACACATGGGTGGCCTGCGCCAGCGCGGATTGGACTTCGCGTTTGCCCAGGCCACTTCCATCTTTTCCCAACACGTGCCGCGACACGGTCCACCCTTCACCAAGGTGGTTGGCGAGTTGGTCTTCGAGGGGGGCGCAGGACTTGCCGTGGTTGGCCAAATCCAACATCACCGCATGGCCCTGCGTGGCATACCAGGTCTTGGGATAGGACGTGTGTCCTGGCAGCATGGTCAGGCTTTGTGCGAGAAGTTCTCGGTGAACGAGTTCGGCATGCTTGGGTTCCCAGGCGGTTCCGGTGGCCGGCACGGTTTCACCAGCGTGGGACCAAAGTTTGGCCAACAGCACGCGCCGGCATTTCGTGTCAATGTCCAGGGTGTCCAAGGTGCCGTCCGCCAAGGACGCCATGGCTTCTTCAATGGCCGCGACGGGGTCGCCCGGGAACAACAAGACGTCGTTGCCCGCTTTCAGGGCGTCTCGGATGCGTCGGCGCTCACCCGCAAAATCGGCGAACCCCTTCATGCTCATGGCGTCTGT
The DNA here is from genome assembly GCA_913041065.1 of uncultured Flavobacteriales bacterium. Taxonomy (GTDB): domain Bacteria; phylum Bacteroidota; class Bacteroidia; order Flavobacteriales_D; family Sanyastnellaceae; genus UBA11663. Next base: position 3,655 of record CAJWII010000072.1, read on the forward strand.
GAACACCAGGCCTTGAAAGCCCATCTCTTGACGCAACAACGTGTCGACAATGGCCGGGGAGAGGGTGGAAGGTTGGGCTTCGGTGCTGTCCAACCCGGGCACGTCCAAGTGGGCGACCATCACCCCGCCCATGCCGTGGTCGAACGCGTGTTGGAACGGGGCCAATTCCACCGAATCCAACCTCGCGCGGTCGTGCAATATGGAAGGCAGCGTGGCGTGAGAGTCGCTGTCGCTGTCGCCATGTCCTGGAAAATGCTTGGCGGTGGCCAGCACAAGCTGGTCCTGGAGGCCGTCGGCGTAGGCTTGCCCCAGCCTGGACACCCACGCCACGGATTCGCCAAAGCTTCGGCTGCCAATCACAGGGTTGATCGGGTTGGAGTTGACGTCCACCACCGGGGCGAAGTTGACGTGAACGCCCGTGGCACGGAGGCTTTGCCCCACCACTTGCCCAAACATCCTGACCAGTTCCTCGTTGCGCGTGGCGCCCAAGGTCATGGCCCGCGGGAAGGAGCGCGTGCTGTCCAGGCGCATGCCCAACCCCCATTCGGCATCGGAGGACACCATCAAAGGAACGGAGGCCAAGTCCTGCAACCGCTTCAATCGAACGCGCTGGTGGGCGGGCCCGCCTTGCATGCAAATCACGCCGCCCAACCCGAGGTCGCGGGTCCATCGCTCGGCCTCTGCCCAGCCTGCGGTGTCGGTTCGGGCGTAGATGGGGACCATGAGCAGTTGGGCCACGCGCTGTTCCATGGTCAACGTGGCCATCAAGCTGTCCACGACATCCACAGGACCGTCCAAAAACGCCGGTGGTTTGAGGGAAGAAGTCAGGGAAGGGTGTTGGCCAAAATAGCAGCCCCAAAAGGCAAACAACGCCCCTAGGGTCAACGCAAGCCGGACCATCAAGTGCGGTCCGCCATGCGGGTTCGCGCAAGGGAGAGCAAGAAGTTGAACTGCTCTTCCACGGTCAAGTCGCTGTTGTCGACCACGACGGCGTCTTCAGCTTGGCGCAGGGGCGCCACCGCACGCTCAGAGTCGATGCGGTCGCGGCTGAGGACGTTGTCCAAGACGTCGTCGTACGACACGTCTTTGCCCGCCAACTGCAATTCGCGCAACCGTCTGTAAGCGCGTGTTTCAGGGTCCGCTGTCATGAAGACCTTGAGTTCCGCGTCGGGCAGCACGACCGTGCCGATGTCTCGGCCGTCCATGACCACCCCGCCAGCCTCGGCCATGCGTTGTTGGATGGCCACGAGTTTGGTCCTCACCTCAGGCACCCGCGCCACCAAGCTCACCTTGTTGGCCACATCCATGCTTCGGATTTCTTTCTCGACGTTCACGCCGTTCAAGTGGATCTCAGACTGTTCCGTCTTGGGATTGTACTTGAAGGCCAAGAACATGCGCTCCAACCCGGCACGCAACCCCACCTCGTTCACTTCGGTGTCGACCACATTGCGCTCTTTCATGGCGTGAAGTGTGGCGGCACGGTACATCGCCCCTGTGTCGATGTAGACGTAATTGAGTTCCTTGGCCAAGGATTTGGCCATGGTGCTTTTTCCAGCACTCGAGTGCCCGTCAATGGCGATGTTGATGCGACTGCGACCCATGCGTCGAAGATAACTTGCCCCAAGCAACAATCAGGGCTGATTGCGCCCAGATTCGCGGCCTTGTTGAGGCACCTGAATCGCCAAGGCCAAATGCGTGGAGGTTCCTGCGAAGTGGTATACGCTTCTGGCCACGCTGTAGTGGAGCGCTTTGAACTGACCTTGAAGCCCCATGGACAGCCCATTCAAGCCAGTCCGGCCTGCGGCAACCATGGTTTTTTGCCGTTGGTGGTTGTAGCCCAAATGCCCCGTCAATTGAGGTCCCAGCTTCAGTGTGACCCCGCCGGTCAGGTGTCGGGCGAGTTGATCTCCCCATTCCCAAATGTCGTTGGGGATGACTTCTCCGGTCAGCGGGTCGTAGGCGTCGTCGTAGGTGCCTTCGGGCGCAAGCTCCCATGTGTTCAGCATCTGCATCCTCAAGTGGAAGGTGAAGGGCGCATTGGGAAAGGTCTGGGTCCAACCCGCCTGCACGTTGTAGGGCAGCCTCCCTTGGGGCATGATGCCAGAAAAGTCCTCCTGCACGCCCAGGTTGCTCACGACGAAGCCAAGGGCGCCCATGCCGTTTTGGGTGCGACGAAGCGCCGCCAAATCCACGGCCAACACGCCTGCATTCACTTGCGCGAGGTTCCGATGTCCTGCCCACCCTGTGGCCCCCAAAGTCCATTGCGAGCCCAACGCCCACGAGGTGCCGCACTGGGCGATGTAGTCTCCGCCGGAGAAATTTCCCGATTCGAGTCCTGCGGCTGTGGTGCCTTCGAACGTCCCGAACGTCGAAAAACGGATGCCCACGTGGGACGCGCGCTTGCCATGCTGGGCCAGAGGCCAGGTGACGGCACCGGCGCGGATGCCTGCGAAATAATCCAAGTAGGAAGTGTACAGGTCGCGTTCCACTGTGGAATCCAGTGCGCACGGGTGCACGGCCACCGACCACCCGTCGGCTTCGAGGGGCGCCACGTCCAAGCCGCCCAGCGCGGCGTGGCGAGGGGCTGCGACTACGTCCCAGGCCAGAGATGTGGGAACGTCCTGCGCGCACAAGGATTGGAGTCCAAGCGTCAGGCTGAACAACGCGACATGGCGGAACCAGGAGATTGCGGGCATGAGGGCAAGTTACGAGGCGACCACGCGCAGGGGGTTGTCCACTTGCTGGCCCAGCATGGCCCTGTCCACCACCTGGCGCATGTGCGTGACGTACGTGAAGCTGAGGCCTTTGATGTAGCGGGGGTTGATGTCGTCCACGTCTTTCCGGTTGCGCTCGCAAAGGATGATTTCCTTGATGCCGGCCCGCTTGGCGGCCAGGATTTTCTCTTTGATGCCTCCCACCGGCAACACTTGGCCACGCAACGTGATTTCACCACTCATGGCCATGTATTTCCGGACCTTGCGTTGGGTGAAGGCGCTGGCCAACGCGGTGAGCATGGTGATGCCTGCGCTTGGGCCATCCTTGGGAATGGCGCCCTGGGGCACGTGGATGTGAACGTCCCACTTGTCAAACACGTCGGGAGTCAACCCCAACCAATCGGCATGGGCCTTGAGGTGTTGCAGCGCAATCACGGCAGATTCTTTCATAACCGCCCCCAAATTGCCGGTCAACGTCAGCTTGCCTTTGCCTGGAGTCAAGGACGATTCGATGAAAAGGATGTCGCCACCACGGGGCGTCCAGGCCAGGCCCGTCACCACGCCTGCAACGTCGTTGCCCTCGTACTTGTCCTTTTCCCTGGCAATGCCCAAAATGTCGTGGAGGTGCCCTGCATCCACGCTCACGTCGTGGGCTTCTTCAAGGGCAATCTGCTTTGCACGGTGCCGAACGAGTTTGGCCAAACGCTTGTCCAGTCCGCGCACCCCGCTCTCGTTCGTGTATTGTTCCACCACCGCTTGGATGGTGGCCACGGGCACTTTGAGGCTGGCCGGCGCCAGCCCTGAAGCATTGAGGTGCTTGGGCAGGAGGTGTTGCTTTCCGATTTGGACCTTCTCTTCCAGCGTGTATCCGCTGACGTCGATGATTTCCATCCGGTCCCTCAACGCAGGCTGGATGGTGCTCAAGTCGTTGCACGTGGCCATAAACATGACCTTGCTCAGGTCGTAGTCCAAGTCGAGGTAGTTGTCGTGAAAGGTGTGGTTTTGCTCTGGGTCGAGCACCTCAAGCAGGGCGGAGGAGGGGTCGCCGTGGTGGTCTCTGCCTAACTTGTCAATCTCGTCCAAGATGAACAGCGGGTTGCTTGTGCCCGCTTTCTTGAGGTTCTGAAGCACCCGTCCAGGCATGGCGCCGATGTACGTCTTGCGGTGGCCACGGATTTCGGCTTCGTCGCGCAACCCGCCCAAGCTCATGCGGACGTATTTCCGTCCGAGGGCTTCCGCGATGCTTCGGCCCAAGGAGGTCTTGCCCACGCCTGGAGGGCCGTACAGGCAAAGGATGGGGGCCTTCATGTCGCCTTTGATTTTGAGCACCGCCAAGTGTTCAATGATGCGCTCCTTCACTTTTTCCAGCCCGTGGTGGTCTTGGTCTAGCACCGCTTGGGCATGGGTCAAATCGAAGTTGTCGCTGGAGACTTCGTTCCAAGGAAGTTCGAGCATCACGTCCAAGTAGTTGGAGTGCACGCTGTACTCGCTGCCTTGAGGGTTCATCCGTTCCAGCTTTCCAAGCTCTTTGTCGAAGGCTTCCCTGGCGTGGTCGGGCCAGTTTTTGTCCGCCGCTTTGACACGCTTTTCCTGAATTTCTTCCTTCAACGGATTGGCACCCAGCTCGTCCTGGATGGTTTTCATCTGTTGGTGGAGAAAGAATTCGCGCTGCTGTTGGTCGAGGTCGGTCTTGACTTTGGCGTGGATGTCCTGCTTCAAAGAGAGCATATGCTTCTCCTTGTGAAGCATCTCCAGCACTGTCTGGGCGCGTTTGCCCAAATCCACTTCTTCCAGAATGCGCTGCTTCTCGTCCACTTTCACCTGCATGTTGCTGCCAATGAAGTTGACCAAAAACCCCAGCCGGTTGATGCCCTTGATGACCTCTGCCGCTTCCGTGGGGATGTTGGGGTTCATTTCAATGAGCTCGGCGGCCAAATCGCGCAAGCTCTCCACCATGGCCTGGCTTTCCTTTTCGGGCAGGGGCTCTTCGATTCCCCTGTAGGAGGAGACTTTCGCTTTGAGGTAGGGTTCTTCCTGGATAACTTCGTCCCACTTGAAACGCTGTTGTCCCTGAAGGATCACGGTGTTGGTGCCGTCAGGCATCTTCAACATTTTCATGATGCGGGCGACGGTGCCAACGCGGTTCAAATCGTCCGGGCCGGGCACCTCGGTGTCGTCCTCCTTTTGGCTCACCACCCCAATCACCTGCGCGGCCTTGTTCGCCTCCTTGATGAGCCGGACCGACCTGTCGCGCCCCACACTGATGGGAATCACCACGCCAGGGAAAAGCACCGTGTTTCGAAGCGACAACAGCGGGAGCAACTCCGGAATGTCGGTTTCCTGCATGGCCGTTTCATCCTCCTCGGTCAGGATGGGGATGAACTCTTGGTCCTGGGTGTCGCTCAGTTTGATGTTCATGGTCAGGGCGTGTATGGACATGCACAGGTCAAACGCCGTGCCACCCGACTTGTTGCGACAGCTTGGCAGACTTATTTCGAAAAGAGTGCCCGAATGGCATGCTCTTCGTCGGCGGACATGGTCCGCTTGCGGCGCGCCTTGACTTTTCGCGCCACGTCCAGCCCTTTGTCGAGGTCAATCTTGACGTCGCCGGTCACTCCCCATTGGAAACTTGGGACGTGGCGGGGCGGGGTTTGCTCCCCAAACACATTGGCCATCACGCCCACCACGGTGGCCGTGGAAAACGCAGTGTGAATGGCGGTTTTGCTGTGGTCGCCCATCAACAATCCACAGAATTGGCGTCCCTTGGGCTGGAAGGACTGGCTGCCTTCACACCACTCAGCGATCACGCCGTACGTGTTTGGGG